>JBGPUU010000097.1:0-8643 GCA_041491305.1 Candidatus Methanoperedens sp.
CATTTTTGTCTTTTTCATTGGGATAAAATTGTGAACCTCTATCCGTATTGATAGCCTGAATCAAACCATTGACCTCAATAGCTTCATGTTCAGCAACTTTCAGGACCTCTAAAGCGTTATCAGTCGTTGAATTATTGAATTCTCCAATAGAAAGGATCTTCCTGGATGCGTCATCTTCAAAGGCAATCACATGAATTCCGTCATTTTCCATATAATCAGCATGGAGCAATGATAGACTATGCTTTCGCTCATATCGGCATCGCTTCCGTTTTTTCTGTTTCTTAGGATCAGGTTTTGCCAATCCAATTTCCAGAAGATATTCATGAATTTTATTTTGCGGGATGTTTTGTTTATATCTCTTTTTTATATGGTATCTGAGAAGTCTTGCACCAAAATATGATTCGCTGTAAGCTTGTTTTATAACTTGTTTCTGTTCTTCTGTAAGGTGCATCTTAGGTCGTCTATTCGGATTCAAAACTGGATATTCCCCGGTTTCTTTGAAGATTTTCACCAATTGTTCTATTCGTCTGGTAGATACTTTAAAATTATTGGCTACCTCATCAACGGTTTCACCTTTTCTTAATATCCAGTCTATTCCTAACTTGATCCTTCTGTTAGTCATCTTAACCATCGGCTCAAATGACTTGTCATTCGCAGAAAAATCCTGGCGAAATAATTTCGGGATTCTACAGTCTTGCTTCGAAAAGTTTATAGTCGGCTGAAGCCCTATTAACTCAGGGTGAAATTATGACCAATATCAGCGAGATACACGTTACAAAAACGATAGTTAATGAATTCTTAGATGATTTCTTACAGAATATTCTTGACAGCGATGTTGTTGTTGTTGGCTCAGGACCATGCGGTGTCACGGCTGCAAAATACTGTGCAGAGAAAGGTCTTAAGACCGTCATGATAGAAAGAAACATCTACGGCGGCGGAGGAATGTGGCAGGGCGGCTATCTTATGCCTAAAAACACTGTCGGCGCTCCGGCTAACAAAATACTTGAAGAGTGCGGCGTAAATCTTAAAGACGCCGGAAATGGACTTTACGTTTGCGATTCTTTTGAGATGGTTTCAAAGATGCTTGCAAGCGCATGTGATGCAGGTGTGAAATTGCTTAACTCCACGAATGTGGAAGACCTGATACTCAAGGAAGACCATGTTGACGGCGTGGTTATCCAGTGGTATCCGGTGCAACAAATGCCGAAATTCATTACATGCATGGATCCGATAGCCATAAGAACAAAAGTGGTAATTGATGCTACAGGTCATGATTCAGTCCTGGTAAGACGCCTCTGGCAACAAAAGAGATTAAATATCGAAGAGCCACCCGGCTGCGGCTCCCTATGGGTGGATGAAGCAGAGAAACAGACTGTTGAGCTTACCCATGAGATATACCCTGGACTTATCGTCGCAGGCATGTCGGCAACGTCCACATACGGCGCGCCGCGCATGGGACCGATATTTGGCGGCATGCTCCTTGCAGGGCAGAAAGCGGCAGAGCTTGCTTACGATAAAATCATGGGCGTCAAAGTGAAAGGCGTGGGCAAAGGCATAAAAATCAGCCACCGCGCGCCCGATGTCCTTGTGACAGAATAATTTTAACGGCATTGGGCGAGAGCCCATCTTTTTTTATAATTTTTATTAACCGTTTTCTTTTTATAGTGCAAAAACCAATTGTTGTTATTAGTGGAGGTAAACTATGCAATATGGAATGATGGACTCTGGTTATGGCATGGGCGGCGGCTGGTGGATACTTATGTTTATATTTTGGCTCCTTGTGCTCATCGGAATTGTGCTGCTGATTAAGTATCTGTGGGAACACGGCGGCGCTAAAACTGAAAATGAGTCTGCAATTGAAATCCTGAAGAAAAGATACGCAAACGGGGAAATAAGCAAAGAAGAATTCGAAGAGAAAAAGAAAGACATCGTATGAAAAACCTCAAACTTGCGATAGTTTTTATTGCTGTGGGAGTTATAGGTCTTGTAGCGGTGAACCTCTATTCGCCGTCTTACAGTTACACTATAAGCTCATCGGATTTTCAAAGCAACGGGGAACGGATTTATTTCACCGCCACTTCAAATTCAGGTAAACCCATAATTTCATCGATAGGAGCAATGACAATGCGCGGCGGGATGATGAGCTGCGCAGCCTGCCACGGGGCTGATGGAAAAGGTGGGAGGGGACGAATGATGATGTGGACGTTCAATGCTTCTGATATCAGGTATTCCTCGCTGACATCGGGTATCGGGGATGAAAAACCGTATACTGACGACCTTATAAAAAGAGCGATAACAAAGGGTCTTGATTCAGAAGGAAAGAAGCTTGAGCCGCCTATGCCTGTTTGGCAGATGTCAGTTGAAGACCAAAACGACCTGCTGGATTATCTGAAAACTTTAAAATAAAAAGAATTAATCACTTCACTGCCTGCCGCAATGCCTCCATAGAAGGCGGCGCTCCAACGAAAGCGCGTTTGCCGTTAATGAATACAGTGGGAACAGCCTGCACATCATAAAATGCAGCCCTGGCAAAACCCTGCGGCGTGGCTGTCGATTGCTCAACAACCTGTATGCCGGGCATCTCCATCGCAAGCTGTTTTGCCATTTCAAGCGCCCTCGGGCAGTGCGGACATGTCGGGGAGGTGAACACTTCTATTATGGTGGGCGGTTTAGGGGTCAGAATATCTTGCCGGCGTTTCATCAGTTCTTCAAGTTTCTTCTTTTTTATCCGGGCAAGTTCATCGTCATCGGTCATTCCATTTTCCTCTTTATAGCGAAACTTTGCATTTTGTCACTTTTTATAAGCATTACTCCAACCGCGATGGTGGTAACTCCAGCCAACAGCCCGATGACAAGCGATAATACAAAAAACGTTGTCGCCACAAGTATCCCGCTAAGCGATGAAACAGATTTAACAACAAACAGGAGCGAGAGAGGAAAAACCAGGAATTCTACGCCCGTTCCTATGAATGTCCAGCCTAGAATCTTTTTAGTGCTGTCAATCCTGTATAATTTCCTGGAAGCAAGAGGCAAAACAACAAGCAACGAGAACATGAAAATCAAAAGCGAAATGCCCCTCTGGACCCCCAAAGAAAAATGAGAAATAAATGGCATCGTCATAATAACAAGAATAACGACTAATCCCATCGCGAGGACGAAACCGCATGCTGCGGAGATGATTGATTTCTTGTTAATGTTCATGTTAATCCTTCTTCAAATGTATATCCATCTGGTTATAGGGTATTTCTATACCTTCCTTAGCAAATCGAATAAACATCTCCCTGAAAATCGAATCAAGCACAGGATGCCTGTCATCATAATGCCTTATCCAGACGAGAAGTTCAAAATTCTGTGAGGAAGATGCATATTCAGTAAAGCGGACAGATGGTTTTGGGTTTTTCATGACATGGGGTGTTTTCGCTGCTATATCAAGCAGCAGTTCATCCACCTTTTTGGGGTCTGTGCCGTATGCAACGCTTATCGGTATTTTCACCCTCACGGTTGCATCCGGGTCAGCGTAATTGGTTATCTTCTCATTAATCACACTGGAATTTGGGATGGTGATAACCATATTATCCAGCGTTTTTATCTTTGTATACCTGGGTTTAATCTCATAAACATCGCCATAAACCCCGCTGAGTTCAATCCTGTCGCCGACCTTATAGAGCTGGTCAAGGGTGATGGTCACTCCACCGAACACATTTGAAAGGAGGTTCTGGGCCGCAAGGGCGATTGCAAGACCCGCGATACCCATACCTGTTATCAGAGGCGTTATCTCGATGCCGACAGCGCCAAGGGCAATCATGATGCCGATAAGCCAGATAATGTACATTGCCGACATATCGGCAAGGGCTACAAGCCTGTCATCCAGCTGGCCTTCAGTCCGGGATGCATATTCATAACCGTACTCCCTGATTATATTTTTTATAAGGGAAGCGACTATCCACGTCCCGAAAATAGTAAGAATAAAGTGCCTGTACCTGTATCCTTCATCAAAACTGTTTATCATTACCCCCAAATACGGCGTTTCATGGATCGCATAATAAATACCTATTACAATAACCAGGATATACAGCGGCCTCCCGAGGGCATGTATTAGAATGTCATCTAATTTCGTTTCTGTCGATTCGGCTTTTTTCCTGAGTGTTTCGAGGACAAAATTAAGGATATTGGCGATTACAAAACCTGAGGTAAGAATGATTAATGGCAAAATGAAATCCTGGATTGACATAAAGGCTTTTGATGAAAGGATTATCTAAAATATCTTTCTATGCGGACGGCCTTATCACAAATTACTTATACATTATCATCGATTTGAATGGTATCGTGATAATATGAAAAAATTTGTAATTCTTTTACTTGCAGCCATGATATTACTCAGCGGTTGCGTTGGCCAGAAAGCGGCAGTTAAAAAAGGGGACAATATTTCTGTTAATTATACCGGGTGGCGCCAGTCGGATGGGAAGATGTTTGATACCAATATTGAGACAGTTGCAAAAGAAAATAATTTGTTCAATCCTAAAATAAAGTACGAACCTCTTCAATTCATTGTGGGAACCGGAAAAGTAATTCCAGGATTTGACGAAGGTGTGGTAGGCATGAAGGTTGGTGATTCGAAAACATTCACGGTAGCGCCTGAAAAAGCCTATCCGTTCAATCCAACCATGATAAGGGTCGCCCCTATATTCCAGATGTATCCTGCAAATGATACATTACCAAGAATATTTAATGTTTCACTCGGTGAGTTTGAGCAGTTTTTCGGTAAGGAACATAAAGTCGGGGATTCCGTGAAACTCCCGGATACAAACATCAATATGACGATCCTTAACATCACTTCCGAGGTGTCACTGGCATATGATTTAAAACCGGGTTACAACGTCTGGGATGCAAGGGCTCCATGGAATGAGACTGTAATAAAGATTGATGAAAATAACATTACACTGAGACCAAATGTGACAAAGAACATGACAATCCAGCTCCCGAACGCACCGTGGAATACAACCGTGGTTGGCATCACTAACACGAATATTACACTCAGGCATAATGCTATTCCACCTACCACTGTCAACGTTCCAGGTATGTTCGGACCAATCCCGATGAAAATCAGTTTCAATGAAACTTCGATAATAATGGACCAGAACACTGAACTTGCAGGAAAGACCCTCATCTTCAATGTCACTCTTGTGTCTATTAATAAATAGATGATTCAGAAAGAGGAAAAAATCGTTGTGGTACTGCTGGTGGTGGCAGTACTTTCACTTATTATCGCATATTTCGGTTTTGTCCCGCAGACAAACGCATATTCACCTGATTCAAAAATCGATGAGCGTGTTTATGCGGAAGGAACCATACTCAGCAAACAGATGACTGGAAAAGGCGATAATCTGATTCTTAAGCTTTCAAACCTGAATGTCAATGTGTTCGTCCCTAAGAATAACGGCGCTGTGGAAGTATCTAATTCTATAAAAACAGGAGACAGCGTAAGGATTACGGGAAAGGTTTCAATATATAAGGATGAAAGGGAGCTTGTAGTTGAAAGCCCAAAAGATGTTGTCCTGTTAAATTGATTCCATCAGATTTTTATCCTTCACGTTCATAATTGATTATATGGTCATCAAAACCGAGGGTCTTACTAAAAAGTACGGAAAAATAACAGCCGTTGAAGGCTTAAATCTTGAAGTCGAAGAAGGTGAGATTTTCGGGCTCCTCGGTCCGAACGGGGCGGGCAAAACAACACTTATTTCAATGCTCTGCACTATTTTGAAACCCACTTCGGGAAGGGCCTGGGTAAATGGCTTTGACATCGTAAAGGAATCCGGGAAGGTCAGGAAATCCATTGGCATAGTATTCCAGGCGCCAAGCGTGGACGACCTGCTTACAGGACGCGAAAATCTTGAAATGCACAATCTCCTGTTCGGCGTTCCAAGGGGAATAAGGAAGCAGCGTATAGATGAAGTCCTATCTCTTGTGAACCTGGAAAAGCGGGCTGACGACCTTGTTAATACTTATTCGGGCGGTATGCGGAGGCGCCTTGAACTGGCGCGCGGGATTATGCACCATCCCAAAATCCTTTTTCTTGATGAGCCCACGCTCGGCCTTGACCCCCAGACAAGGGAACATATCTGGGAATATATCGTTAATCTTGCTGAAAAAGAGTGCATGACCGTCATGCTCACAACGCATTATATGGAAGAAGCGGAACAATTATGTGACAGGGTTGCAATAATCGATTATGGGAAAATAGTGGCTCTTGATTCTCCTGAAACACTTAAGAACCAGGTAGCCGGCGATGTGGTTAAAATCAAACAAAAAATTCGCGATATAGAAACAATAAAAAAGCTTGATTACGTGAAGAGTGTGCAGGAAAAAGATGGTTTGCTCTATCTTTCGATTAAAGACGCAAGCAAACATATTCAGGACCTTCTTACCCACACCGGGCCAATAGATTTTGTGGAAGTGAGAAGCGGGACGCTTAACGACGTATTCCTGCATTATACAGGAAGAGAGATACGGGAATCCGGGGCCGAAGGCGGTTTCTGGGAAAGGATGATGAAGAAATGAACCAGCTTATTAACGAACTTGAAGGAATGTATGCAGTGTGGCTGCGTGAGGCTAAAATATATGTCAGGGAGAAGGAACGCCTTGTTTCGTCAGTAATCTCGCCTCTTCTCTGGATATTTGTCTTCGGGACAGGTGTTGGCTCCACAGTCAAGGAAATAAACGGTTTTCCTTACCAGGTTTTTATTTATCCCGGCATAGCGGTGATGGCAGTCCTTTTCACATCCCTTTTCTACGGCGTATATATCATCTGGGACAGGAAACTTGATTTCTTAAAAGAAGTTCTTGTCGCGCCCGTATCAAGAGCGAGCGTATTCGCGGGAAAGATGCTCGGCGGGGCAACGGATGCGATGGTTCAGGGCGTATTCCTCCTGATAATCGGTTTATTTATCAAGGTTCCCATGACGCCGCTTGTTCTCATCCAGGCGTTTTTAATGCTCCTTTTGATTTCAATCGCCATGGTGAGCATCGGGCTTGTGATTGGCGCCAATCTCAACAGCCCCGAAGGGTTCGGTCTTGTTATAAATTTTGTGATGTGGCCAATGTTCTTCTTTAGCGGCGCACTTTTCCAGGTAGCCAATCTTCCTTCATGGCTTGAGAGCATCACCTACATTAACCCGTTGACCTATGGAGTGGATGCGCTGCGGGGCATTATTCTTGGCAATGGCCTGAACCATTTCCCGATTTATTATGATGCCGCAATAATGGTTCTTTTTGCTCTTTTAGCGATGGGGGCTGGTGTCCTTAGTTTCAGGAGAATGTGATATGCTAAAGCTTTTTAATACGCTCACACGGGAGAAAGAAAAATTTGAGCCTGAAGGCGAAGTTGTTGGGATATACACATGCGGCCCTTCGGTTTACCAGTATGCCCATATCGGGAATTTCAGGACTTTTATATTTGAGGATGTGCTCGTGAGATACCTGCACTTTAAGGGTTATAAAGTAAAAAGGGTGATGAATATCACCGACATTGAGGATAAAGCCATTGAAACTGCAAAAAAAGAAGGAAAGACGCTTCGGGAAATGACCGAATTTTATTCAAAGGTCTTTTTTGAGGATATGAAAACACTTTCTCTCCTTGATGCTGATGTTTTTCCGAGAGCCACAGAACATGTGCCTGAGATAATTGACATAATAAAAAAAATGATTGGTAGGGGTTTTGCCTATCGCGGAAAAGACGGCTCGGCTTATTATGATGTGTCAAAGTTCCAGGATTACGGGAAGCTCTCGCATCTTAAGCTTCGGATTGGGAAAAAGAAAATAAAACGCGATGAATGGGGGGAGGATACCTCTATTGTTTCGGATTTTGCTCTCTGGAAATCATACGAGAAGCAAGACGGCGAGGTATTCTGGGAAACAGAGCTTGGAAAAGGCCGCCCGGGCTGGCATATCGAGTGCTCGGCCATGAGCACAAAGCATCTTGGAACATATTTTGACATACATATAGGCGGCGTGGATAATATTTTCCCGCATCATGAGAACGTGATAGCCCAGAATTTCGGGGCGTTCGGTAAAAACCCTTCAAAATACTGGCTTCACTGCAGGCATCTTATGATCGAAGGAAGGAAGATGTCAAAATCAGCGGGTAATTTCTATACCCTGCGCGACCTTCTCGGGAGGGGGTATGAACCAATGGCGATAAAGTACCTGTTACTTTCTGCAAGTTACAGGAGAAGGTTGAATTTCACATTCGAGGGGCTTCGGGAAGCTGCAAAAAAAATTGAAAAAATATGCGATATAATTGAAATAATGAAAAAAGCAGACGGCACTGATGACGCGGAAAAAATTGTAAAGAAAGCCAGGAAAAGATTTGAGCGGGCGATGGATGATAACCTGAATACAGGGAAGGCGTTAAAGGCGCTTGAAGAGTTTACGGATGCAATTCACGGGATAAATCCTGACAAAAAAGCTTCTGCGGAGATACTTGAAACATTCAGGATGTTTGACTCGATACTCGGATTAGAATTATTTACATCCTTCTAATCTGCATCTCATGCTTCTTGGGCTGCAACTGGAGAAGCAATGCCTTTAGCTTTGCATCATCTATCTTTGTGGTAAGCCTCCCACTTTGGGCAAGAGAAATCA
>JBGPUU010000098.1:0-8593 GCA_041491305.1 Candidatus Methanoperedens sp.
TATCGATGTCGTCATGGCTTGCTATTTTTTTCAAAGTATCACACTGTAAGAACAGCACATTTTCGGGATTTCTATGATATTCAATCCGAGTTCCCCGGCTGTCAAAGAGGCGCTTTTCGAAGGCACAGCTATCCTGTCAATTCCGCCCAGGATTGCATATTTATCAAGTTCCGAGCGATAACGTCCACCCGGGCGTACACAGCTTAATGAAAGCGGTACGTCAAACATCCCTCGCGCGCTTGTAATCACTTTGACCACATCCTCGATTTTAGGCGGGGGTGCGCCTTCCATAGCAGTTCCTTTTGTGGGGATAAATACAACAATCACCAATGTCACGGGATTGAATTTTTTGACAATTTCAAGGGCTTTAAATTCCCCCTTCAACTGACCGTTATGCAGCCCTACAATGATATGCGGAGCAAGCGGAATTCCAAGATTTGAGAGATGCCGCAGCGTCTCCTCGTAATCCTGTACGGATGCATCGATGCCGAGGATATCGTGTATTGTTTCATCATCGCCAGGAACATCAACGAGCGCCATATCAAGGTATTCTGAAAGTATGTGCGCCTGCGAGACATTCACAATGCCCGTATGCGCGCTGATTTTGAGTTTTTTATCGCGCTTGATTTTTTGGATAACGTCCGACTGCTCATAGGTGGGAACGCTTCCATCAGCAGCGCTTCCCCCGCTTAGCAATATTCCCTGCGCGCCTCTATCGGCTAATTTTGCGGCTTCTGCCTCTAAT
This sequence comes from Candidatus Methanoperedens sp., assembly GCA_041491305.1. Classification (GTDB taxonomy): domain Archaea; phylum Halobacteriota; class Methanosarcinia; order Methanosarcinales; family Methanoperedenaceae; genus Methanoperedens. The sequence continues at coordinate 746 of JBGPUU010000098.1, forward strand.
TTTCCCGCGGAACCGTCAAGCATGTGGCGCAGGTAATGCGAATTGCAATGTTTACAGGAAAGTGCACAGTGGGCGCCTGTCAGGGAAACCGGCGTAAAAGGCTCATTGAAAAAAAGAATATTGCTGCCAAAAAGTTCGAGCCTGCGCGCGAAAGCGTTGAGCATGGAAGCTTTAGTATCGGGGTCGGTTTCCAGCGCCTCTATCATGGTTCTTGCGCGATACAGGTCGGAATTCATATTTTGTTTATGAGCGTAATAGGTAAATAATATATATCCTTAGCACCAAGTGGGCGGCACTCTAAGGAGGAAATTATGGATTCGTTATTGTATTCAGCCCCGCTTGCGGGCGTTATCGGTTTATTGTTCGCCGTGTATCTTGTTCTGTATATACTCAAACTTGATGCAGGCACTGACAGGATGAAAGAAATCGCCTCTGCAATACAGGAAGGCGCTATGGCTTATTTGAACAGGCAGTATAAGACCGTGGCTGTAATCGCAGTCATACTTGCTGTTATAATCGCATGGGCAATTAATGTGCCTACGGCTATCGGATTTATTCTTGGCGCACTCATGTCCGCCGCAGCAGGTTATCTTGGCATGAACATTTCCGTGCGCAGCAACGTTCGCTGTGCCAATGCTGCAAAAGAAGGTATGCAGCAGGCGCTTAACGTGGCGTTTAAAGGCGGAGCAGTGACAGGTATATCTGTGGCAAGCCTTGCGCTCCTTGGCGTGAGCGGGCTTTTTATCGCATTCGGAGGAAATGTCGGGGCGGTTGATAAGGTCATAGGTTTCGGGTTCGGTGCATCGCTCATAAGTCTTTTCGCAAGGATTGGGGGCGGGATATATACCAAAGCAGCAGACGTTGGCACTGACCTTGTTGGGAAAGTGGAAGCAGGAATTCCCGAAGACGACCCGCGCAACCCCGGTGTCATAGCTGATAACGTGGGCGACAACGTGGGCGACTGCGCTGGAATGGCGGCCGACCTTTTCGAAACATACGCAGTTACAGCTCTTGGCGCGATGCTGATCGGAGTTACAGTAATAGGCAAATATCCAAATGCAGTCACCTATCCCCTGATGCTGGGAGCAGCAGCAATTATTGCATCCATAATCGGGACGTTCTTTGTAAAACTTGGAAAATCAGGCGATATAATGGGCGCGATGTACAAAGGTGCCATCGTGGCGGGAGGAATATCAGTAGTATTGTTCTATATAATCACACAGCAGTTGATGAACGGTGATATTGGTCTTTTCATCAGCGCGCTTGTGGGTCTTGGCGTCACGGCGGCTATGATAATCATTACCGAGTATTACACAGCCACAACGCATGGCCCGGTAAAGGACATTGCCAACGCATCGGTAACAGGACCAGGAACGAACATCATAACAGGACTTGCTGTAGGGCTTCAGAGCACTGCTTTACCTGTAATAGTCATTTGCGCTGGAATCCTGATTTCATATTCAGTTATGGGCGGCGGAGCGCTTGGGTTATACGGGATTGCCATAGCAGCGGCAGCCATGCTGTCTGTAACAGGCATTATAATCGCCATAGACTCATACGGCCCGATAACAGACAACGCAGGCGGAATAGCAGAGATGGCTGAGCTGTCCAAGGAAGTCAGGGACATCACCGACCCGCTGGACGCTGTGGGAAATACCACAAAAGCGGTCACAAAAGGCTATGCCATAGGTTCGGCCGCGCTCGGCGCTCTTGCTCTCTTTGCTGCATACAGCAGTGAAATAAACAAATTGCTTGCAGAACAGGGCAAACCGGAACTGGTGCTTAAACTCTCAGACCCTACGGTTCTCGTGGGATTGCTTATCGGCGGCATGATTCCTTTCCTCTTCGCAAGCTTCCTGATGGGCGCTGTGGGAAGGGCGGCAACAACCATAGTTACTGAAATAAGACGGCAGTTCAGGGAAATAAAGGGTATCATGGAAGGAACAGCGAAGCCCGATTATGGAAAGTGTGTTGACATCGTTACCATCGCGGCGCAGAAAGAAATGATTATCCCGGGGCTTCTTGCAGTGCTTTCTCCATTGCTCGTGGGCTTTATATTCGGCCCTGTGGCGCTTGGCGGTCTTCTTATCGGTGTGATTATCTCGGGTCTCCTTCTTGCTCTTATGATGACAACCGGAGGCGCGGCATGGGATAATGCCAAGAAATATATCGAGTCAGGGAACCTGGGCGGGAAGAGACTTCCGGACGGGAGCAAGAATCCCACCCACGCAGCCGCAGTCGTGGGCGACACCGTGGGCGACCCGACAAAGGATACGGCAGGCCCGGCAATCAATCCCCTCATAAAAGTGATGAACATCGTAGCGATATTGTTTGCAGCGCTGATTCTGAAATACAGCCTTCTGGGATGAAGGCTGTACCTTTTTATTAGAAAGCATTATTATTTCATCTGCATTTAAGGGGGCGAGGAATCAGATTGAATGCAACCGTATTTGTCGTGGAAAATATCCCCCTGATAAAACAGGGTGACGATATTGCGCTCATTTTGAGTGAACAAACCGAACTCAGGGAGCATGACATCGTTGTTATTTCTTCAACCGTCGTATCCAAATCCGAAGGCAGGATTGTATCCCTGGATACCGTTCCAGCAACACAGCGGGCAAAAATTATCGCAAAAAGAAACTGCAACGACCCGGGATTTGTGCAGGCAGTGCTTGATGAAAGCACGGAAATACTGCTTGAATCGCCCTTTCTTCTTGTCCGCACCAGGAACGGCAGCATCTGCGTTAATGCAGGAATCGACCATTCCAATGTCGAAGGCGAGAAAAACATCCTGCTGCTTCCCGAAGACCCGGATAAGAGCGCACGGAAACTAAAAGAATCAATTTTAAAATATACCGGTAACAGAGTCAGCGTTATTATTACAGACACGAACGGCAGGGCTTTCAGGATAGGCCAGACCGGAGCAGCCATCGGGATTGCGGGTATAAAAGCAACACGGGACTGGCGTGGTACCCGGGACCTTTTCGGGCGGGTGCTTGAAGTTAAAAACGAAGCAATCGTGGATGAAATCGCAGGGTTTGCGAATATCCTGATGGGAGAAGGGAATGGCGGCATGCCGATTGTAATATTTCGCGGCCTGGACATGTATCACGAATCATACGGTATAAGAGAATTACACAGGCCGGAAAAAGAAGACGTGATACGAAAGGCGCTTAAAGCTCAGTCAGTTTGAATTGTTTCATATCTTTTTTAACTTCAAAGAATTTCCTTGCAGCCGCACCCACTTTTTCCCTGTATTCAGGCGGAGTGAAAACCCCGAGGCGCCAGTTATCAAGCTGCGCTTTTCCCAGCGCTGCAACGAGGCTTGAAGCTTTATCGATAGGTATCAATTTTCCGTTTATAAGAACCTGGGCTTTCATTTCTGCAATCTCCGGCATTTCAGGGATATCCACGAGTACATACTCAGGCTTTACCCCGGCGCTCTCCGCTATCTCAGTTTCAAGCCTTCTCATATTGTTCCTTAATTTTATTGCGTCTATGCCCAGCGAATCAAGATCTGTATAAAGCGCACGTTTATACAATTTTCTTTCATCAAGCCTTTTTGCGATATCGGTTGCGTAACCGCCTGCATTTTTCATCTCGTTCATAAAAGCGACATCATCCATTCGCTGGAATAATTCAGGAGAAAGCCCGTTCTCAATCATATATTCTGCAGCATGTGCGCACATGGATTCCGCAATCCGGGAGACATGATGGAAATAAACCGTGGGGTGCATCAGGAACCGCGATACAAGAAGCGACTCAGCCGCTTGAAGACCGCCGAGGTTCAGGACTAGTTTATTTTCCTTGAACCCCAGTTCATGGATCAATCTTACATGGTCGATAAGACCGAAGGCAACACCTGTATAATGGGCATCGCGCATAAGATAATCCATCCTGTCCACGTCTATTTCACTGTTGATAATCTGACCCGGATAAGTCTCGCCTTTAATATGTCCTGCAATATTTGATGGGGATAGGGAAAAGTCCTTAAGTACATCTGAAATCACTCCTTTTCTCAAAAGTCCTTCCACGTTATCATGGCTTTTCCTTGTATAACGGCCAATCAGCTTCTCAGTCGCATGGGAAAAAGGCCCGTGCCCGATATCATGGAGCAAGGAAGCAGCAAGCAATTCATTCTGCCGGGGTTCATCTACATATTTTACCAGGTGTTTGGCGAGATGATATGTGCCGAGTGAATGTTCAAACCGGGTATGGTTTGCACCCGGGTATACGAGATTTGAAAAACCCAACTGCCGAATCCTGCGCAATCTCTGGACTTCAGGGGTATCGATAAGCGCCAGTGCAAGCTCGTCCAGTTCAATGTAATCGTGTATCGGGTCGCGAATAACTTTCATGATATGTATATTAATATTTTTTTAGCTCGAATGGATTAACAACCTTCAGCCACGAAATTTTGTCAAAGTCACTATCTTCAGTATAAATACAGAATACATTATTTTCTCTCATCGTCGCAGCAAGCAATGCATCCCAGTAATGAATATCATATTTATTGCAAATATCAATTGCAGAAGCAATAGTATGACCGTTAATGTTAAGGACGTGCCAACCCTGAAAATCTATTATTAGCTCTATGAATCTCTTCGCTAGCTTATCCGGTATTGGATTCTGTATTTTTTTTGTGACAACAACGTAGAACTCAGACAGGTTCTGAACTGATACGGCATATTTTCTCTTTCCTTTCCAGCAGTCGGCTATCAGGTCATTACATATTCTTTTCTTCTCTGGCTCGCTCTCATCAAAGACATAGCTAAGCAAATTGGAGTCCAACAATGACAATTCATCGTTCATAAAGCTCGCTTCTGTTTTTATACATTCTTTTGCCGAATTTAAAGCCCTGTTCAAGCAATTTTAATGCTTCTTCTGCAATTTTTTCCTGCTTTTTTTCTAATATCCATTTTTGCATGGCATCTGTGATTGCTTCTCCGAGAGAGCCTTTTTTAGTTCCATGAACAGCACCAACAATCTTCCTAAACTCTTTTTCCACATCATTTTTAACGTTTACTGTGATTGTTCCCATAGTTTTATATTTAGATTTTATCTATATTTAAATGTTTGTAATTTGAAAAACGTACGAAAAACATTATCCAGGGCTAAACATATATTCGAAAAATCAGAAATGGATGTAAAGGTATTCCAGAAAAAATCATTCAGTATCATACTTATAATTCCATAAACAAATATATAGTATAAAGAATTATCTTAAAGATTATTGAATTATCCGATACGGAAAAGAAGGGGAAAAATAATTTAAATGGATATTGAACTCAGGAAGGCAGCACAGGCTGATATCAAGGATATAAAAACGCTTCTCTCTTTTTATTATCTTGACACCGAGAAAGTAGAAAAAAATCTTCCTGAATTCATAGTTGCAGTGCTTGATAAAAAGACCGTGGGATGCGCTTGCCTGGATATCGGGGACATAGTAGAATTGCGCTCGATAGCCGTGTTGCCGTCTTATCGCAATAAAGGTATAGGTTCTAGATTGGTAGATGCTATTTTAACCCGGGCTGCCGAGCTGGCAGATACGGTCTACCTTCGTACCACATCACCAGCCTTTTTTGGAAAAAAGGGGTTCGTTCCCCTTCCGGACGAGGAGAAAAAACTCATCTGGAATGAATGTGAGCAATGCGATAAATATGATATTTGCAGGCAAACCCTGATGAAGCGCGTATTAAGATAATTTTCAATTTTAATGATTAAATATTATTTATCCGCTTTGTGACCAACAAAACTATAATTGCATGTATGAAATTAATAATGGGGCATAGTAAGAATATCTCACAATTTAGATAAACCAAATGAGAAACGGGGAAAAATGAGAACAGGGGTATTTTGATATCGGTGAGATTCTTTCTTTACTCATGAGGAGATTGGAAATGAAAGCAAAAGTAGTATATATCGAACGGAGCAAAGCAGATAAAATTAATAGGATTCTTGAGGCCGGAAGGGATTTCATGGATTACGGGAAAAAGAAGAAAATGTAAACTCATCCCGGTTTAATGCTTTAAGTTCCGTAGCCTTTTATGTAAAAGCCATTAAATACAAAGAGCCCAATGTAAGGCATCGTTTCCGTATTGGAGGATTTCATTGCAACCAGTTGTAAATATCGGCATTGTAGGGCATGTTGACCATGGCAAGACCACGCTTGTCAAGGCACTTTCGGGTGTCTGGACCGACAGGCACAGCGAAGAGATAAAAAGGGGAATATCGATAAGGCTTGGCTATGCGGATATTGTGCTCAGGAAATGCCCTGACTGTCCTGAACCGGATGCTTTTACAACCAAAGAAATATGCGAAAAATGCGGAGCAAAAACAGAAGTACTTCGTGCTATTTCATTTGTGGATTCCCCGGGTCATGAGACCCTGATGGCAACCATGCTATCGGGAGCGGCATTGATGGATGGCGCACTCCTTGTTATCGCTGCCAATGAACAATGCCCGCAGCCGCAGACAAAAGAACATCTTATGGCATTGAATATCCTGGGGATTAAAAATATAGTGATTATCCAGAATAAGATTGACATTGTTCCGCGTGAGAAAGTCCTTGAGAGCTACAATCAAATCAAGGCATTCGTGAAAGGCACTGTAGCAGAAAATGCGCCGATTATCCCAATCTCAGCCCAGCAGAATACCAATATCGATCTTGTCATTGAAGCTATTGAAAAATACATCCCTACCCCGAAACATGACCTCAAGAAATCGCCTTTGATGTATGTGGCGCGGTCTTTTGATATAAATAAACCCGGTACACTTCCTGACAAACTTGTAGGAGGTGCCATCGGCGGTTCTTTGAATTTTGGTGTTTTTCATCCTGGTGATGAAATAGAGATGCGTCCCGGTAGAAAAGTTGAAAGCGGAGGAGTTGTGAAATGGGTCTCCATCAAAACCGTGATAACCACTATTCATGCAGGGAAGGAAGAGTTAAAAGAAGCTGTACCAGGCGGCCTTATAGGCATTGGCACCAACCTTGACCCCACTCTTACCAAAAGCGATGCCCTTGTAGGGCAGGTCGCAGGGATTCCGGGGTCGTTGCCCCCGACACTTGAGGGGTTCCTGATGGAAACCAAACTTCTTGAACGTGTTGTCGGGATAAGCGATGAAGCAGCGGTCGAACCCATACGTTCAAATGAACCGCTGATGCTTAATATCGGGACGGCAACCACGATTGGCGTCGTCGTAAGCGCAAGGGGAGCTGAAGCCGAGGTCAAACTTAAAAGACCGATATGCGCGGATAAAGGCGCACATATTGCAATAAGCAGGCGTGTGGGAGCGCGCTGGAGGCTTATCGGTTCAGGCGTGTTGAAAGAATTTAAATGACAAGAAAAGTGATAATCGACACCAACGGGATGATGGTTCCCGGCCAGTTCGGGCTGGACATTTTTTCGGAGCTTGAAAGATTGGGTTTTGATTCTTATATGGTTCCAAGACCTTCTGTCAAGGAATTAGAAAAAATTTATGCAGAGGGGAAGGGCAGGGACAGGAAAGCCGCCAAAATTGCATTGTCATTGGTGAGCAGGTGTACAATCGCAGAAAAGAATGGATTCGCGGACGATGTCATTGTGGAACTGGCTATTACTGAAAAAGCGGCTGTCCTGACTAACGATATAGAACTAAAGAAAAGATTATGTAGTAAGGGAATCAGTACAGTGTATCTTCGAGAGAAAACTCGTTTGAGTATTCAATAACTTTTATTAAGAGGATTTAGATGTATAAGAAAATGAGATTATCGGATACGGTGAGAATTGCGCCGGAATTACTTGGTGAACCTGTCCAGGAAGCGGTTAAACTCGCTTTGCGCGAAAAACTTGAAGGGCTTGTGGACAA
>JBGPUU010000099.1:0-8534 GCA_041491305.1 Candidatus Methanoperedens sp.
CTTACAACATCTCCGATATTCTTTCCAATCAGTTTATTGACTGCCGCGCCTGTGACGGCTACCTGATACGCCTGTGTGCTTTTGCTGTCCGAAACAACAACTCTGAAATCTACCATTGTTTATATTCTCCTACATTAATAATAATTATTTATCCTTTTAGATTATTATAACCTGACCTTACTTGCAGTTAATATACTTAAATTTATTGTAAACATAATGGTAAAAAATAGTCCCGGGCGGATTCGAACCGTCGTCTCCGGCTCCAAAGGCCAGAAGGATTGACCACTACCCTACGGGACTGAACGCTAAATCGTAACTAAACTACTTATTCTTTATGTTGGTTATCATACGAAAAATGCAAATATCATCAGAGTCAATTTGACCTCATGGAACAAACCCTCAAAGGGACTATAATTCTTGGAGATGAATTTGAGCCTGTTGGTGGTTATATCACTATAGAAAACGGCATAATAAAAAATATTGAAGAATCCAGTGTTTCCACAACTACAATAATCGCCCCGTGTTTTGTGAATGCGCATACACATATAGGCGACTCTGTGATAAAAGACCCGCCCCGGATGCCTTTGGCCGAGCTTGTGCAGCCCCCTGACGGATTAAAACACAGGATTTTAAAAGAAACTTCTCATAATGACCTTGTCGGCTCAATGAAGGCAAGCATTTACGATATGATAAAAACTGGCACATGCGCTTTTGCTGATTTCCGTGAAGGCGGGATGGCAGGAGTCCTGGCGCTTAAAGAGGCTTTAAAGACCCCGTATTTAAATACGGGGACTGGCAAAATCGAAGCGAAGATTTTCGGAAGGCCGCTTGCCCGGGAAATGGATTATCTTGATTCCTGCGATGGAACCGGATTGAGCAGCACCAACGACCTTGATTTTGGTTTGATTAAAGATATTGTCAGCCAGACAAGAAAAAAAAGAAAAAAATTTGCAATACATGCAGGTGAAAGAGAACCATCCGATATTTCCAAAGCCCTGGAACTTGAACCTGATTTCCTAATACATATGACCCATGCAGCAGACCTGGACATTAAAGCGGTTGCAGCGGCTGATATTCCTGTTGTGGTCTGTCTCCGCTCAAACCTCATGACAGGGTCAGGGCTCCCCCCAATTAAAAAAATGCTCGACCAAGGAATCCTTGTTGCCGCAGGTACTGATAACGTCATGCTGAATTCTGTAAATATGTTCTCTGAAATGGAGTTTCTTGCAAAAACAAATATTTTTGATGACAGACAAGTATTTAAGCTGTGCACACTAAATGGTGCAAAAATACTCGGATTGGAAAAGGAATCAGGCTCCATAAAAAAAGGGAAAAAAGCCAGACTGATGATATTAACAAAAGAGTCATATAATATGCGGGGTATTAGGAACCCAGTAAGCAGTTTAGTGAGGCGGGCTAGACCGGATGACATTATTGGCATAATCTAAAATCAGAAGGAGGGAATTTATGGCAAGCAAATTATTTACGAAAATATTGATTGCAACAGACGGTTCGGAATATACTAAAAACGCGGTCGACTACGGGATAGACCTGGCAAAGAATACGGGCGCGAAAATACATGCTGTTTATGTGGTTGATACTGCGGCTTTTGCTTCAATTCCGATGGATGCGGCATGGGAAAGCATGTACGGACTGTTGAGGCAGGAAGGGGACGAAGCTACGAAATACATAGCAGACAAAGCAGAAGCGCTGGGTCTGGAAGTGGACAGGAATACAATTGAAGGGCATCCTGCAGATGAAATAATCAAATACGCAGAAAAGAACTCAATGTCAATTATCGTTATGGGGACACTGGGAAAAAGCGGGCTTGACAGGTTCCTCCTTGGCAGTGTCGCCGAAAAAGTGGTAAGGAACTCAAAAATTCCAGTGCTTGTTGTTCGCGGGAAAAAATAAAAAAATAAGTAAAAATGAAAAAAAGGAGAGAAATAATGGCTGATACTCCGGAAAGCATTACGGTTGAAGAAGTAATGGTTAGGGATGTTGCGAAAGTTGAATTGCCAGGGTCCAGGGATGAAGTTCTTGAGATATTAAAAACAAAGCATATTTCCGGTGTCCCGGTTGTGAAAGGCGGTGAACTTGTCGGGATAGTGACAAGGACTGATCTATTAAAACATCCGGAAGAAGAACAAATTGCAATATTGATGACACGGAACCCACTTACAATAGGGCCTGATAATTCAATAGTGGAAGCAGCACGTATAATTATAGAAAATAATATCAGGCGGCTGCCTGTTGTGGAGGATCACAATCTTTCAGGACTTATAACAATAGCGGATATAATTGGCGCTATTGGAAGGCTGAACATCAACACCCCAATCAGTGAATTTATCGGGAATCATGTGGTTTCTGTCTGGAGCGAAACCCCCCTTTCAGTAGCAGGTGCTATCATGGAGCTTGCCGATGTAAAAGCAGTCCCCATCCTGGATGCGAACCTGACGCTGGTCGGCGTGGCTGCAGATAAGGACCTTATCGCCGCAAGCATAATTACGGACAAAACCGAGATGTCAAATATGTCAGCTGGATCGGACGACGATGCGTGGACATGGGAATCGATGCGGGATACCATGAGCTTATATTACAGCGTTTCCAAAATCCAGCTGCCCAATTCGCCTGTAAAGGATATAATGAAACTCAAAGGGGAACCGGAAACTGCTACATTAAGCTCACAGGCCAGTGATTGCGCAAGGAAAATGAGACGTAAAAGGATTGACCAGCTGCCTGTAATAAACAGCTCAAGAAAACTTCTGGGTCTTTTGCGTGATAAGGATTTGCTGAAGGCCATTATTTAGTATTCCTGCAAATTTCAATTTTTTGTGCGAAGCGATCAATAATAAGTTTTAATATCCATCTCCCCATTTTACCCCTCTATGCAGAAACGCGAGAATATCCTTATCGAAGCATTACCATACATCCGCGAGTTTTATGATTCGATGATGGTAATCAAGATGGGAGGTCATGCCATTGTCGACCCCGAAATTATGGAGTCGATAGTGCAGGATATCGTCCTTTTAAAATTCGTGGGAATCCATCCTGTGATAGTGCACGGCGGAGGTCCCGAGATCACAGAGAAAATGGAACGGATGGGGAAAAAACCGGAATTTGTAGCGGGTTTGCGGGTTACGGATGACGAAACGCTTGAGATTGCGCGAATGGTGCTCGTAGGAAATGTAAACAGCAAGATAGTTTCGTTAATCAGCAAGCACGGCGGCAAAGGCATAGGTCTTTCAGGGAGCGACGGCAGGCTCATCGTAGCAAAGAAGTTAGCTCCCCAGCGTGTGACCGTTGGCGGCGTGGAGAAAGAAATCGACCTTGGCTGGGTTGGCGAGACCGAAGTTATCAATCCTGAAATAATCATGATTCTTGCAGGCAAGGGATATATCCCGGTCATCTCGCCGATAGCAACGGATGAAAAAGGGAATGACCTTAACGTAAATGCAGATACGGTGGCCGGGGATATCGCATCGGCCCTCGGTGCAAAAAAACTGATAGCTCTTACGGATGTACCTGGAATCCTGCGCAACCCGAAAGACAAGAAAACACGTATTTCCAGAATAGCTTTCGATGAGATTGATAAACTAATTGAAGATAACATCATAAGCGGCGGGATGATACCGAAGGTTAAATCAAGCGCCGCAGCTCTGGGCGGCGGGGTTGAGCAGGTTCATATTATCGATGGCAGCGCCCCGCATTCGATGCTGCTTGAGCTGTTCACCCATGAAGGTATCGGAACGATGATTTACAGGAAAAAGTGATAGTGGTGACTGAAACAGAAAAGAAAATCGAAAAAGTACCGGTTGTGAAGAGCACAACTCCGGAAGAGAAGAAGGAGAAATTCATAGAAGGAGTCAAAAAAACGGTATTCCCGGCATTTATAAGCGCGGCTTTTGCCATATTGTTTTATGTAAAATTCGGTTTTGCCAAAGACGTTTCCTGGTTTTCGGTCATCCTGCTGGTTCTCCTGCTCTCATATTACATCCAGAGAGTAATTTATCCTTTAATCGGGGTCAAGGTGAAGGAATTTGAAACAAAAGACTGGCTGTATGTGGAATTCCTGGTTATAATTTACTTCTGGGTCATCTGGATACTCCTGTTGCAACCAATGAAGTAGGTGTTTAATGCGACTTGCTGTTTTAGACCGTGACAGGTGCCAGCCCAAAATGTGCGGGCTCCAGTGCATTAAATTCTGCCCCAGGGTGAGGACTGGCGATGAGACTATAATTATAGGCGAGGATGAAAAACCGGTTATCTCGGAAGAATTATGCGTGGGATGCGGCATCTGCGTCAACCGCTGCCCGTTCGGTTCAATAATAATTATCAGCCTGCCTGAGAAACTTGAGGAGGCGACGCACAGGTATGGTAAGAACGGCTTTGCATTATACGGGCTTCCAGTCCCGACTGTCGGGAAAGTGACAGGCATCCTCGGCCCTAATGGGATAGGAAAAAGCACAGCTATAAACATACTTTCAGGAACGTTGAAGCCTAACCTCGGGCGCGGAAGGATAGGGTGGGAAGAGATACTTGAATATTATGCAGGTACCGCGCTTGCCGATTACCTGGAAGGCGTATCGAAGGGAAAGGTAAAGACCTCGCAAAAACCGCAGTATGTGGACATGATACCCAGGAAATTCAAAGGCAAAGTCTCGCAGCTTTTATCAAAAACGGATGAAAGAGGGGTACTCAAGGAACTCGTATCAAGGCTTGACATCGCAGATATCACTGACCGCAAAATCGATGAATTAAGCGGCGGCGAACTCCAGAGAGTTGCGCTTGCGGCATGTGTTGCAAGGGATGCGGATTTCTATTTTATTGACGAGATAAGTCCTTATCTTGATATTTACCAGAGGATAAAAGCCGCCCAGATCATCAGGGAACTTGCAGAACATAAAGCCGTAATGGTTGTAGAACATGACCTTGCGATTCTGGATTTGCTAGCTGATGTCGTTCATATCGCATACGGCACGCCCGGTGGTTTCGGTGTCATTACCCATCCTAAGGGAGTGAGAATTGGAATTAATGAATACCTGAAAGGTTTCCTGCGCGAGGAGAATGTCAGGATTCGCACAGAAGCCATAAAGTTCGATATTCATGCGCCGCAGGCAGCGAAGGATGTGCCTTCCCTGTTGAAGTTTGAACAATTTTCCAAAAAATATGAAGAGGGATTTGAACTCATTGCGCAGGGCGGCGAGATAAGGAAAGGCGAAGTCACCGGGATTGTTGGTCCGAACGGGATTGGCAAATCCACTTTCGTAAAGATACTGGCTGGCGAAATAGAACCGACGAGCGGAAAGATAGATATGGATATCAAGGTATCTTACAAACCCCAGTATATCAAAGCAGAAGACCCGGTCCTGGTCTCTGATTATCTTCGCTCTTTGAGCAGGGAAGTCGATACAAGTTATTACCAGACCGAGATATTGCGACCGCTCCAGCTTGAGCGGCTCATGAACCAGAAACTTGACGATTTAAGCGGGGGTGAACTCCAGAGAGTTGCCATAGCTGCGTGTCTGTCACGCACTGCAGACCTTTATCTTCTGGATGAACCCTCGGCGCATCTTGATGTTGAGCAGAGGGTGCTTGCTACCAAGGTCATCAGGCGCTTTGCCGAGAATAATAAGGTGACAGCAATGGTGGTTGACCATGATATTTACATGATAGATATGCTGAGCGACAGGCTTCTTGTGTTCGAGGGCGAGCCTATGAAAAGGGGTGAGGTTCACGGGCCTTTTGACATGAGGCAGGGTATGAACAGGTTCCTTAAAGGAATTGGGATTACCTTCAGGCGGGACGAGGAGACAAAGAGGCCGAGGGTGAATAAGCTGGGTTCGCAACTTGACAGAACGCAGAAGGCTGAAGGGGAGTATTATTATAGCGTGGAGGGGAGTTGAAAGTGAACTAACCTTTCATACTTGTCCAAAATCTGAATACTTGGGGGTGGTATTTTTAGATTTTGGTTATTATTTCTACTTTTAATTTAAAAAAATGATTTACTGAAGGATAAAAACCTAAAATAAGCTTTTTTAAACCTTAAAAACCCAAAAACCCTGAAAAACTCTCAGCATCCTTAAATTAAAAATTGCTATACTATTTGCATTGTGCAAAGATGCCTCATTGCATCCAAGCAGCAAATAGGAGAAAAACAATGAAAAACAAAAAACGAATGAACATTAAATTGAAAATCGGGATGCTGCTTTTAATAGTGGCTCTGGTAGTTGTGCCTGGAGCATCCGCTACCCCGGGCTTTGCAGCAGCAACCGGCGCCTCATGCGGCACATGTCATGTCAACCCCGCAGGTGGAGGAACATTAACTGCTGTCGGTCAAATATACAAACAGACTGGAAGCCTCACAATGACGGCACCAGTACTGACAACCATAACAGTTTCACCCGCAACTGCATCGAAACTGGTGGGCGGAACACAGGCCTTTACGGCAGCAGGTTTTGACCAGAACGGCGGTTCAATATCGATTAGCCCGGCAACTGTTTGGAGCAGCACCAACACCACAGTTGGAACTATCGATTCTGCAACAGGCGTATTTACAGCACTTGAACCGGGAATAACAACAATAATCGCCACGAATGGAACAGACGGAACTGTCCTCGGAATGGCAAGCGCCACTGTAATAACTCAGGGAGATCTGGGATTGACAACTATAACGGTCTCACCCTCAACAGCGTCAGTAGCTGTTAACGGCACACAAACCTTTACAGCAACTGCCCTTGATCAGCTGGACAATATTATCTCGGCAATATTTTCATGGGTGAGCAGCAATCCGGCCGTTGGTACAATTGATGCCACAGGCAAGTTCACGGCATTATCAGCAGGAACTACCACCATCACCGCAACAAATGGCACTATCAGCGGAAGTGCCAGCGTATCAGTAGGAACAGTACCTGCAGGCCACAAAGGCACGCATGAGCAGGAAGAGAACGAGGAACAGGACGAGCAAGAGCACACCAGCACACACGAACACAACACACACGAGGACACCAACAGACATGTGCACACCAACTCAAATGAGCACATCAAAACACATGAGCAAAAAGGCGCAACAGGCAAGAACGAAGATGACTAAATAAAAGGATGATTAAGTTTCCATAACGGAGATTTAATCAAACCTCTCTTTTTTTATCGCCATTGTTGTCCATGAAATTCTTTTGCTTTACCTGGATTCATGGATTCTGTACTTCTTATACCGCCAAATACTATTACCCCCTTCGAATTCCAAATGTTTTAAGTGGTAGGCTAACCGTATATTACAATAAAGAGGGTACTATAAAATGGAATTTAAAATCCAGCAATTACAGATTAAAGCAGGCAAGTATAAAGTCGTACTTAACACCCAGGACGCTAAAGAACTGGGCGTCAGGGGCGGAGACCGGGTCCAGTTAAAAGACCACAGCTACCTGACAGCAATTGTAGAAACGGGCGACATGATCCCGAAAGGCACTGTGGGAGTGTACCAGGAATGCTGTGAAAAGCTGGGAGCGGTATGCCCCCTTACTGTAAATATAATCCCGACCTCAAGACCGACTTCTGTCGGTTTCATTAAGAAAATGATGAATAAACAGAAGCTGACGCAGGAAGAAATATACCAGATAGTCCAGGACATCGTAAGGGATAATCTTACTGATATCGAGATGTCCGCATTCGTTACCACTTCTTACATCCATGGAATGAGCACGGATGAGATTGAATGGCTGACAAGAGCCATGATAGATACAGGTGAAAAAATCGAATTCCAGACTCATCCGATAATGGACAAGCACAGTATCGGCGGCGTTCCGGGCAATAAAATCTCGCTGCTTGTGGTTCCTATAATAGCCGCAAACGGTCTTCTTATACCCAAGACAAGCTCAAGGGCGATAACGGGCGCTGCGGGAACTGCGGATTTGATGGAGGTGCTTGCACCTGTGGAATTCTCTGCAGAAGAGATTAAATCCATTACCGAGAGAGTAGGCGGCGTAATAGCATGGGGCGGTGCAACCAATATCGCACCTGCAGATGATAAGCTGATACAATCGGAATATCCGCTGAGTATAGACCCGCATAACCAGCTCCTGGCATCCATAATGGCAAAAAAAGGAGCTGTCGGCGCAGATTGTGTTGTTATTGATATCCCTGTAGGGAACGGGACGAAAGTCCCGACTATGGAAGACGGGAAAAAACTTGCCAGGGAACTGATCGAACTGGGAGAAAGGCTCGGGATGAAAGTGGAATGCGCCATGACGTACGGGGCGTCGCCTGTAGGAAGAACCATCGGACCCGCTCTTGAAGTGCGGGAAGCGCTTAAGGTTCTTGAAACAATGCAGGGGCCGAACAGTCTCATTGAAAAGAGCACGGCACTGGCTGGAATTTTGCTTGAGATGGGAGGAGCCGCTGTAAAAGGACGCGGCAAGGAGCTTGCAATGGAAACGCTGCGTTCAGGGAAAGCCCATGATAAGCTCATGGAAATTATCGAAGCCCAGGGTGGAAATCCGAAAATTGTTCATACCGATATTAAACCCGGAGAACAC
>JBGPUU010000100.1:0-8410 GCA_041491305.1 Candidatus Methanoperedens sp.
ATATAACGGAATACTTTTTCCGACTGCAGGGGACTATGCTATTGACCCCGTGCATAGCTTCGTTGACTTTATAGCGCAACATCTTATGGTTGGGCAGATAAGGGGAAGCTTCCACCCGCTCACTGGAAATATCAAGATAGCCGAAGATCCAGCATCTTCCTCACTTGATATCAGTATTGACACTGCGGGTATCAGCACTAACAATGAGAAACGTGACGAGGATTTGCGAAGTGCACGATTTCTGGATGTGAGGAAATTTCCAAAAATAACCTATCGCAGCACTGGTGTTACTCCTGAACCCGGAGGGTATCTGACGGTTGAAGGTGAGCTTACTATTCGCGATGTCACAAAGCCAGTATCCATAGACGCAGTTTTTACAGGCGTCGTTGATGATCCCTGGGGCAACACACGGGTTGCTTTCAATGGGAAAGCAAAGATCAGTCGAAGGGATTTTGGTTTAATGACCGATTTGAAGGTAGAAACCGGTGGGCTGTTGGTTGGTAAGGACATAGTAATTAGCATTGCCACGGAACTAATCGTAGGTCAATAATACTATAGCTGTGGGATATTAGGAAATGGTAGAAAATAACAAAGTTATAATACCCATACATAAAAAGGGGGATAAGTGGGAGCATTTTGTGCCTGAGAAAGTTGTGGAGATTATCAGGGAAATTGATGGTGTGAAGAGACTGAAAACAGTGGCGCAGTCGGACCAGGAATAAAGGTTGCATTAACGGACACCGGAATTAATTCCGAGGCATCAACGCCCATGCTCTATGGTTTTGGTTTTTGAGGATTGATTCCTTTCTCTTTTAAGCAGCGCCGGGACTTTATAGAAATGCGTATGAAGTTGAGGGGCAAGTTATAAATCAGTTTTGAAATTTTGAGAGGCGCTGCAATTTTAGATTCATGAAGAGCTTCTGTCTCTAAGGTTCCTTAATTAATCTGAACTATTTTCTCTTGCTTTGGTACAGGTTTAATGATAAAATTTATTACAGTTCCATGTACTGTAATATCTCCATCGATTTCCGCCCAATGGAGAACTTTCAATTTAGGTTTGGAGGTTGAACCCATAATTGAATTAAATTGTTCTGTATTTATTATCTGTTTCCCATCAACTTCAAGAAACACATCAAAGGGTTTACATCCTGCTCTGTCTGCTTGACCACCTTTTGGGATGTTAGTAACCAAAACGCCGGAATTGATGCCAAGCTCATGTTTTTGAGCATCCGTTAAATCTTGAGTTGTGAACAGATAGTATCCCAACGTTACTCCTACATTAGAGCACATAGTATAAATTGAATTTATAAGTGCTTGCCTGTCTTCTTCTGTTTTAGTTTCAATAGTAATTAATCCGTTTTTTAACCAAATAAGTGCAGAGTTTTGGGAGTATAACAAATATTTTATGTCTTTAAATGGAATCACGATTGTCTCTTCCATTGGAGTTTGCCTTTCCCAATTCTGATATGAACCACCATAAGTGGGTACATAATCCCATCCAAGAAAAAATCCTCCAGATGCAGGAACCCATGTCTGCCCTCCGTCCACATTTATCCATTTCAGGTTTGCTCGTAGACCGTATTTATCTATATCAAATCCTGATGCTCTTATTTTCTCAGACATACGATTAAAAAAGAGCATATTATTCTGGAGGTTTTTGATTGTTGCAATAGCCTCTTCAGTAGAAGAAAGCTGTTTTGGATTGCTAAACATTGGAGTAAATATTTTATTTGGCCAGATAGAATTTTTTCGTAAATTCAACGAATTAAACTTCCGAACTTGTATGAAGGCTAAGGCAAGTATAACAATTGTCACTATAACAATTATATACAGTATATTATAGAATATATCCACATCATCCATTCAAATAACCTTTTTTATAAAATTATAAGATTTCTTATTATATTAATACTTTTCGCCAGTATTAGGCGGGAATCTGAATTCCTGTTATTTTAGGCATATATTTTCTCATCTTCTACGCTGTCATTATTCTAGCAAACGAGCAGTGTTTCCGACTCCTCATGGGCGCCTTGCTCTCAGGATTCGGGAGTTTGTCCTGGATTCTATGCCCATTCGGGAGCATGATAACGAGCGCGGAGAGCAGTTACGGTATACCTCATACGATGTACGAGGCCTGTATGTAGCGTTTTCCTGATTATTCCATATTATTTTCACATGCAATAATAACCATAGAAAAACCCAATATTCCCTTCGTCTTCACTTCATCTCAAACTTTTCAAATCTTTCCTTCTTCGCCCTGCAAATCGGGCAAAGGTCAGGCACCTCATACAGGATACCTACTAATAATCGTAAGTCAATAATAATATACACAGGGAGTATTGGGAAATGGTAGAAAATAATAAAGTTATAATACCCGTCCACAAACCAGTATTGAAAGAGAAACTTTTCTTTTGCTTTTCAGGAATAATTGTCAGTATTCCCATTACCCTCTACTTCAATGTCTTTTCAAGCCATGCATGCCTTTTATTGCCTGCAATTTATTCTACATTTTGTACGACTGCTCTCTTTACTCCGTTTATCGAGGAATTTTCAAAAGTTTATCCTCTTTTCTATCGGCATGGAGAGACTGAAAATTCAATTTTTATTCTTGGTTTTTTGATAGGATTAGGATTTGGTATAACTGAATTTTTGCTCTATGTTTTTGTACAGGGAGCGCCTGTACTTGTCAGATTGCCTCCAATTTTCTTTCACGCTTCAAGCACTTCGATTGCTGCCTATGGCATCGCAACAAAACGACCGACGTCATTTTTTCTGATTGCTGTAGCCTTGCATTTATTGAATAACTTTTTTGCCTCCAAAGAGTTTTTCTGGCTTACAGGTGTGTTAGCTGTAACAATAATCACTTATTCAATTTCATGGTATTTATATCACAAAACTTCAGATAAAATCGTGAATAACGATTGATTCAGAAAATCCCTTCGGGGCATGATATCGTTTGAAGTTGTTCCTCAAAATTCACTTCATCCCAAACTTCTCAAATCTTTCCTTCTTAGCCCTGCAAATCGGGCAAAGGTCAGGCGGCTCATCCCTTGCGCAGAGATAACCGCACACAGTACACCTGTAAACTTCAGCCATTTCTTTTCCTCCTGCTCCTTTTTGTTCCATTATACCCGGATAACCTTTCTCATAATATTCCTGCGGGCGCCGCTCAGGTATCGGTTCATGCGGCTTCCTCCCCGAAATCCACTCATTATTCACATACAGCGTACACAGGCAGCACCCGTACTCTGTGATGTCAGGATCGCGGTAGTTGCACGGGCAGATGATGTCCATGTCATCAGCAAGCGCGCCGCTTGCCATTCTGCATGGGCATGACAGATAACCATAACGATGCTCGTTATCCCATAACCCCTGAAGGATGTCATCGAGCTCGTCCTTGTTCGGGTTGAACTGGTAGCCTTCCTCGTCCGCGATTTTCTTCATTTCAGCGAACATTTCGGCAACAGTTCTCATAAACCAAGAGCCTCTTTCAGTTGATCCTCATGGAACCCCACAATTACTTTTTTCCCAATAATTATAGTCGGGAACCTTCCTCCACTCAGTTTCATCACTTCATCTCTGACTTCATCTCTTTCCTCACCATCTAATTTATCCACATCCTTATAATCAAATTCGATCCCGTTTTCTTTCAAGAACCGTTTCGTTGCTTTGCAGTGCACGCATGTGCTGAGTGTGTAAAGTTTAGGTTTGATTTTCGTCGTCATGGTCCATGCATCTCCCTGTGTTCCTCTGTAACAGCATGATGTTCTTCAGGCAGGGCTATTTCGCAAATCTCAGGCGAGCCTTTCTCCTTATAATGCAGGTTCCATTTCTTGCATACCCACATCTGGAGTTTCTTGATATCTTCATCGCTCATGTGGCGGAACCGCCCCTGCATCATCAAATAATCCCGGACTGATTTCATTTTCCCAGGCTTGAATGTGATTTTTTTCTCACCGTTCTCGACTTCATACAAAGTCCACATCCCGCTTTCAACCGCGCGCTTTGTAACTTCAACAGTCTTTGCCGGGTCCATTTTCCAGCCCGGGATGCACGGCGTGAACATATGCAGGAAACGGAATCCCTTGATATTTTTTGCCTTCTCCACTTTCCGTATGAAATCAAGAGGATGCCCGATAGACAGGGTGGCATAATACGGTATTTCATGGGCTGCCACGATTTCGCCGAGGTTTTTCTTAAATCGCCTGTTCCCCTGGACTTTTGTCCCGACGGGCGTTGTCGTCGTCCATGCGCCAAAAGGCGTCCCGCCGCTACGCTGTATGCCGGTGTTCATATACGCCTCGTTGTCAAGGCAGATATAAATGACATCGTCATTGCGCTCCGCCGCTCCCGACATGCTCTGCAAACCGATGTCGTATGTCCCGCCGTCGCCCGCGAACCCTACAGCAGTGACCTTTTTTCCTTTTTTCTCAAAAGCAGCCTGCATACCTGTTATACAGGCCCCCGTATTCTCAAATGCTGTGTGGAAGAAGGGCACTTTCCATGCGCCGTAAGGAAAAGTTGTTCCGAATACAACCGCGCAACTGGCCGGGACATAAACAGAGGTATCTTTTCCAAGAACACGAATGGCATTGCGGATTGACATCGCCACGCCGCATCCGGGGCATGCGGTATGTCCTGCCGTGAACAGGTTTTCATCAGGCAATTCCTTTATGGTAATCATACAGTTTCACCCCGCGTATTATGCCAGTTTATCAGATTCACTTTTTCACCTTTTCCAGCTTTAATCGTAATCTCAAACATTTTTATTATCTGCTCTCTTGTCACGTCCCGTCCCCCGATACCTGCAAGATGATTTACTACGGGCACGGTCATACCGTAAAGTGCCGATTGAATCTCGTTAAATGCTGGTCCCCCGCCGTGATAGGAAATTGAGCGGTCAAAAACCCCGACTGCGCTCACGCCTGCCAGCACTTTTCTTAATTCATCAACAGGGAACGGCCTGAAGAATCTCAATTTAACAAGCCCGACTTTCTTGCCGGCTTTTCTAAGTTCGTCCACCACTTCACGAGCCGTGCTTGTAACTGTGCCCATCGTGACCAGCGCCACCTCTGCATCCTCCATCATGTAAGTATCAATCATCCCCCCATAATTTCTTCCAAAAACCTTCGCAAACTCGTCGTTTATTTCCCCGATAACTTTTTTTGCAGATTCCACAGCGCCAACAGTCTGGCGGCGCAATTCCATTATGTACTCGGCAGGCATGAAAACCCCCATCATCGCGGGCCTTGCGGGGTCAAGCATAATATCTGGTGTATATGCCGGAAGGAAAGAATCGACATCCTCCTGCTGCGGTACATCCACGGGTTCGACCGTGTGAGTGAGCACGAAACCGTCAAGACACGGCATTACGGGAAGCAGGACGCGTTTATCCTCTGCAATCCGAAACGATTGTATTATCATGTCAAGAGCTTCCTGGTTGTCTTCCACATAAACCTGGAGCCAGCCCGAATCCCGCGCTCCCATGGAATCATTATACTCGCACCAGATTCCAGGCGGGCCCCCGAGCGTTCTGCTGGCATTCGCCATCACCACAGGAAGGCGAAGCGGTGCTGTGGCATAGAGCATCTCGTGCATGAAAGCCAACCCCTGTGAAGATGTCGCTGTGAAAACCCTTGCGCCCGCTGCCGACGCTGCGGCTGCCGCGCTCATAACACTGTGTTCGGATTCCATTGTCAGGTACTTTGCATCCATTTCCCCGTCATTGACAAAATCGGCAATATGCTCGATAATAAGCGTTTGCGGCGTAATCGGGTATGCGGGCACCACATCCACACGGCAGAGTTTTGCGCCTATTGCAACTGCATGGTCGCCTGTTATTACTTTTTTCATGCCCTCGCCCTCACCATTTTTATCGCATCAACAGGGCATTCGTTGGCGCAAACCCCGCAGCCCTTGCAATAATCATAATTGGTCATGAGGTCGCCCCTGTCAGAGATGCGTACGATGGTGCCTTCGGGGCAGTAAAACCAGCATAAAAGACACATGGTGCATTTTTCCCTGTCCCGCAAAGGACGGAATGTCGCCCAGCCCGACACCTTATTCTCGATAAAACTCCCGGGACCTATAAGACCCGCATCCATTTTTCCCTCAACGAGAGAGCCTCCTGCCGGAAGTTCCTGGTACGTCGGAAGCCACTGTTTTTTGGGTTCAAGTTTCTTTATCCCTTTACTTATCCCGATAACGGTCTTTTCGTAAGCGGTCCTTGCTGCAAGGGAATTTCTTTCAGCCACCTTTTCGCCGAGTTTCTCGCCAAACCTTCTCTTGATGGCTTCTTCAAGGGATTCAAGTTTAATAACGCCGGTTGCTTTTGCAAAAGCACCGAGTATAGCCGTGTTCGTAATAGGCGCTTTTAAGATTTCAAGCGCTACCGAAGTCGCATCCACGGCTGCAGTCCGGACGCTAACTCCAAGGTCTATATCTTCGGGCTTGTCCCTCGAATTTATGACCACCGAACCTCCGGGTTTTAACCCTGCTACCACATCGATGGTATCAAGAAGTGAATCGTCAAGTACAATAACGCAGTCGGGTGAATAAACCTGCGTCTTGCTGTATATTTTTTTAGAATCTATCCTTGTAAAGGCAAGAACCGGGGCGCCGCGTCTTTCAGCCCCGAAAAACGGGAAGGCCACGGCATAGTTTCCTTCGATTACGGCAGCCTCTGCAAGAGCCTGGGCCGCCATGACGGCGCCCTGCCCGCCCCTCCCATGAAACCTGACCTCGAACATGCCATGCCCTTTATTCACAGGCTCCCGGCATCAAGATGTTGCCGCAGTCCCTGCATACAAACCTGGGTAAACCTTTCTTTAAAACCTTAACAGGTGTCGGATATCCCCCTTCCCATATAGGAAGATCAATCCTGTGGGCATGTTCCATGCATATTCCTTTACCGCACATGATGCAAATGGCAACTGCTTCTTCGGTCTCATCATTTAGCGCGCATTCATAACATCTCAGCATAATATCACCAGTTCTCCTTGAGTGCCTCATGGCACGGCTGGCACAGTATCCGCTTCATGTTTTCAATATCCTTCTCAAGCCTTACAGGGTAATCGCCCTTCCAGACAGGGGTTTGTTCATAGATGGCATGCTCCATACACACTCCCATCCCGCACACGATACAGGCAGCCACTGCGTCTGTATCCTTTCCCTTTTTAGCGCATATATAACATTTCAAATCATTCACTCTCCTCGCTTGCCATTAATCCTTCACTTATCAGTAAATCGCTTCTGACCGCATGGACAGCTTCTGTCTTCTGGCTCAATACGTACCGTATTTCCTTTGCCAGTTCATTGAGTTTTATCCTTGAACACGTCTCGCCCCTCGTAATACCGCTGACTATCGCCACGACAGTGCCCTCTGTTTCAGGATTCTTCGGCTTTACGTATTTTGTCCTGATTCCGTCTTTTGCGAAATCCTCAAAATCAATAGGATATTCACAGGCTATAACAGCAGGTATGTTGACATATTTCAGGATTCTCTTCGTTTTCAAAATTATATGGGAATTGACATTACCCATATGAAGCAGCACAAGTTTATGCCTTGCTATCTGTTCGATCTCTTTTGCCGTTATGCCGAAACTGGCCCCATAGCCCTTTGAACGACCGGACCCGCCGACATCATCCATCGGGATACCCGCCCCGGCTTCAAGCACAAGAACGCTTACCTGGATTCCTTCCCTGCGCAGTCCCTGGGTTATCTCGCATACCGGTTTTGTAATGTGCCGCCTCCCAGGGGTCATGGCAATGGCGACGACATCGGGTCGTGCGGCTTCGGAAAGTGTCCCGCGCTGGGCAAGCCCTCCCCCGCGCCCGAGCCCCATTGCTTCCCTGCAGTCCACCAGTTGCGTATCTCTTCCAAACATGTTTATTACTTTATCCCGAGTGTGGTCTGCCACGTATCTGCATGTCCCTCTTCATCAGAGAGGATTTCTTCGAGCATGAGCCTCGTGGTCGGGTCGTTCTCCTGAATTGCAAGTTTGATATGTTCTTTATACTGTTTGATGGCGCCGTTCTCTTTTGCAAGGTCATCCTTGATCATTTTCTCAAGGTCGCCGCCTTCTATGATAGGTGATGGTTTCTTTGTCGGTGTTCCCCCGAGGTAAACGATGCGTTCCCCGAGCTTCTCGGCATGCTTCATTTCATCCTTGGCTGTTGATTTGAATATTTCCAGGATTGCAGGGCTTTCCATCCCTTCCCCCTCATAATGATGTTTCATATACTGTATGATGGCGCTAAGCTCATCTTCACGGTCTTTGTTCAAAGCATCTATTATTTTTTGGCTCATATTTTCCTCCCTTAAAATTCTATATCATTGATAAATCAATGAACACAAAAGTATTTTAACTTTTTTGGTTTACTGCCTTCGTCTTCCTGCCATACACCCATG
>JBGPUU010000101.1:0-8391 GCA_041491305.1 Candidatus Methanoperedens sp.
CATGGGAATCGATACCCGTATGCTCACGATAAAAACAAGAGAGCACGGCACCATGAAAGCCGCTATAATAGTCGGGAGCGATGACGGCGAGGAAGCTGTAAGGCTTGCAAGGGAGCAGCCGGATATAGGAGGTCTTGACCTTATTAGCAGGGTCACATGCAAAGAGCCGTACCGGGTAAAAGGGCAGGAAGACGGGGGCAACATCGTGCTCATGGATTTCGGTGCAAAGAGAAACATCGTTAAAAGCCTGAATAACCGGGGAATCAATGTCACTGTTGTTCCTGCAACAACGAAGTTAAAAGATATCATGAATTACGAGCCTGATGCCCTGCTTCTCTCCAACGGCCCGGGAGACCCGCAGCAGGCAATAAACGGCATCTCGGTCGTGAAAGAGCTTGCAGGCCAGTTACCCATTTTCGGTATCTGCCTTGGTCACCAGATTATCTCGCTGGCGCTCGGCGGCGAAACCTACAAGATGAAGTTCGGGCACCGCGGAGCCAACCAGCCTGTGAAAGACAAAAAGAGGGGTATCGTTTACATAACATCGCAGAACCACGGATATGCTGTGGATGAGAGCAGCATGGATGAAAAAGATGTGACTATTACTCAGCTTAACACCAATGACGGCACGGTTGAAGGGCTTGAGCATAAAAAGCTTGAGATAGTATCGGTGCAGTACCATCCCGAAGCGCATCCGGGGCCTCTGGATACTGAGAAGATGTTCTTTGACAGGGTGGCTGAAACTGTTAAAAAGATGAAAGTAGTAGTTAAATAAAGCCTGCCTCCACTGCAAAAAAATAAAATTTTTATTTCTTCATCGTCTTTTGCAGATACGCTCCTATCTGTTCAAACTCTTTCTTGAATGTCTCGTAGTCGTAGTGCTGCGCATGAATTATAGCACTCCATCTTGCCGTATAACTTGCAAGAAATACTGTTTCCGCCATTTCTTCTTTTGTAGCGCCATTCATTTCTGCCGCGCCCTTATGGAAGAGTGTGCAGTAAGGACATTTTATGTTAGCTGCTACTGACAAGCCCATAAGTTCTCTATATTTGGCCGGTATTTCTGTCATTTCAAAGTTATACTTTTTGAACATAGGCCACTCCTGAATAAGGACTTCTTTC
Source organism: Candidatus Methanoperedens sp. (assembly GCA_041491305.1). Taxonomy (GTDB): domain Archaea; phylum Halobacteriota; class Methanosarcinia; order Methanosarcinales; family Methanoperedenaceae; genus Methanoperedens. The sequence continues at coordinate 1,123 of JBGPUU010000101.1, forward strand.
GGCAGAGCTTTCATAAAGCCCGGTACTATTCCTATAGTCTTTTCTATGTCTTTTATCGTATCTTCATATTTTGCCATGTTACTAACCTCTCTGGCAACTCACGGCTAAAGCCGTTCGCTGTTGTTTTATCTTTATTTATTTCCGACTGAGTAGTTTCCCGCCCAGCCTTTAGAAAAAATAAAAATATAATTCACTGCGCTTTTTTGAACAAACTAACCACATATTTAAAGAACCGTTGAATTATTAATAGCTATTTGTTTGCTGTTATTTTTCAACCTTTTTAACCATCCTCATTAGCTCTCGCATAAACGCGGGCAGGTCCATCGGCCAGCGCGATGTCACAAGATTGCCATCAACGACTACCTCTTCATCCTCCCAGATTCCGCCTGCCTCTTTTATCTCCTCTGGCACACCGTCATACCAAAAAGAAGTAAGGTGCCTCCCTTTCACAAGGCCGGCCGATACAAGAGTGTAGGGGCCATGACAGATAGAGGCGACGGGTTTATTTTCAGTAAAGAATGATTTAGCTATCTCCTGCGCTTTTTTGATTTTGCGAACGGTTGCAGGCGCTCCATTCGGCGCTCCGCCCGGAATGATAAGAAGGTCGTACTCGCCTGCATCAACTTCTTCGATAGTCTTGTCGGGTTTTAAAACGTAGCCGTGTTCACCGCTTATCTCCTTCATAGAGGGTGCGGCGATTTCTACCTGCCATCCTTCCTCCATCAAGCGGAAAACAGGGAAGAAGACTTCCATATCCTCAAACTTATCGGCAGTGAGTACAACAGCTCTGCGGGTCGATTTATTTGTGGGAAGTTGCATAAGTCACTCCTTAATTCTTGTATTGTAGTAGAAACGTCAAGAGCCTGGGGCTTTGGTGCTCACGACAAAACCCGATGGTTTCTTAAGTTTCAACCCCTGTTTTATGGATAGTCTCTTGAATTTATATACTTTTAGCCTGGTTGATTTGGTTCTGGTTTCAAAGCCTTCTCAAATCATATTTTGCGCCTGGAACTCATGGATATTTTTCACAATTTCCACCTGTCATCCACAGGAAAACACTCTCTAATCCACATAAGCACTTTATTCTCATAGATTATCCTGTATTCCCTTGAAAGCACAGGAACGTTCCCAAAAAAATCCTGCCGCACAATTTCCATTTTCAGTATATCCCGCCTTGTCTCAAGCTTGTGCTCCCGCAGAATCCTTCCTATCGGGATATCCGCCCGCATAAGATCATCCCTCACAGCCTGCGGGATTCTTTCAATTGGCGCCAGGGACTTTGCCAGGACGTAAATAGTCCCTCCGGCATCCAATGTTACAAGACGGCTGTTGACCTCCTCCCCGACTTCAATATCAAGAAGCTTTGCGGTATCAGGCGTTACTTTTATCACGCTTTGCTCAAGAGTTTTGACTACTACTGTTTTCCCTGTGAGAACCTCAAGAAGCTGCGTGACCGAGCCGTCAGTGCCAGCGCAAATGCGCAGGCATGCGGGAATATCCGGTCTTTTAAGCGCATCCCACAAATTCAGGCTCCCTGCACATCTTTTTTTGCCATTTTGAGGCGTTCCTTGGCAGTGTAACCGGTGGCAGCTTCAAGGAAGACCCTGTAGCGTTTGTTAGTGTCAAGAATAACATCGTCTTTAACATCTTTGTTGGATTCGGTTTCCACGCACAACTTTTTGTTATCAACCCAGACAGTTAACGGTTTGAAAGCACCGTAATTTATTGTGTATTTCCCATTCTCTTCCTTTATTTGCGCTGGAAAATTCTTCTCAAGTTCTGCCCTGATTCGCCCTGCATCAGGCGAAAAACCTCGTTTAAATGAGTACTCCGTAATAATATCACCTTCATATCACAAGTGTCTGCTTAAGATTAAAAGATTACGAATGAAAATTTAATCATGAGGCGTCTAACAGAATCCTTTTTTGCTATCAAAAACATTAAGTGCCATAATATAAATATTGAATCCAAAATAAAGGAGAAATTATGGTACTATCTACATTAGAAATAATCATGCTGGTTGCAAATATTGTTTTTATTATAATCGCAGTTTTCCTGTTTATACGATTAAGAAAAATAGAGAAAAAACCGGAGCCTGAAGTAAAACAGCAAACTGAACTTTCAGGAATCACAGACATAACACCTGTGGAATTCAATCGGGAAAGATTCGGGATAGAGGAAAAGAAAATACCTGAGCCTGAAAAAACAATCGAAGCAGGCGAAGTAGAAAGAATAGAAGCAAGTACAATTGCTGAACTTAAGCTTGAAGATGAACTCCCGGAAGATGAGGAAACTCCAAGAAAGAAACGGACTGCTGCTAAAAAGGAAGAAAATGTGCCTGAAGAGACTGTAATAGAAAAACCGGAAGTGCCTCCAGAAAAAATCGAAATCCCGGAAAAGATTGAATTTAAATTTGAAGAGAAAGAACCTGAAAAAGAAGAAGAGAAGATTGGAAAGAAGCCTGAAAAAAGGGCGAGTAAAAAGAAAAAAACCGTTGAAAAAGAAAAGGCTGCCAAAAAGGAAACCAAAACTGCGCCCAGGAAAAAAGCAGGTAAAAAGAAAAAAAGCTTAATCGATGAGAATAGTTGAACTATTCTTGTTCTATTAACCCAGACTATTCACTTCAACGAAATTATATTCAACCGGTTGATAACCCTGAATCAATAACCGCAAAGTTACATTAGTGTTATTGATGAAATGCGTTCTTTCATTCCCATAGCTATAGGAGCTGCCCTCTTTTTCAAGGACGAATGTTGATTCTTCAAGTACCTGCCCGCTATTAACAATCTGGGCTGTAATCGACAGTGGAGGGCTCCGCTGGTTAATTATTTGTACCTGCAAAGCGCTCAACGAATAGTTGTCAATTCCCCAAAAAGCAGGTTTTTTCATTCGTGCATCTACATAGATAGTGTTTATAGGCAGTTCTTTGAGTGCTCCCGCTGGCATTGTAGTTGTGGGAATTACCACCTGGGCTTCTACGATGATAGTTCCATTCAGGTCTTTATTTTGTTCAAGGTAGAACGAATAGGTTCCGGATTTATTGAATAAATATCGATATTGCTGATGGTATGCCAGTATCTGAGCACCAAAAAGTCTATCATTACTGGCAAGGGTAACAGTATCCGCATAATAATTATCCCAAACGATTTCATCCCCGGCATTGATTGTTAAATTCTTAGGAACAAAACCTCTGTTGCTATCCAATCTTACAAGCGTCTTGTTACCTGTTGGTGTAGCCTCAAGAACAGGTGTTACCGTTACGATTGGTGCGGCTGTCACTGTTGGTGTTGGAGTTGGAGTTTGTGTGCCTTCTTGTTTTCCTGTACATCCCGAAAAGAGAACTGCCAAGCCAAGTATAGTTATAAGAAAAATTGATTTAAATTGTACCATATTTCATCGCGAGTTTGTATCACATGTTTTTAAAGGATAAACTTGTCGATTCCATGCCTAAAGCAGAATCATCAATGAAACTTAAGGAATCATTTAGGCCTGTAATATTCCCATTTAAGAAGCGCCTGCTGTAATTCCTTATTTTTTCCGGCATAATCCGAAAGGTCAATCCCTTCCATTGTTGCTTCGATTGCCTGCATCACAGCTTTTGCCCCCGCGCGCGTTCCTTCCGGATGCCCATGTATGCCGCCGCTTACGAGAATCGTGCAATCGTTTCCCAGAATTCCCATTACCTCAGGTATTAAACCCGGATGAAGACCGCCAGAAGAGACAGGCAACGCCGGTTTTATCTTACCCCAATCCTGCGCAAGGAAGGGTTCTTTTATCTTAGAATCCCGCAGGACATTCGCAATCCCGACTATCTCTTTTTTAGTCCCGACCAGTTTCCCGATTGCTGTTCCTGAATGGATTTCATCAACCCCGATTAACCGCATGAGTTTTGCAAGGAAATACATCGTCATACCGTGTTTTGGATTCCGGTCAAACATGGAATGCATTGCCCGGTGGGCATGTATGGCAAGACCCAAGTCGCCGCATTCCTCGCGCATGGTCTGGACCGAGGCTGTCCCGCAGGTGACCACATCAATCATGGCAAATCTCCATCCGGAATCGTGAAGCAATTTCGCCTTGCGTATCATTTCTTTTGTCTCGCCTGTGATATTAAGGAGAGCGTCTTTCTGCTCGCCCGTTTCCTTTTCGGCTTTGTCCCGCAATTTTGTCATCCTGGAAAGCCTGTCTTCGAATCTGTTAAAAGAAGTGGATGTCAGGTTTTCATCGTCTTTTACAAGGTCAAACCCGCCCATCCATGTTTCATACGCCACTTTTGCATGTTCAGCCGCACTGAAACCGATTTTGGGTTTCGGAACTGCGCCTGTTATGGGTCTTTCCTTTACTTTCAAAAGAGACCTGATTCCTGAAATACCGTGATGCGGTCCTTTGAAGGAGCTGATATACTTTGCAGGAAGGGAGGCGTCTATTAACCTTAAGTTTCGCAAAGCCTTCATGCCAAAGATGTTGCCTGCTATGCCGCTTAGCAGTTGTGGCGCATTTCCGGGTTCCCAGAGGTCAAGCGGATATGCCACTTTTACATATTTACCATCCAGTTCAAAAGCCCGTGCTTTGATTTTTTCAACTCTTGCCGGCAGCTCGTAAAGGGTTGTCCATGTCCCGGCTGAACTTTCAGAGGCAATTCTCCCGATGGCTTCTTTTGCGCTTATTCCTTTTGCGGGTTCAAAATAATATAAACATACTAAGTCATTTTTTGATGGCTTATATTTAAAATCCACGAATGTATCGTACCAATCGATTTTTTCAGTCATTTGAACACTATCCAGATTGACTTATACTAAAACTAACTATTTATAGTTCCTGATTTTAAACAATATAATACTAAAGTTTCGGCTTTGAAATCAGTATGAAGCCCGTCGGCGAATGTGTGGGTCGTGCTAGCGTGAGTTTGGCGGAAGTGGAGCGGCAAAATTCAAAAAAATATCCAATTTATTTAAATTATAATACATCTACTGGAGACACTATATCCACATAATTATTTAACCCGCGGCTGTTGAGCATCCTATCATCAGTCGTCACCAGTGGAATTTTGAGTATTTTAGCACAAATCACATGCATCAGGTCGCTTTCGGATATTCTATCGTCGGCTTTCCTGAGTTCTGAATAAACCATCATATCATTATTTGATGGTACAAAATTCTCAAGCTCTGTTGAGATGAGCATATCCACAACAGCATGGAGGATATCCGGTTTTATCGTTTGCCTTATATTATCAGCATATAGAATCGAATTAATCAATTCCCCACTTACAAACGGGGAAATATATCCAATATAGACCTCGTTGTGAATACGACTTATAAAACTCTTACACGCCCTTGTATTTTCATCCTTAATAACTGTCCCGAGAAAAATACAGCTATCAATAAAAAATCTATTTTTTGGCATGTTTTGCAGGTCTTCTATGCAGTATATCTAAAGCCGTCTGCCCCGGAAAAGCCTCTTCAAAAAGTTTCTGGTATCTTTTAAGCCTTTCGGGGTCTTCCCAGAGTCCGCCATACTTATGTTCTTCGCACATGCTTATTTTACCTGCTATTTGTTATTATTCCCCTTGAATTACTTAATCATTTGTATTCGAATTGGACGCCCGTATTCATATTACCCCAGCTTCCCCAGCAGCACTTCCCTCGCCCCCCTCGCATCCGCCCTTCCCTTTGTCTTCTTCATTACAGCACCCACAAGCGAGTTGAGCGCCTTCTCCTTCCCGGCTTTGAAATCAGCTACCGCCTGCGGATTTTCCTTGATGGCTTCTTCCGCTGCTGTTGAAACGATGTCGCCCTCAACTATGACCAGCCCTTTCTCCTTAACTATCTCCTCTGGCGAGCCGCCCTTATCAAGAAGCGTCCTGATTATATCCACGGCGCCGTCTTCTGTGATTTTCTTGCTCGCGAGAAGCTCCAGTATCGAAAGCATATGCTCTTTCTTGAAGGCATCAATAGTGAGGTCGCGGTAATTCAATTCACCTTTCAGCACATCAGATATCCAGACAGCAGCCATCCTGGAATCAGCCTTCTTAGCAACGTCTTCATAGAATATCGCAAGCTTCAATTCCGAAGTCAGCGCCTTGGCATGGTCATCCGTAATCCCGTACTGCTCCACAAAGCGCATCCGTCGTGCATCGGGCAATTCAGGCAGCGTTTCCTTAATCGCAGGCGCCCATCCTGCTATCTTGAGGGGCACAAGGTCAGGCTCAGGGAAATAGCGGTAATCATGCGCCTCTTCCTTAGAACGCATGGAAAGCGTAATCTCCCGCGCCTCGTCAAAATGGCGCGTCTCCAGTACCACAACCCCGCCGCGGCGCAGCACGTTCTTCTGCCGCACAATTTCATAGAGCAGCGCGCGCTCAGCGCCTTTATGCGATGAGATGTTCTTAATCTCGGCGCGCTGGCCTCCCATTATCGAAATATTGGCGTCCACCCTCAATGCGCCTTCGAGGTTTCCGTCGAATACATCAAGGTATTCAAGGATGTTGCGCAGCTTGTCAAGATACCGCCGCGCCTCTTTCGGGCTTCTCATATCGGGATCACTCACAACTTCAAGCAGCGCCATGCCCGAGCGGTTATAATCGATGAGCGTATATTTTGATTTGTCGATTGTTCCCTCATGCACGAGCCTGCCCGGGTCTTCTTCCATATGGGCGCGCGTGATACCCACCCTGTGTTCGCCATCCTCGCCCTCGATAGTGATGTAACCCCCGCTTGAAATCGGGAAGTCGTACTGCGTTATCTGGAAACCTTTCGGAAGGTCGGGGTAATAATAATTCTTCCTGTAGAATTGCGTGTGTTCCTCTATTTTGCAGTTAAGCGCCAGCCCGACTTTTATGGCGGCTTCCACCGCTTTCTTATTAATGACCGGAAGAGCGCCGGGGAGCCCGAGGCACACTGGGCATACATGCGAATTCGGAGGGTCGTTATGATAATCAGTGGCGCATCCGCAAAATACCTTGGTCTTGAGTTTGTTTAACTGGACGTGGACTTCAAGCCCTATCATTACACCGTCCGGATTCTCGTACATTACAATCCCTCCGGCTCTCGTGTATGGAAATCCGTATTCTCTTCAAACGTGTAAGCTGTGCGCAGGATTGTTGCCTCATCAAAGTGCTTCCCTATGACCTGCATTCCTATTGGCAGCCCCTGCGAAAAACCGCACGGCACTGATATTGACGGGACGCCCGCAAGGTTTATTGGCACTGTATCCACATCTGCAAGATACAGCGACAGCGGGTCGTCTATTTTTTCACCCAGCCTGAATGCG
>JBGPUU010000102.1:0-8382 GCA_041491305.1 Candidatus Methanoperedens sp.
AACAGGATGTAATGGTCATTGTAGCCGTGAAGGATTTCCCGTTGAAAGCCGAATATTGTACCGTACAGGAACTTCCTGTACCAGCGCATTGACTTGCTGCCTGATTAAGAGTTGTTGTTAAGGCTCTCGAAAATTCGTAAATATCGGTATTGGTGATTGTACCTGCATAGGCATCAGTACATCCATATCCTTGTGTGCAAACACGGGCAGTTAGAGAGTATGCCCCGGTAGGCAGATTGGACGGAAAACCGCTGGGCAGGTTTGACGGCAGCTTAGGCTGCGACGTTACTTCGTCTGATCTTGCCGGCGTTGAAGTTGCCATTGGAGTTGCCTGCTGCGGCGCGCTCACACAGCCCGAGATAATCAACGATGATACTATTGCAACACATGCAATATAATAGACCATTTTTCCCATAATCATAAATTTCCACAACCGATGTAATAATACTATAATATAGTATTTATAATCTTCTTCCTGCAAGGCTGTGGGACAATAACACTATATACTCAAATATCAATATATAAACCTCCAGACCTACGAAGTCTGGAAAAAATCGTGTTGATAGGTCCTTGCGGGAGAACGGCAGCGCCAAAATCTATGACCGTACAGACAACCCCAATGCGGTACACGCGATAACACCTGGCACAAGGGTTACGGAGACCGACAGCGGCAAAAGCCAGAGGATGAAGTTCTGAGTTAGTGTCAGGTTACAGCAACATTAATCCGTTTTTTCCTATTGGTTTATTTCTTCTTCTTCCCCGAGTGCATCCCGTTAGCGCTGTGCTCATCGATTAGCGATTCAAGCATGAAATATTTCTCAACCAGTTTCTTAAGCTCATCATCCGAAATCGCAGAAATCCGTTTCTCCTCGTTATACAATTTCTGGATATCAGCCTGAATAGCCTTCACGCGCGGGTCGGTCTTCTCAACCGTAGTGGCAACATGCATCAATTCGTTAAGCGTCTCCTCGACTTTATAGCGTATTACCTCAAGGCCCGATGAATCGCCAATCATCAGTTCTCTCTTTCCGCCAACAACTTCAGGCGGGTAAGGCTCATACGTAAATGGATTCTTTATTATACCTGCTGTATGAATCCCGCTTTCATGGGCAAATATATTTTTTCCCACAACCGATTTATTGCGCGGCACCCTTATCCCGATTTCCCGTTCCATGAACCTGGCAAATTCTGTTATTGATGTTAAATCATATTTCTGGAATCCTTCAACCCTTTGAATAAGGAACAATACCACTTTCTCAAGCTCTGCGTTCCCTGCCCTTTCTCCTATTCCCAGGAATGTTAAACTTGACCAGTTTGCACCGTACCAGTATCCAGCGAGCGAACATGCAACCGACATGCCGAAGTCGTCATGGACATGGGTCTCGATATTTTTTGTGCCAATTTCCCGCAATCTCTTTACAATATAAGGAATGCCGTATGGCTCATCCACCTCAGGGAAAGGAACACCATAGCCTACCGTATCGCACAGGCGTATTATGCAATCAGGGTCTATCTCAAGCAATTTACTGATAAGCGGAAATACAAAACCCTCGTTATCCGCACGCGTCATATCTTCGATATGCGCCCTTGTGCGAAGTCCGTGGTCAACTGCATACTGCAGCGCATCCGTATATTTTTTTTCAGCCTCTTCACGGATTTTAAGCCCCATCTTATCAATTACATGCGAGTCGGAGACCGACATCAGGATGCCAGTTTCTTTTATCCCGTCCATACTTAGAACAAAATCAATATCCTTGGGATTTGCACGCGCCCATCCTGTGACTTCGGGAAATTCATATCCCCGGTCAAGCATTTCCCTGACCGCTTCCCTGTCGCGCTCGTTATAGACAAAAGTTTCAAGCTTTTCAATCCCGATTTTGTGAAGATACTCATATATCTCGGTCTTGTGCTTTTTTTTCATCACTATCCCGGGCATCTGGGAGCCGTCACGGATGGTACTGTCGCTTATGAAAACTTCCTGCCCTAACGGCAGCTTGATTTTTGGCAAATCCTCGTATGTCCTGTAGATTTTCATTGGCTGACTGATTGTATTTTTGATTTATATTACTTGTGGTTTTTTGAATTCTATATTTTGTCTCAAATCATTTAAAAACATTTAGTTTATTATAAAAAATTAATGTGTAATTATGAATACATTTATTTTTTCACACAAGTCTCACAAATTTATTAATATACATGTAATCAGCGAATTGAATAATATTTTAGGGGTGAATTTGCGTATGGAACAAAAAAAGAAATACCTGAATAATAATAACGGTGATATGGGTATAGGCACACTTATAATTTTTATGTCTGTATTGTTGATAGCTGCAATAACAGCAGGAATGATGATTTATTCAGGCGGGGCGCTCCAGAAAAAAGCTATAAAGACGAATAATATAGCAATTAAATCAACCGATGAATCGGAAAGGCTGTCAGCATGGATTTCTGACCAAAATGACCAGGCAAACCAAGGAACCTCCGATCAGGTTTTATTTATAAATGACCCGCTTGCAGTCCCATATTCCGGCGGTACTTATACATTTTATTTAAAAAATTTGGGGACTTCAGATATTACTATTAATGAAATTAGTGTTTTTCTTGATGGCAACGTTGTTCCCAAAAGTCAAATTTCTGTATCATTTATGGGTAATGATGCCACATGGAACGCTGGAAAAATTTTGCAATTAGATGTTGCCCTAAATATTCAAAAAGGTAGTCATGATATTAGAGTAACAACAGATACTGGAATTGATGCTACGTTTGAATTCAAAACGTAAATCGGTGGCCAGGCTAAACAGGCATTCGCCCCTTGTACCAGTTCGTGATATATCTATTGCAGGAATCATGAATATCAATCAAAAACTTTATGACCAATGCATACTAAACGAATGGCGGTGATAAATTTGGTGAAAATGCCCCCTGAAGTAAAAGATGTTGTTTCCAAGCAAAAACCGCTGCCGATTGCGACAGCAGATAAAACCGGGAAACCAAACGTCGTATTTGTGACCATGTGGAAAATCCTTGATGATGAAACTATATTGTTCGTGGATAATTTTTTCAACAAGACAAGAAAGAACATTGAAGCAAACCCGAATATGGCAATAGTCGCGTATGACGGCGAAGCTAAGAAATCCTACCAGATAAAAGGGACAGTCGATATCGAAAGCAGGGGTGACAGGTATTCAAGTGCAAAAGAAATGGCTGATTCCAAGAAATTACCCGGGAAATCAGCATTCGTATTTCATGTAAAAGAAATATACGACGCTACCTACGGACCTAATGCCGGGAAAAAACTGGCTTAACTTTTAACGTATCTTTGCGAACTCTGTGTTCTCTGCGGTAAAAAAAATCACACACCGCAAAGACGCAAGAACCGCAAAGTTTTTTATAACCTTGTCCCGAACAGGCATTATTTACCACCCGGATTATTTAAAACATGAGACGGGGTCGCATCCTGAGAATAAAGAGCGGTTGCTGTCCATAATCGCATATCTTGAAGAAACCGGAATGATGGAACAGCTTGAACTTATTGAACCAAGGTATGCAACTCTTGACGAAATTCGATACATCCATTCGCAGGAATACATAGAAAAAGCCAGGAAATACTCCGAACTTGAACTCCCGCTTGACCCGGATACGATATTATGCCGCGATTCATACAACGTGGCGCTCCTTGCTGCCGGCGGCGCGATTACAGGGGTTGATGCATTGCTTGAGGGGGTGGAATCCTTTTTTGCGCTCGTAAGACCGCCTGGGCATCACGCAGAACCCGGGAACGGAATGGGATTCTGCATTTTCAATAATGTTGCGATTGCAGCGCGCCATGCACAGAAAAGTGGAAAAAAGCGCATCCTGATAGTGGACTGGGATGTTCATCACGGTAACGGGACACAGGAGGCGTTTTATGATGACCCCACTGTTCTCTATTTTTCAACACACCAGTATCCCCATTATCCCGGAACCGGATGGCTAAATGAGGTTGGAAGCGGAAACGGCGAGGGCTATAACATCAATATACCTCTGCCTGCGGGAACTGATGATTCAGGGTTCATTGCAGCATTTGAGGAGATACTCGTTCCTGCCGCGCTTGAATTCAGGCCGGACATGATTCTTGTCAGCGCAGGACAGGATGCCTGCGCCAACGACGGGCTTGCAAATATGAGAATGAGCGTGGGAGGATTCGCCGTCCTTGCCTCAATTGTAAAATCGATATCCAGGGAAACCTGCGATGGGAAGCTCGGCGCTGTCCTTGAAGGCGGATACGACCTTGGGCTGCTTTCGCACTCTGTTGCGGCTGTACTCAATGTTTTTATGGGCCTGGAACCTGCCAGGAAAGGAGCAGCCGTCAATCCGCAGGTGAGGGCGCGGTTAGAAGAAATAAAACAAGTCCAGCGCAAATACTGGCATCTTTGAGCTTGCTCCGATAGATTAATACGTAAAAAGCCTAATTATGAAAACCTCGCGAAGCCCGGTAGTGTAGCGGTCAATCATGCGGGACTCTGGATCCTGCGACCAAGGTTCGAATCCTTGCCGGGCTATACGCCATTAATTTTAAAGATATAAAACCCAATGGATGAATATGCGCATAGGAATCATCCTTCACGGCCCTGAGATTATCGATGTGGGTTCAGCAAAGCGGATAATCGATATATTCAGAAGCAAGCATGATGTTATGGCAAAGCTTGGCGGAACGATGGGGAGAACGGCGGTTCTCGATTCTGGTCTTGAAGATGTTATTGATATATCACAGGGACTTACGCCGAGTGAAACCATTCTTTTTTTAAAAGACAATTTAGACCTTGCGATACTGCTTAACCACGGGAAAACACTTGATACCGGGCGCCATTTCGGGCGAATAGTGGCATCGAAGGTTGGTGATTCCATACCGTTCGTACATATCGAGCGCCCGGATTTCGATGGCAGGATCATTTATTATAGTTCACAAGCAAAACCCTGCGCAGAATTTGTAAAAAACACACTGGCGGAATCAGCCTTTTATGACCTCCCTCTGGAACATGGAAAAGCCGCGCCGTCACATGTAAGAACGGAGGAAGACAGAATTATCCGCCGCATAGCAGGCGCTTTTGCAGGCGAGAACATCCGCCTAGACGGGATTGTAATCGGGGAAATTGCACAGCCTGACCCAGAAATCATCTGCAAGGATGGTAAGGTAATTGAGGTTCGGGGAATAAGAATTAAACCGCATGGGCTTGAAAAACTGGAAAACAAAAAAATCAACCTTTTAACTGCAAAGGTAAAGACCGGAAATATCAGGCGAACGAGACAAAAGCCAAAGATAAAAAATGTTGGACATATACAGCAAGGCAAAATCGCCATAATCGACCACTGCGCCGAGTCCACTTTCGAACTCGTAAAAGATGCCGGGCTTGTCATAACCGTGGGAGATGATACCACAACCATCGCGGCAGATATATTGACGCGCCTCGGTATTCCTGTAATCGGGATAATTGACGGGGATATAGACGGTGTTCTTGAAAATTCGATGGTTCCCGAAGGTTCGGTTATCATCCGTGTGAAAGCCGGATTTGATGATGTTGTGGGCAGGGAAGTTTTTGAATTGTTGGGCAAACAACAGCTAAGCACATACGGCAGTGATGAATTGCTTGCAAGGATACTTGCGCTGGCTGAAAAATATGTAGTAGATGTGATGTATTATTGACTTGAAGGCAAGTTTATTAGTGTATATGCCATATACAAGAATGAGATATGAGTAGCGTAGTGCATAAACTGTCAAAAGAAATCGGGATTAAAGAAGATGAACTGGTGACTGTTGGAGTAAGGGCATATATTAAATCCGAACTTGGAAAAATAGAAGCGCAGCTCCACGCTCTTTACCACAAGTACGGAATACGCTCAATTAAAGACCTTGAGCGCGCAATAGAGAAGGGGACCGTAGTCGAGTCTGATGTTTTTGAAGATCTGACAAAAATAGACTATCTGGAATCTGAAAAAACAAAATTAAAAAAACTCATCCGGACTGTATAGATGATAGATTCCCTCCTCAAAAAGCTTGCTAATATAGCAGAAATTGAGTTTGCAGATATAGTGATAGGATACGAAATCATCGAAGGAAAACTAAGATTATATATTGTAGATGAATCTTTCCTTGACGTGTGGTTTTCAAGACAGATTGAAGGAAGATACGCGTATCACTGGGAAAGAAGACATTTAGATGAGACAATTTACAGATGGGATAACGCCAGGCATGAAGCATGGAAAAATGTCAGTACATTTCCGCATCATTTTCACAATCGCGTAGACGATGATGTGAGCGAAAACTTTTTGTCTAAAGAGCCATCCGAAGCTATTAAATTCATTTTAGAATTTATCAGGGATATAAAAGCTGAATATATAAATAAACTTAAATAAAGATATTATGCTCAACATCGGTCATCTCTCAACAGTATATCATACCTCATTTATCCTGATGGGCACAGACTGGCTTGAAAAAGCAGGCATCCATGCGAACTGGAAACTTTTTGCCTCAGGCCCCGACATCGTTAAAGCCTTCGCAAACAAGGAAATCGACATCGGGTATATCGGCCTGCCTCCTGCAATCATCGGCATCGACCGGGAGGTTCCGATTATCTGCATCGCGGGCGGGCATGTAGAAGGAACGGTGCTCATTGCCCGAAATAATTACAATACTCTTCGCGATTCGCAGAGTTTGAATGCAGCGCTTTCGCAATTTGAAGGAAAGACTATCGGCTCACCCCCGAAAGGCTCTATTCACGATGTCATCATCCACAATGCCATAAACGAGGCAAAGCTCAATATCGAGGTTAAGAATTTTGCATGGACAGACTTTGTTCTTGAGGCGCTTGTGGACGGTGATATCGATGCTGCCGTGGGTACGCCGTCTCTTGCTGTTGCAGCCGCGCGCGCCTGTGATGCAAAAATAATCATCCCGCCGCATGCCCTGTGGCCCGACAATCCAAGTTACGGGATAGTAATCAGGAAGGAGCTGATGCAATCACCCGGCGTGATTCGGGACTTCCTTAAACTTCATGAAAAAGCGAGTAATTTCATCAGGGCAAAGCCTATCGATGCCGCAAAAATCGTTTCAAAAATCACCGGGATTGTGGACGAAGACTTTGTGATGAGCGCTTACATGATCTCCCCGAAATATTGCGCTTCCCTGTCAGGCGAGTTCGTTAGCTCGACAATGGCTTTTGTGCCCATGCTCAACAGGTTAAAATACATCTCAAGACTGCTTTCTGAAAATGAGATATTTGAGTTCGGTTTTATTAATAAAATCCACAAAGAACCGCCTCATTATAATCTAAATATGCGTTCAGCTCAACCCTTGTAGAATGGTTCTCTTTTATCCATTACAAGCTTCATTAACTCCATGATTTCCTGCGGCTCTTTATTATTCACATCCACAAGGTTGTCGTTCCTGAAAAGGCATGGCTTCAGCCTTCCATCTGAAGTGACTCGAAGCCTGTTGCAATTGGCACAGAAATGTGAATTATCTATCGGCCTGACAAGTTCGACCTCGACACCACCGATATGATATTTCTTTCTCCTGTGCATTACCCTTTCTTCTATTTTTGAGGCTCTGGATTCAAGGAATTTTTCAATTTCATTTATATCAACCTGATATTGCGCTGTTCCCTGGAAATCCATTAATTCTATTAATTGCAGGATAACTTTCCCCTCAAACTTCCTGGTAAAATCCATCATTTTCAGGATTTCTTTATCATTTATCCCTTTGAGGAGCACCATATTCAGTTTAACTGGCGTCATGCCCCAATCGACGGCAGCATCAATTCCATCAAGAACTTTACCAATATCTCCTCCTGTGACTTTCCTGTATTGTTCAGGCAATAGAGAGGGAAGACTGATATTGATGCGGTCAAGTCCGCTTTCTGCAAGGCTTTTCGCCTTATGCGCCAGAAAAACCCCATTGGTCGTGGCCGAGACATCCCTGAGTTCTGGAAGCGATTTGATTATTTCTTCTAAATCATTCCTGAGCAAAGGTTCCCCGCCTGAGAATTTCACCCTGTCCACCCCGAAAGCCTGCGAAGCCCTGACTATATTTCCAATAGTCTTGGCAGTCATCTCATTATTTATTTCCCGCGTTTCACCTTCACGATGGCAATACAGGCATTTCAGGTTGCAGCGGTTAGTCAGCGATATCCTGAGACTTCTTATCGTCCTTCCGTATGCGTCTGTTAACTGCATTGTTGCCAGGATTGGCCTCCTGTCACGACTCTCAGGATTTCCACACTGTCGGAGGTCACCGTTTCATCAAGCGGTACAGGAGTGCCTTTCCGGAATACAAGGACTATTTCTGGATTTATGTTCAGGGATTTTAGCATCCCTTCATACGTTGAATCCGGTGAAAGTTCCAGG
>JBGPUU010000103.1:0-8301 GCA_041491305.1 Candidatus Methanoperedens sp.
TAAGCTGTGAGGAACCGTTGGAGCACTGAACGTGCTGCTCAAAGATTAAATCGCCAAAAACCTGGCGTTTTCGGAGAGACCCGTCGATCGTGAGTTCAAATCTCACCAGCCCCATTTCCAGTAAAAATTGGGATAAAGTATAAATAATATGATGTTTATGATAATGGCTTGACGAGCGGGAACATTTTTTTACTAACCCCCACTCCCCAACCCGCTCGTCATTCTTTTTACAATATTTTTTGTGATTATAATCTGGCTTATTTTATGTGAATTGTATGAGGAACCAAAAAAAGATTGACGGATAATAGTGGTGGTGGTTACTTTGGTTCCTCTAACCTTAAATTAAAACGGATAAATAAAGCAATTTTCCAGTATTATACCATAATTTATGCCGGATTCAGCCTTTAACGTCAGGTTGCACCGATTGGATGTAAACGGCTCTGTTTCTACCCTATAATGCTTCTTTCGATTGAACCTGTCCCAGAAGCGTCAGAAGTCTATATTTATACCTATTGACATGAATTAAAGAGAATTTATGAAAAAACTTTATGAAAGTTTTATCAAAAGAAGGGGTATGGGCAGCATACCTAAACACCACGTAAATCTGGGTATCGGTTTTCGTGGATACCGCAAAACCGTCGCGCCGCTTTACTTCGCAGACACGTATGGCGAAGCCATACGTAAACCTTTAAGAAAGGTTTATCAAAAACTGTTGCGTCAGTTTACACCGCGCACACGTATGGCTTCGCCATACGTGGACACGCCCTCCCGTTCGCAAAGCGTGTCGAAGACAGGCGTGACTCGGGACCGCATAAAGCGAGGTGTCGCTTTATGAATATACTAAGGCGGGGTCGTCTCAAGGTCAAACAGGATGAAGACATAATGCGTTTCACGTCGTCCATGGAAGCGGACAAACGGATATTTGAGGCTGATATTGAAGTGGATAAAGCCCATGTTGTCATGTTAAAAGAGCAGGGCATAATAAAAGACAGCGAATGCACGACTATCCTTTCTGGTCTTGAAGAGATTCAAAAGGGAGGAATTTCAGCTCTTGATACCTCGTATGAAGATGTCCACATAGCCCTTGAAGCCCGGCTTATTGAACTTATTGGCGAGGATACGGGAGGACGCATGCATTCGGGGCGCTCGCGCAACGACGAGGTAGCAACATGCATACGCATCGCGCTGCGCATGGAACTCGTATCCCTTTTGGGAGAAATTCATGCCCTTATCGCAACGCTTGTCAAAACAGCAGACGAAAATCCTGAAACAATTATGCCCGGATACACCCATACCCAGCACGCCCAGCCGACCACGCTTGCCCATCACCTGCTGGCACATTCAAATGCAATCCTGCGCGACATCGAGCGGATAAACATGGCATTTGGTCACACGAACGAGAACCCTCTCGGCGCTGCCGCATTTGCTTCAACAGGCTTTCCCATAAGCAGGGAGAGGACAACTGAACTCCTCGGGTTTGATTCGGAGCTTGCCAACTCCATGGATGCAGTAAGTACGCGCGATTTTATGATAGAAAGCTTAAGCTCTTTCTCCAATTTGATGACAGACTTAAGCCGCATGGCAGAAGAAATTGTCCTCTGGAGTTCATCCGAATTCGGTTTTATCGAGCTTGATGACAGGTATTCATCCACGTCGTCCATAATGCCGCAAAAGAAGAATCCCGATATCGCGGAACTTTTGCGCGCAAAGACTGGGACTGTTCACGGCGCCCTCATGTCTGTTTTAACTATCTGCAAGGCGCTTCCTTACAGCTACAACCGCGACCTCCAGGAGGCAACACCTCACCTCTGGCGCGCCGCCGATACAGTTCGGGCTTCTACGCGTATGGCAGAGGGCATGGTCAGCACAATGAAAATCAAAAAGGAAAAAATGAAGCTTTCATCAAATACTGGATTCATGACTGCAACAGAGCTTGCAGATACTATTGTCCGGTCAACAGGCATCCCTTTTCGGACTGCCCATCATATCGTGGGCTCAATCGCAAAGACAGGAAAAACCCCTACTCTTTCCCTGCTTGATGGAATTTCATTAAAGATCCTCGGGAAAAAATTAAGCGGCATGGGACTTTCTGAAAAAGCCGTTAAAGAAGCTCTTGACCCTCTGGTAAACATAAGAAAACGTACGGTCCTCGGAGGACCTGCCCCCAAAGAGATAAAGCGGCAGATAGCCGTAATCAAGAAAAAACTTGCCGGAAGCGGGAACGATATTAAACTTATTCATAAAAAGATTAATAAAGCAAAGGAAAAACTCGCCCTGGCTTGCGAGCAATAATTTAATGGAACTATGAACGAAGAAAAACCGGTATACATACCAGAAGAAAAAAAAGAGGAAACTATAGTTCCTCCGCCCAGGTCCGGTGGTAATTGCGCTTTCTGTGTCGCACTTCCGGTATCCGGAGGAAAACCGTTAAAATTAACAGGTGACAACCCGCATGATTTTTTACAGTTCCTTAAGGATTCATCTGTAGCCTGGTTAAACTTCCCTGTAAAAGACATAAAGAAAGACGCAGACATAATCGCAATGTCTCTCGGGTTCAGCTCCACCCTTGTACCCACTCTTTTCTCAGGTTATCATTCGGCATATGAAGACAGGGATACTGAAATGGGACTGATGCTTCCTGCAGTAAATGTGAAGAAATTTGATGTTCTCATCAGCCCGATATTGATTTTGATAAGAAAAGACCTGATCCTGACCATACATGAGGAGAACGTCAACCGTTTGATAAGACTATCCAGATATGCAGACGCCTTCATGAGAAAAATCAAACCTACCCTGATAAATGAGGACAAATTAACAATCATCCTGACAAGAATAATAGATGAGAATATTAACAGGAATTTTGATCATCTTCGCGAGATAGAGGCGCAGGGAGATGATTTGAGCAAGATTCTGACCGATACGACGACTCCAAGGGGATTAATCGGTCCTGAAATTTATAACATGAAACATGCCCTTATAAGCTACATGGATACCCTGTGGGCTACACTTGATGTAGTAAATTCACTGAGGCATGGCGATGCCGAACTGATAAGCGACAGCCCTAAATTACTTGCGCGCCTGGGCATACTCTCAGATGACGTCAACAGGCACATTGCACTCAGCGAGCATATGTCTGATGTTCTGGCTTCAGGTCTTGAGGTGCTCCAGAGCATTTACAACAACCAGCTGCAAATATTAAATAACAGGCTTGCGCTTGTCATGACATGGCTTACCATTCTCGGAACCGCCGTGTTGGTACCAAACACACTTGCCACGGTTTTTAGCAATCCTGCCTTCAATATGGGACCTCAGGATAAAACATGGTATTCCCTGCTCCTTATTTTTTCCACGATATTTGCGACATGGGCTGCTTACTGGTGGATAAAAAAGAAGGGATTGATGCCCTTAAAAGTGGACTGATTATTTCTTTTTATTCATTAAATTTGAAATAAGAAGGATTACCAGCATTACCACGACTATTAAACCCAGCACCACAAGCATTGAAGATACAACATTATTTATGGAGCTTTTTACCGGCGTTTCCTTAATTTCTTGTGTCCCGGTTGGGGTCGGAGTAGGTGTCGGAATGGGTGTAGTGGTGCCTATTGCTGTCGGTGTAGGAGTTGGCGATTGTGTCGTCGCAGCAGGTTTTTGCAGGTTCAATACAGTGATTGTTTGATTTCCCTGGGGATCAATTTGTGTATAAACGATTTTAGTCCCATCCCTGCTCCACATTGGATTTAGCTGCCTGAAACCATCCTTAAAAAGAAGTTTTTTCCCTGAACCATCCGGGTTAACGATAAATATTTGCTGACCGCTCGATGCTGCGGTTTCATAAGAAACGTACACGATGCCGCCCTGACCCCAGTCCGGGTCGGATTTTTTTATAGCATCGAACGTAATTTGTTTTTTGCCGCTGCCATCGGCATTGGCTGTGAAGAGCTGTTCGATATATTTGCTGTCATATGAAACATATACTAAGGAGTTCCAATCCGGGCTCCACTCCGGGTTCCACTGCCGGAATTCATCGGTTATTACCTGCTTTTTCCCTGTCCCGTCAAGATTGACCTCGTATATCTTTTCATTATTTGCCGCATCAAAAGAGGTATATAGTATCGTGTTTGTCTGCGGGTTATATGAAGCTCCGCCAAGGGCCGGCGGTTTATCCTCAGTCGCCCTTCCCTGGCGGGTCTTATCATCGAGAAGCTTTCTCAAACCGGAGCCATCCGGTTTTACAAGAAATATCTTTTCCAACCCATAAGTGTCATAAGAGATAAAAGAAATATCATTATCATCAAACCACGCCACACTCCATTTTTTATTAGCATCATTCGTGACCTGTTTTTTCCCGGTACCGTCAACGTTTATCGTGAAAATCTGCTGTCTCCTGGAATCATCATAAGCAACATAGGCCAGGGAATTCCCGTCAGGACTCCAATCAAGGCTCAATATTAATGTTTCATTGGTCTGGATAACAGAGGAACTCTGGATATTCACGTCAGCCGATACAGGAACAGAAAATAATGATAACAATGCCAGATAAAATAATATATATGATACTTTCATAATACCCAAACACATAGTTATCTATACACACTGATAAATGTTACGATGCCATGTCTTTTTTTTCAGAAAGCAAGTCAAAACTCGAATAATGATTTCTGCAGTTCGATATTATTTTTATTTACCGGTCCGGCCGATAACTCAAC
This sequence comes from Candidatus Methanoperedens sp., assembly GCA_041491305.1. GTDB lineage: Archaea > Halobacteriota > Methanosarcinia > Methanosarcinales > Methanoperedenaceae > Methanoperedens. The sequence goes on from JBGPUU010000103.1 coordinate 4,710, forward strand.
CCGCCCGTACTGACCCCCGCCGCCGGGATGAACCTTAACCCTCCCTTCCCTGAAAGCGATTATTGCATTGATGACACGTTCATCGACACCCGAATTTTTGATGTCGGCGTCAACGAGCACTGCGACCTCATTACCGTATCTCTCGATAAGCGTGTTCCAGATTCCCTGCACACCCTTTGTATTGGTGCCTGTAACCCCCAGCGCTATCGCGATTATCTCGGATAAAGGTATTAAATGAAGGTATGGGGGCCTGTGGGCCGGATGATTCGGCTTATCGTATGCAGCAAGTTCATTTACCCTTTCTTTCACACCTTTTTTAATAGTTCCTCCGCATGAGCACGTCCAGCTTTTAATAATGCTCTCCCGTAACGTATAATGCCTGTAACACCGGACGCAGGCGCTCTCGTTATATTTTCCTTCTTCCGGAGGTATGCCCACATTGAGAACCGGCTTTCGTCCCTTCTCCCTGATTATAGCCATTTTTAATTCATCAAAACTTATGTCTTCCATCTCGAAGCGGGTGAACTCACGGGCAAGTTTATTAACATAGGGAGAATGGGCATCCGAGTTTGTAAGAAAAGTGAGGCAGGAAAGCTCGGAAATCCTGTCAGCATAAGAAGTATCAGCGCTCAGGCCAAGTTCCAGAAAATAAACCTTGTCTGCCATATCCCCGTAGCAACCTTTGAGCGAATTATGATATGCGTACATGGCAGTCCAGGGCGTGAAGGCATGTGCGGGACCGATTAATGCACCGGCGTCATGGGCAGCCTGTGCAATCTCAATGCCATCAAGCCTCACATTCGGCCTGCCATTGGAATCGATATCCTTTGAGTTGGGTTTCATGAACTCATATAATTCCTGCGCTTTTGATATTGAGGGGATAATCAAGAGGTGGTGCACCTGGTTTATATCCTCGACCTCGGTTGTCAATATGAACCTTGTATCGTTAAGTTTAAAAACCCCGTTTTCTTCCTTCAGTTTCTTTATTTCAGCAAGCCACCCGGGATGCAGGCAGTCGCCCGTTCCAACGAGCTGGATGCCTTTTTTCCTTGATTCTTCTGCAAGAGTAGGCAGGTCCATTTTCGGGGAAGTCGCCATGCTGTATTTTGAGTGGATATGGAGGTCGGCGTTTACTTGCATGATGGGAGCTAATCGACCGTATGGCATATAGGGATTGCGTTTATCCGTTCCCTTTGCGTATCAAAAAATGATAATGGTCGCCTTCCTTGAACAGTTTTATGAACTGGTGTCCCGCCCTCTTGGCCCAGCGGGGGATGTCCTGGACTGCTGCAGGGTCATCGGTGACCATTTCCAGAACCTGTCCCGCTTCTATGGTTTCCATTTCCTGTGTGGTATTAAATATCGGAATCGGGCAGTAGAGCCCCACGCAATCAAGAAATTTGTCGGGTTTGGTTTTTTCTTTTTCTTCTTCGCTCATTTAATCAACTTTTCTACCATGCTTTTCGTAAAATATCATGTCCTTAAGTTTTTTCCTGGAACTTTCATCGTGTTTGGGCGGCGTCGTTTCTGGATATCCAACCGGGATGACCGTAAGTACGAAATGCGTCCCCGGCACTTTCAGGATTTCGCTTACTTTCTCCCTTTCTATGCTTACCCAGCACATGCCGATTCCCAGTTCCCATGCCGCAAGCATCATATTCTGCACCGCCATTGCAGCGGCGTACCTGGGTTCGCCTATACTGTTAATCCATGAAAATTTCCCGTTTAAATGGGGCACGATAACAGCAACTGCCATTGGCGCATTCTCAAGATAACCTGAATACCTTGCATATCTGGCAATGGATTTCAAGGTCTCTTTATTCTTGATTATTATGAATTCCCATGGCTGTGTATTGAACGGACTGGGCGCCCATCTTGCAGCTTCCAGTATCTTTAAAAGAATATCGTCAGGTATGATATCAGGTTTGAACTGGCGGACTACGGTTCTGTTCCTGATTGCTTCGAATACATTCATGCTTTCCCTTTATTAAGCTTGAGCCCAAAGGCATTTAATCCTTTTGGTGAATGCCCAGCACATCAGCCATCTCGTACACGCCTGGCTTTGCAGAACAAATCCAGACAGCCGCTCTCACAGCGCCTTTTGCAAAAGCCTGCCTGCTGTGCGCCTGGTGCTTGATTTCGATGCGCTCGCCATCGCCCGCAAACAGCACTGTATGGTCGCCCACAATATCGCCGCCGCGTACTGCATGTATCCCGATTTCCTGCTTCCTGGGTGAAAGACCGTGCCTGCCGTATACAAGCTCTTTCCCTCCGAGCGTCTTTGAAATAACTTCCGCTGCCTTTACGGCTGTACCGCTTGGCGCATCTTTTTTCTGGTTATGGTGGGCTTCTATTATTTCAATATCATAATCCGAAAGACTCTTTGCAGCCTCGGCCAGAAGACCCCAGAAGACATTTACACCAATGGAAAAGTTGGGTGAAATAACCGCCGCAACACCATTTTCTTTGATTGACTTTTCCATGAGCGCTTTCTGTTCCGGGTTGAAACCCGTAGTTCCGACAACGAGATTTACCTTCTTATTCGCGCTTGCGATGACGTTCTTCACTGCTGCATTAGCTATTGTAAAATCAATAAGCACATCTGGTTTTGACCTGTCAAGCGCTGCATCGATTTTATTTGCATCCTCGACCTGGACATTTAGTTTGCCTGTCCTCATCACTTCGCCGATGTCTTTTCCAATATTGGTTACATCCAGGGCACAAACAAGTTTTAAATCACTGGATTTCAGGATGTTTTCGATAATAAGCCCGCCCATTCTCCCGCAGGCTCCGGTGACCGCTATTTTTATCATAAAAAATTCACTTCTTTATCAAATGGAGATTATTCAATGCGGTTTTAAGCTTTCTTTCGTTATCTTCACTTATTGGGGCAAGGGGAAGCCGCAGGTGTCCGGCCGGGAAGCCGATAAGTTCGACCGCCTTTTTGATGGGAATGGGATTGGTTTCCAGAAATACAGCTCGAATAAGCGGAGCAAGGGCAAGATGCAGCCTTCGTGCTTCATCCATATCTCCTCTATTGAACGCTTCAACCATGGAAACCGTGAGTTTCGGGGCGACATTGGCGACAACTGAAATTACACCCACGCCGCCCAATGCCATTATGGGAAGCGTCAAACCATCGTCGCCTGACAGGACAACAAAATCCTCATCCTGCGTCATCTCGATAATACGTGTAACCTGGTCAAGATTGCCGCTTGCTTCTTTTATCCCCACAATATTGCTTTCTTTTGCAAGCTCTGCAACTATTTCGGGCTTGAGATTGATACCCGTGCGCGAGGGGACGTTATACACTATCATTGGTATATCGACCTCGTTTGCAACCTTCTTGAAATGAGCAAGCATCCCGCGGTCGTTGGGTTTGTTATAATAAGGAGTTATTAAAAGAGCCGCATCCGCTCCTGCATCTTTTGCAAATCTTGTAAGCTCTATTGCTTCTGTCGTGTTATTTGAGCCCGTGCCGGCTACGACAGGAACAGTTGAGCACTCAACCGCAATTTCAATGACCTTTTCGTGTTCCTTGATAGAAAGGGTCGCCGATTCACCGGTTGTCCCGCATGGAACGATGCCTGAA
>JBGPUU010000104.1:0-8223 GCA_041491305.1 Candidatus Methanoperedens sp.
GAATTTCCTCGCAGAACAGGCTTCGAAAAATTTTTTGGGGCCCGGGTCGGGATTCGAACCCGAGTCGTAGGATCCACAGTCCCATAGGATAACCAGCTACCCCACCCAGGCACCTTGATTGATGATGGGGGTATCCCCGTACATGTATCTAAAATGGATAAAGGTTTTGTTCCGGATAAGTCTGGTTTCCATTGACCTTGCTTATGTGCCAATCGAGATGAACCACTGTTTTCTTATCATAATCATTTAGATTGTTTTAGCGTAAGATTCTTAAGTGAAAGAGACAACAGAAGGCAAAAATACATCAGGAACGACATATCGTGGATGAAAAATTATTCGATATAAAAATAGGCTATGCATCGCCCAAAAACCCAATCGCTCTTGCCTCCATGGCGGGAATAACCGATAGCTCGTTCGCTTCAGGGTTCGGGAGTGCCGGACTGGTTGTCCTTGGCGGCTATAATCTTGATGGGCCTACAAACGAAGCGGCGGGAAAGGAGATAGATCGCGGTAGAACTGAATTTATTTCAGATAATCCGATAGAATTTCTCGAAAAGGAGCTTGAAGCCGCAAAAGGGATTACCACAATAGCGGTCAATGTTCGGGCAGCTTCGCCTGAACCTTATATCGAAGCTGCAAATCTGGCTAAAAAATCCGGCGCGATTCTTGAAATTAACGCCCATTGCAGGCAGCCTGAAATGACAGCGCTCGGGGCGGGGGAAGCATTATTGAAAGATATCCTGCGCCTTTGCGAGTATATCGGGGAGATAAAAAAAACAGGCGTTGTGCTTTCAGTGAAAACGCGGGCAAATGTAGTGAATGATGTTGAGCTTGCAAAGGCTATTGAGAAAGCTGGAGCCGATATTATACATATAGATGCCATGCATCCGGATGGAATGGATATCGGGGTTATCAGGCGTGTCCGCAATTCCACTGATTTGTTCATTATCGGAAATAACTCGGTCGTTGATTTTGAGAGCGCTAAAGAAATGTTCTCTCATGGGGCTGATATGGTGTCACTGGCCCGCGCCGTGCGTGCAAATCCCGGCATTATCAACCAGCTTGTTTTTGACGTATCTTCATTCCAGTCCATGACAGGCTGGTACAATGCGCCAAAACACATATGCGGCGGCGGTGACCTCCGGGCGCTTGCCTTTTGCTGCATGCCGGTCAAGCCATGCGCCTTACACGGCGCGCTGAAACAGGCAGGGCTCAGCGCCGAGGAATTCATGAAGATTAAAACGGACTTTGCCAGGGAAACGCCGATAGAATATGGCGAAGGGACGTGTTTTGGAAGCATGACGTGGTGCTGCAAGATAACCAAGCCCTGTTTCCTCCGCGACAGCGCGCTTGAATCTTCGGGGCTTTCAGATGTGGAATATATGCGGATTAAGAAGAGATTATCAGAACATATAATGAAACGGATACGCAAAAACCAAAGCGTATAGAATAACGCAAAGTGTCGATTTTTTGATAATCAAAGTAAGTATTTTATACCATTGATACATGGAAAGCGAAAAAAAGGATGAATAGTTTATGAGTATAGCAAAAGGCGATTTTATAAGAGTTTCATATACGGGTAAAACCGCAGATGACGGGCATGTTTTTGATACAACTGATGAAGATGCGGCAAAAGCCAACAAAATCTACAACGAGAAAGGAAAATACGGCGGCGACGTTATCATTGTTGGGTCAGGGCATACTGTTGCCGGACTTGATGAGGATTTAATAGGGAAGGACATTGGTTATACCGGCAGCGTTACAATCCCGCCGGAAAAAGCCTTCGGCCCAAGGAATCCCGAACTTATTGAAAGTGTACCTATCACGAAGTTCAAAGAAAGGCCGCAGGTGGGAATGCCTGTTGAGATTGATGGCCGTCCGGGATTTGTTATCAGGGTGATTGGCAGGATGACGACGGTTGACTTTAACAGGTTCCTTGCAGGTCAAACTGTCGTTTATGACTATGAGATAAAAGAGAAGATAGAGGATAATGAAGGCAAGGCCAGGGGACTTATCGCCCTGTATATAGGAAAAGAGATATCAGTAAAAGTAAATGACAGCGAGCTAACAGTTGAATTAGAGCCTGAACTTACGTATAACCAGAGATGGCTCATGACAAAAAGACAGATTGCCCGCGAGCTGGTCGATAATACGGACATCAGGGAAATACTCTATATTGAAAGATATAATAAAGAAATACTGGAACCAAAAACAGCAGACAAATAGTTGAACCGTTAAATCAATGGCCTGATCACTTCCCACAGGATAAGCACTACTACAACCACTTCGAGTATCAGCATTATCTGTTCTGTAGAAAGCTCTCTGGCTGTGGTATAGAGGTCCTGCAAAGAAGTAATCTTGTGTTCAACCACTTTCTCAAAATCCATTACTTTAAGGGTATTGAGCATCTTCAGATACGCAGACTGGTAGTACCAATCCTGTGATATCTTATGCGGATTCATGAGGTCTTCGATATCGTCAAGGATGACAAGCCCGATTTCGCTCACATTAAGCAATGCCTTTTCAAGTTTTCTCGGCGCCAGTGTAAGGAAATAAAACTTCGATTGGTGCATATTCTTTATTGCGTCAAAAGCATTTGTGATTTCCGAATCTATCTTTCGGTCATATATCTGGAAGAGAAGCAAAAGTGAGATTGCAAGCTCAAGCAGTTCACGTAAGTCTTTCAGGTAATCATCGCATCCCAGGATAAATACACCTTCAGGTGATGCAAGAAACAGGTCTTCGTCATAATAAGAAAGGTCGTTGGCGAGTTTTTCTGTAATCTCTTTACTGTGTAAAGGCCGTATAGAGGTTTCACCTGACAGGAAACGTGTGATAATCTCGCCGTACTGTTCTTTAAGACCTTTATGGTCAAGCTTTGGAGTGAATTCTTTGATTTTTAAGAGCGCGTATCTCTTTGTAATCGGATAATACGATACTTTCTTTCCAGGATTGAGTTTTTCACGAATCTCACTGATCTTTTTAGTGGCAAATGACTGGAAATCAAGCCCGTCAACAATAATTGTATTGGAATGAAGGGATACCAGTATATCATTGAATAAAATCTTGTCCCTTATTTCGATTTCAGTCCTGAGTATTGAGACGCCTGCAACAAAAACATCCGTATAAATATTAGCGGTGCATGTTATTTTTTCACTGCCTGAAACGATTACAGTCACTCCTTCAGACTGTTCCATTTCTATGGGTTTGTTCCATCGTTCGGCTATTATTTCAGAACCAATGAATTTTTTTAACTGGCTTTTATCAACCTCGCCGCCGTGCCCGAATACCACAAGTATTGTGAGTTTGCCATTGAAAAGGGTCAGGTCCTCGGAAGTATCCATATATTTAGATTTGTTTGAAAAGTATATAAAGTTATAATGCCAGAATTATTGACCTTCCCGTCATCTCTTTTGGCTTTTCAATCCCGAGGATATCAAGAAGTGTCGGGGCAATATCGGCAAGTATCCCACTTTCGAGCGCTACGCCCGTCTCGCAAATAATAAACGGCACCGGGTCGCAGGTGTGGGCTGTATGGATGCCGCCTTTTTCATCAACCATCTTTTCCGCATTTCCATGGTCTGCCGTTATTATCAATAATCCGCCGGCATCTTTTACCGCAGAAAATACCCTGCCGATGCATTCATCGACCGCTTCAGTGGCTTTCACGGCAGCGTCAAATACGCCTGTATGCCCGACCATGTCAAGATTGGCATAGTTCAAGATAATTACGTCATATTTACCCGAAGAAACCGCTTTTACGACTTCATCGGTAACAGGAAAAGCGCTCATCTCCGGCTGCAAATCATACGTCGCCACTTTCGGGGAAGGTACCAGAAGCCTTTCCTCGCCTTTGACCGGTGTTTCCCGCCCGCCGTTAAAAAAGAAGGTAACGTGTGCGTATTTCTCGGTCTCCGCAATCCTGAGCTGTTTCAAATTATGGCGGGATAAGACGTCTGCAAGTATATTTTTAAGTGATTCGGACGGATAAGCAACAGGGACTTTGAAGGTCTCGTCGTACTGGGTCAGGCACACGAAATGAGTATGCGGATATACGGCTCGTTTAAAATCCTTGAAATCGGAATCGGTAAAAGCCCGGGTTATCTCGCGGGCACGGTCAGAGCGGAAGTTAAAGAAAATAAATGAATCTTTATTTGATATCAATGAAACCGGTTTTTTGTTTTTCAGGATAACCGTCGGGGCGACAAACTCATCGGTCTCACCCCTGGCATAGGCGTTCTCCACTGCAAAAAAAGCGCTGTCTGCTGTGATGCCCTGCCCGGATGTCATTGCCTCGTAAGCCTTTTCCACCCTGTCCCAGCGTTTGTCCCTGTCCATGGCATAATATCTCCCTGAAATTGATGCAAATTCGCCTACCAGTTCTTTCATCTTTTTTTCAGCATCGGAAATATAAGAAAAGGCGCTTTTGGGCGGAACGTCCCTCCCGTCAAGGAAAGCGTGAACATATACTTTTTTTATCCCCTGCTTTTTTGCAAGTTCAAGTAATGCATACAGGTGAGTGTTATGACTGTGGACGCCGCCGTCTGAAAGCAAGCCCATAAGATGCAGGGACGATTCATATTTTTTGACGTTTTCCAGAGCATTCAAAAGCGTTTTATTCCTGAAGAAATCTCCTTCTCGAATCGATTTTGATATCCTCGTTAAATCCTGGTAAACAATCCTTCCCGCACCCATATTGAGATGCCCGACCTCGGAGTTTCCCATCTGTCCTTCGGGGAGTCCTACGGCTTCGCCGGATGCATCAAGAGCCGTATGCGGATAAGTTGAAAAAAGCCTGTCGAGGTTCGGGGTTTTTGCGGATGCTATGGCGTTTCCCTCTCTATTCTCACTAATACCGTAGCCGTCGAGTATCATTAGTAATAGAGGTCGCTTTTTAATCATCTGGCTTGAATACTTTTCGTAAATGTATTTAGTTATCGGTGAGCAGGAGCATTCACCGCGGAGGACGCAAAGTCCGCAAAGGTGTTAGTCTCTGCTTTGCGTTCTTCGCGCTCTTTGCGGTGATTTAATCCATCTTACTTTACTAGTTGACAATGTCCAACATAATCGTTATCTTTTTCATGATACAAATCTTTTAAGGAGTGATGATTCACATCCTGGAAGGCACCATATTCATAGATAATACTGAATATTTCCTTGTTAAAATCAAAAAAACGAGCAAAGATAAAAACATGGTAATACAGGCTTTCGATGCTGATAAACTGGCAGGTGAGGAACACATAAGATTCGCAGTGAAAAAAGCGATGAACTCATTCAAAGCAGGCAGGAATATCGCAAACGACCTTGCCAAGGAAATAATGCTTCATGCAGCGGGCACACGCCAGATAAGCAGGGCGATGAAACTTGGCGTGCACAGCGGGGAAAATAATATTGTTCTTGTGGCAATAGGGGAAAATATCGATTTATCCGAATTCAATGAAATAACTCCAAAGCCCGTGCTTCAATATGACAACTCCAAAAACGCTGCATTACTGGAAATTTTCAATATCACAAAAGAAGAACTCAAAGCCAGGGGAGAGGATAAAATCCCTGAGTTTGTCATTGAAAGAGTTGCGCTTGTAGATGTGATGAAATAGCTTGCAGTGTGTGTAAAATCTGTAGGTGTTAAATTTCGTCTAAAGTAACTTTGCGCTCTTGGCGTGCTTTGCGGTGCAGGATTTTCCACCGCAAAGGACGCAAAGAATTTGCTAAACACCAAACTTTTTTACAGTCCCGGCTCGCTTTTCAGCGCCTGTTGAAAAGGACGCGAAGCAGCTTTCCGAAAACTGAAAATGGACCGGAAGACTTCTTTTTTGTTATTATGCCAGGTTCTTTTTCAGCATCATAAGTTTCATAATGAGCAATACTGGAAAGCGGAAGCCTCGGAGGAACAGAAGCTTTACCGACTTCATATCCGAAGGCGATTAGAGCGATAATTTTCAAATTCTCAGGAATGCAGAGCATTTTTTTCAGGGTATGTTCTTCGAATGCGCCTATCCAGCATGAACCGATGCCCATTGAGGTCGCCATCAGGGTCATGTTCGTGCCTGCTATCGCTGCATCGAGAGTATATGTTTGGCTTCCAGCCTCCGGGTCGGCGCAAATGACCACAACGGCGCTCGCTTCTCCCACATGCCTCGATTTGAATACTTTATAATAACAGCACTCTGCTATAGATTTGAGTTTTTCTTTTTCCGTTACAACGATAAAGCGCCAGGGCTGGACGTTCGCGCCCGAGGGTGCCCATCTGCCTGCTTCGAGGATTTGCTCCATAGCCTCCTTCGGTATCGTGGCGCCATCAAACCGCCTCACGCTGCGCCTCTTTTTTATCACATCGAGGAGGATGTCGCTTTCTTTCAAATTGTCTTGCCCTTCCCTAACCCTTATTAAAGCTCTAAAACAACCAGATTCATCATATGCAAATTGCCAATCGAAGATAAAAATCTATCTTCGGTATAGTTTCATAGCATTAAATTCACTCCACCAACAAGCGCCGCACTGCAAGCAGTCCCAACAACCCCAGTATTGTTTCAAATCCAGGAATAGCTTGAGTTTTTGCCGGGGTTGCAATATCCGGCAATTGCATTGCCTCTCCAATCCGGCGTAAGAAATCATTCAGGGTTGTTTTCTCGCCCTTTAAATTACGAACCTCCCCGTTCTCGACGATATACTTTCCTTGAATCCAACCCACGACGCTGAAATCATTTCCGGCCCTTTTCAGGAAAACCAGCACCGTCTCATTCTTCATAAATACCGGCACATCTTCCACCCATACGCTTGATTCGCCCACAGTTCCGCCTTCGGTGACTATAGTCAGTGTTTCAGCCCCTTCGCCGCCTTTAATATACTTTTCAACAGAGAGGGTTGAATGCGTATTAATCATTGTCCTCCATAGGTTCCAACTGCTTTCTACTTCTTTGATGTCTCCTATAGCGATTACATCAGACTCTCGGGTCAGATTTTCCACGCTTATTTCTGTCATCGAAGCAGAGACTACAGGTGCAGCAGCAAGTAATGCTATAATCAGGATCGCTATCTTAGCGGCCATCGATATTCTGAAACCATTACCCATTTTTCCTCTTTCTGCGATAATCCATAATGATAAGCAAAGCAATCACAAACAGGCATCCCATGAGGAAAAGCAGCCCTGGATGCGCGGTAATAGTGTTCGCAAGATTTGTGTAAATATCAGGCGTCACCTGGCTTGCCGCACTGGTGTCCGGCATCGGAGGTACAGGCATTGCAGTAGCATTAGCACTATATACGCCTGCTGATGTAGGTTCAGGAACGATTGGGGTTGAAGTCGCAGCCGGCATGGATTGAACTTCTGTAGGCACCGGGGAAACGATTGGAGTAGCTTCTGGAGTGGGAGCAGGCGCTAAATTCGACTCGCTTGCTATCTGCATCATTTTTGCGCTCCTGTCGGCGCTTCTCATGAAAAACTCAATGAGACTTGAGGCAAGCACAGCAGCCAGAATTACGCCCATATACTTCCTGAGCATATCAACCACAGACTTCCTGTCAGTCTTCTCGGGCACAACAACGATGAGCTTTCTTACTGGCGCGAATATCTTGACCTCTCTGCCTTTCTCACTGTATTTTATTTTCTCAACCTTGATAAGTCCCACACCCTCAAGATTCTCAAGGTTGTATGTAACAGTGGTAAGGGGCGCCTGCAAACGCTCTGCAATATCCGAGGCAGAAAGAGGCGCATCAGCAAGAAGCTCGATTATCTGCCTTGCTGTATCGTTTGAAATTATCTGCGTTATCTTTTTGGATTCTTCTCCCAGCGGGAGTATAAGGAGCTTCTCATCTCCGTCCTTCTCATTAATTGGCATTCCTGGTATCAATAGGCAAGGATATTAAAAGAGATTGCTATAGCTACGAATCTATTCGTAGTTTAAGAAAATCTTTTATAAGTACAGGCGCAATTATCGTGGTCGATTTGCTAATTGTATATGGTGCCTGAAAATTACTTGTGCAAAACACAACAATTATTCATGGATATTTGATTTACAGGCATAAATCTGAGCAAAGCCATCTCAGCATCAGCATTTACAAAATATTGCCTGTACTTCCCTTCCTGTTTAAATATTATTATATTGCCTTTACAAAATTGCTGGATGTGCCAATGCACAGTGCTCTTAGCCAGATGAAATTTTTCTGCAAGCTCTTGGTTCGTAATACCCGGATTTTCCAAGACAGCCCCAAGTAGCAGCCTGC
>JBGPUU010000105.1:0-7849 GCA_041491305.1 Candidatus Methanoperedens sp.
AGGTGCTCCCCTATGCAAGTGGAGTCAAAACGAGGCTATTATTTTGCATGTAGAGGAATTCAATGACAAGAGCTGAAATTTTAACTGAGATCAAACAGGCTGAAGAAGAAGCTAAAAAATTAGTCGCCCAAGCAAATGAAGCCAGAATCCAGAAGATTAACGAAACAAAAGCGAAATCAAGGGAGAATATAAAAACATCTGAGTACGAAGCACAACAGTACGCAGACTCCGAGATAAGCAAAGCGCGGGAAACCATAAACCAGGAGAAAGGGGAAATCATAGAAAAAGGTGCTCTGGAAGCCGAAGATACCAAAAAGAAGGCAAAAAAGAACGTAACCAAAGCTACAAAATTTATTTTAACTGAATTTGAGAGGGCAGTGAATGCTTAAGCCCACCAAAATGACAAGGGTCATGATTGCAGGCACAAAAGACCTTATGGTGCCTACTATTTCTGCCTTGCACAATTTGAATGTGCTTCATATCACTGATTATTCGGAAGAGTCTGAAAATTTCAAGATTGGACGTCCGTTAAAAACAGCTTCAAAACTCTCGGAATACCTTCTTTCCCTGAGATCCATATCGAACCAGCTTGGAATAGGCGAAAAAGAACCCGGCATAAAGACAAGTTCGAAAGAATTACCGTCCCATATCGATGAAAAAATTACAGGGCTCCAGCGAGATGTTTCATCCCGTTTCGATGAATTAAGAGGAATAGAATTCAAGATAAAGGAAAAAGAAGACCTCGCATCCTCGATAAAGCCTTTTTTTGGGCTTCCGTTGCCCTTTGAAGCTTACAACGGATACGAAACAGTAAAAGTTTACGCAGGATATATTGAAACCAACATAGAATTAAAGCTCTCCGGGATAACTAATAACTATGAATTATTTACGGGCGAATATGAAAAAAGAAAGATATTCGCACTTTTTATCCCCCTGGTTTTTGCGGATGAGGTTCAAAAACTGCTTCAGGAAGAACATTCGTATATCGAATTAAAGGTCCCTCAATTAAAAGGGAATCCTCCAGTCATCCTTGGTGAACTTGAGAAAGAAATATCCGCACTTAAAGAAAAACATGCTTCCATAAAATCGGAACTTGAGAATATTAAGAAAGAATATTCCGAATTCATAATGGAAGCGGATGAATACCTCTCTATAGAAACACAAAAAGCAGAAGCACCGCTTCGGTTCGCCACAAGTCCCAATGCTTTTATCATAGACGGATGGGTGCCTTCAAGAAATTTTGATGAAATAGAAACTAAGCTTCAGGAGAGTACCGGCGGACTTGTATATCTGACAAAGATAGATGAGGAAGTAAAAGATGAAGAAATCCCAATTGAGCTTGAAAATCCAGTTCCTGCAAAACCGTTTGAGCTTTTAATAAATACATTTGCAACCCCGAAATACAGGGAGATAGACCCGGCGTCAGTACTTTTTATCACATACCCTCTTTTTTATGCAATAATGCTTGGGGATGTAGGATACGCTATTATCGTGGCTGCCCTGGCTTATATCATCACGAGCAAGTTCAAGACGGGCGGCCTTAATGCACTTGCTTTGATATTGTTCCTCTCATCAATATTTTCAATAATTTTCGGTTTCATATATGGGGAATTTTTCGGTTTCCCTATTTTTAATGTAGAAGAAAAAGGAAAGATGGTACATGGGTTGCTGGGAATCGCCGGTCCTGTAATTGCAGGCATATCTTTGCCAGTGACAAGGTTCGAAAATGTCCAGTCGCTTCTTCTTTTAACTCTCGTTATCGGGATCCTGCATATCATGCTGGGATTGGTCATAGGATTCAGGAACCATACAATAGAGCATGGATTAAAACATGCGATTTTTGCAAAAGGAAGCTGGATGATGATTTTGATAGGCGGTGTCATGGCTATTGCAAAATTGATGCCGGCCGTTATGTCAAAGCTTCCAATCCCGACAAGTGATCCGGTTTTCGAAGCAGGGATGGGACTTGCGATAATAGGACTTATACTTCTGATAGCAGGCGAAGGTTTCATATCCATCCTTGAAATACCCACGCTCCTTAGCAATGTTTTGTCCTACACAAGGTTACTTGCCATCGGCCTGTCATCAGCCGGAATAGCTCTTGCGGTTAACAGGCTTTCCATGGACCTTTTCATCATGCCTGGCGGCGTCTATATGGGCAAAGGTATTGGTCTTGCGCTTGTTGGTGTGGTGATTCTTTTTATCGGACATCTGGTAAACCTTTTACTTGGAATTCTCGGGCCAGGGCTTCACTCGCTCAGGCTTCAGTACGTGGAATTTTTCACTAAATTTTATGAAGGCGGAGGTAAAAAATACGTCCCCTTTGGATATAATAAAAAATATATGGAGGAATAAAAAATATGGTAGCAGATGCTGGAATGATCGCAATAGGAGCAGGAATAGCAATAGGTCTTGCAGGAATAGGCGCGGGTATGGGCGAACAGGCCATAGGAGCCGCAGCAGTCGGAGCAATGGCTGAGGATGAAAAATTCTTCGGTAAGGGCCTTCTGATGACCGTTATCCCTGAGTCCATCGCAATATTCGGTCTCGTAGTAGCGCTGATATTATTGTTCGTATTCAATGCGTGAAAAGTGAAAAAATATGGGACTTGATGCGATAGTTGAAGAAATTAAGGCCAAGGGTAGAGCCGAAGCTTCCAGGATAAGCGACGAGACTTCATCGGAAGTTTCAAAGATTTTAAAAGAGGCCGATTCCGAAGCCGCAAGGATAAAAACGGTGAAAGAGATTGCCGTAAGAAAGGAAATTGACCGGCTCAGGCAGCAGGAACTTTCAAGCGCAAATCTTGAGGTCAAGAAAGCTATACTCAACGCGCGCAAAGAGATTCTTGATGAAGTATATGAGGCTACAAAAGATGCAGTCCAAAAACTTCCGGCTGAGAAAAACCTGAAGCTTCTTAAATCAATTATCGAGAAAAATGAAAATAATAATGCCAAAATATATTCAAGGAGCAAGGACAAGCAAACAGTCAAGAAACTTACAAAACTAGAGTATGCCGGCGAAATTGACTGTATTGGCGGCGTTGTTATTGAGAATGCAGAAGGGACAGAAGTCCTGGACTTCAAATATGACACGATTTTAGGAGATGTCACTGAACAGTCCCTAAAACAGGTCTCTGATATCTTGTTTGGGTGAAAAAAGGAATGGGAGCTGCAAACGGCGTCAAATATGCATATATCGTAGCCAGAGTCCGTGCTATGAAGGGAAAACTCATTCCCAGGGAGATGTATCCAAAATTCCTTAACATGGATATTCCTGAGATAACCCGGTTCATCGGGGAATCCGAATACAAAAAAGATGTTGACGAACTTGGAAAGAAGTATAAGGGTACTGACCTTTTTGAGCACGCCCTGAACCAGAACCTGGCCCTGACCTACCGAAAATTAATTGAAGTATCGCAGAATGAAGCCAACTTCCTGATTACCGAATATCTCCGCTCATTTGATATCTGGAATATCAAGACCATACTGAGAGGAAAAATTTCAGGGGCTGGAGAAGAAGAAATACTTGAAGACGTGGTTTCGGCGGGCGAATTGCGATACAGGGATTTAACTGAGATTGTTAAAATCGGGACGATTGAGGGTGTGATCGCGGCTTTTGCAAAAACTCCATATTACCCCGCGCTTGAAGGTTATAAGGGTGTCCTGGCAGATGTCGAGAACGAACTTGACAAAATGTTTTATTCAAACCTTATTAAAGCAGCTTCCCAGGCTGAAAATAAATTGTTCCTGAAATTCCTGAGAACCGAGATTGATTTGAAAAACCTGAAGATTCTTTTCAGGATGAAGCGCGCCGGGATGGAACGCGAAAATATTGTAAAGATGTTGATTCCCGGCGGAATGGAACTTAAAGAGGCAGACCTAGGACGGTTGGCATCCATGTCCTTTTCCGAGTTCGTGCGCGCACTGGAAGAATACTCATACTGGAAAGCAATATCCGATATCAGCAGCGAATTGACTTCCCTAATCCATGTTGAAACGCGGCTTGATAAATACGGCCTTGTGTATGCATCCCAGATATCATATTATTATCCGCTTTCCATTCTTCCTGTCCTCGATTATATTCTGAGCAAGAAAATCGAAGTGGATAACCTGAGAATAATCGTACGCGGAAAAGAGACAAAGCTTCCTGAAGATATAATAAAAGCCCACCTGGTGATGTAGATGGAAATTGCAGTTGTCGGAAAAAGCGATTTTGTAATTGGCTTTCGGCTCGCAGGCATTCGGAAAACCTATGATGCGACTTCCCAGGATATCGATGCTAAAATACAGACAGTTCTTAACGATAAAAATGTCGGGATTCTGATTATCCATGATGATGACATGAAGACGTTATCCCCCCACATGCAGCAAGTACTTGACGATTCTGTGGAACCCACTGTAATAGCAATTGGCGGAAAGGGTGAAAGCACAAACCTGAGGGATAAAATAAAACAGGCGGTGGGTGTTGACCTATGGAAATAATAAAAACTCATATCAATATTCAACATAAAACAGTAGGTGTCTTTGAAAATGAAAAATAAAGGTGAAATTTATAGGATATCAGGACCGGTCGTTATCATTAGCGGTTTAAATACCAAAATGTACGATGTGGTCAAAGTCGGAAATGAAGGACTGATGGGCGAAGTGATAGGGATAGAAGGCGAAAAATCCACAGTCCAGGTATATGAAGAAACTTCAGGATTAAGACCCGGAGAACCTGTAGAAAATACTGGAATGTCATTATCAGTTGAACTCGGACCTGGTCTTCTTGAAAGCATATACGATGGAATCCAGCGCCCGCTTCCTGTTTTGAAAGATACCATGGGCGATTTCATAAAACGCGGAGTCTCGGCGAACGGCCTCTCACGCGAGAAGGAATGGGAATTTGTCCCGACAGTAAAGAAGGGCGACAAGGTGAACGGCGGTGAAGTGATAGGTACAGTCCAGGAAACTGAAAATATCGAGCACAGGATACTTGTCCCGCCAAAGGTTTCGGGAACCGTAAGCGAAATAAAGAAGGGGAAATTCAAAGTTGATGCTGTTATCTGTACTCTAACAGGCGGTATCGAACTCACAATGATGCAGAAATGGCCGGTCAGGAAGCCAAGACCGGTCAGCAAGAAACTGATGCCGAACACACCGCTGATAACAGGCCAGAGAATCCTTGACGGACTTTTCCCTGTTGCAAAGGGCGGAACAGCTGCTATCCCCGGCCCGTTCGGAAGCGGAAAAACCGTTACACAGCAGCAGCTTGCAAAATGGAGCGATACTGAAATAGTGGTTTATATCGGGTGCGGGGAACGCGGTAATGAAATGGCTGACGTTCTTTATGAATTCCCGGAAATCAAAGATCCAAAAACAGGCCGGCCTTTAATGGAGAGAACTGTTCTTATCGCGAACACGTCCAACATGCCAGTAGCAGCAAGGGAAGCCTCAGTTTACACAGGTATCACAATCGCTGAATATTACAGGGACATGGGATATGACGTATCCCTGATGGCTGATTCCACATCAAGGTGGGCAGAAGCCATGAGAGAAATTTCATCGCGTCTTGAAGAAATGCCCGGTGAAGAAGGTTATCCGGCTTATCTTGCAGCCAGGCTATCGGAATTCTATGAGCGTGCGGGTAAAGTCAAAGCGCTTTGCGGAAAAGAGGGGTCGATTACCGTCATTGGTGCAGTTTCACCACCAGGCGGCGACTTCTCGGAACCTGTTACCCAGAACACGCTTCGTATTGTCAAGGTATTCTGGGCGCTTGATGCTAAACTCGCACAGCGCCGTCATTTTCCTGCAATCAACTGGCTTAACAGTTATTCATTATACTCAAAGGCGCTTGAGGACTGGTACAAGGAAAACGTATCTACTGAATGGATTAAGCTCAGGAATGATGCGATGGAGCTTCTCCAGAAAGAAGCCGAACTCCAGGAAATCGTCCAGCTCGTTGGTTCGGACGCCCTTCCTGAAGACCAGCAATTGACGCTTGAAATAGCAAGAATGATACGCGAATATTTCCTGCAGCAGAACGCCTACCATGAAGTGGATACTTTCTGTCCGATGGATAAACAGTTCAAGCTCTTGAAGGCAATCACCACCTGGGGCGATAAAGCCCAGACAGCACTTGAGGGCGGCGCATCTGTCGAAGATATAATGAAATCAAAAACAAAAGACGATCTTGCGAAGGTCAAATTCGAGAAAGAGTTCGATGCGGCGCTTGGCGTTATTCTAAAGAACATGGAAGAAGAATTTGCAAAACTAAAGGGGAAGTAACATGACCAAAGAATACAAGACAATCAGGGAAATCGCAGGTCCGCTTATCTTTGTAGAGAAGACTGAACCTGTGGGATACAACGAACTTGTAAATATCAATCTTCCAGACGGCACAACCAAGAGAGGACAGGTGCTTGATACTTCCAATGATATAGTTGTAGTACAGGTATTCGAAGGAACAGGCGGGCTTAACAGGGAATGCGGCGTCAGGTTCACAGGCGAAACAATCAAACTCCCGGTTTCAAAAGACCTGCTCGGCAGGATTTTGTCAGGCGCAGGCGAACCTCTGGACGGGGGGCCTCGCATTGTGCCTGAGGACAGGCTTGAAATTACAGGCGCGGCAATCAATCCCTATGCGCGCCTTCCACCGAAAGACTTCATCCAGACAGGCATATCCACGATAGACGGTATGAATACTCTCGTGCGAGGACAGAAACTGCCGATTTTCTCAGGCTCAGGTCTTCCGCACAATGAAATTGCATTGCAGATAGCAAGGCAGTCAAAAGTACGCGGCTCGGAAGAGCCGTTTGCAGTCGTATTTGCCGCCATGGGCATTACCAACGAAGAAGCCCAGTATTTCATGCGCGACTTTGAGAGAACAGGCGCTCTTGAGCGGGCTGTGGTTTTCTTGAATCTCGCGGACGACCCGGCTGTAGAGAGGCTTATAACACCGAGACTTGCCCTTACCGCTGCGGAATACCTTGCATACGAACACGATATGCATGTGCTCGTTATTCTTACAGATATCACGAACTATTGCGAGGCGCTTCGCCAGATGGGCGCGGCAAGAGAAGAAGTGCCGGGCAGGCGTGGTTACCCCGGTTACATGTACACAGACCTTGCCTCGTTATACGAACGCGCAGGCGTTGTTAAGGGTAGAAAAGGCTCTGTTACGCAGTTCTCAATATTATCAATGCCGGGCGACGATATCACCCACCCGATTCCTGACCTTTCAGGATACATCACCGAAGGACAGATTGTCATATCAAGGGAACTCCACAGGAAGGGTATTTATCCACCGGTCAATGTGCTGCCATCACTATCAAGATTGATGAACTCAGGCATTGGCGCGACAAGGACAAGGGAAGACCATAAAGCGGTCTCTGACCAGTTATATGCAGCTTATGCAGAAGGCAAAGATCTGAGAGGATTGGTCGCCATCGTGGGCAAGGACGCTCTCTCAGACAGGGATAAGAAATTCCTTGAGTTCGCTGATATGTTCGAAGACAGGTTCGTCCGGCAGGGCGCGGATGAGAACAGGGATATCGAGACCACTCTCGATATCGGCTGGGAACTTCTCGCTGAATTACCTGAAGCGCAGCTCACAAGAATCGATAACAAGTATATCCAGAAATACCATCCGGCTCATAAGGCAAAGGAAGAGAAAAAAGAATAATATGGCTATCAAGGACAATATAAAGCCCACTCGTTCGGAACTTATAGAGCTTAAGAAAAAAATCAAGCTCAGCCAGAGCGGTCACAAGCTTCTCAAAATGAAGCGCGACGGCCTGATTCTTGAGCTTTTCGAGATACTTGAGAAGGCTAAGGGCATAAGGGTTGAGGTGGAGAAACAGTTCGGTGTG
>JBGPUU010000106.1:0-7828 GCA_041491305.1 Candidatus Methanoperedens sp.
GAACTCCAGCGATATCACGACATCCTTTATGAACTGCTTATCGCCTTTAATCAGTATTCCGTCATAATTCAGTTGATATTTTTCAGGCGCTGGCGTCGCCTTCACCGTCGCATTCGCCGCCGGTGTAAATGTGGGCGCAGGAGTTGGGGCGAGGGGATTAATGGAATCTGCCTCAATCACGGCAGCGGGCGTTTTCTTGACAATCTTCTCGTAAACATTATCCAACTTGTCTTTCGTATATTTCGCGACTTTTCCATCATTCATCGTTGTGCCTAAGACAACCCCGCTCATGGAGACTATAAATAGCCAGAAAACCCCCTTCTCGTACTTATTCATCTCGCTGTAAGCCTTACCGACTCCATGCCCGAAATCTTTAAACATCTCTGGAACTCCGTAGCTCTCTTTAAGAGTGTGTCGCACCTTCGCGGCTTTTTGGCTCTCAGTAAAGCTAAGAAGAACGGAATATGTTCCAGGATTAATATAAAAATTGCGTTTTGCCTTAACCCCTCATTAATATATGGCGAACCGATATTTAAAGGTTAGAAATGGCGAAAAATACGGCAAATGACGAAGAATTTCAGGAGCTTTCTGAAAAAAATTATTGATTTTCGGGATTAATAGCCTTCAATCCTTCTTTTTCGGCAACAGAAACAAGCTTTTTATCGGCGCAAACAAAAACAGGATTAACATCCTTCAAGCCGATAGCTACCGCAAGCTGAAGAGCATCCAAAGTCCTCAAACTGCGCTTAAGCACAAGAACAATGCTGTCTTTGATATGCCCGTCATCAAGTTCCAGAATCAAAAACTCTTTTATAGCATCATGAAAAAATCGCGATAACGCCGCATCAAGGTCTTCTTTTGAAATGGCTTTCTCCTCTTTTTTCCGGCTCAAAGCCGAAACCATTTCAGTTATGCAAATGCTTGATATCACTACGGCTTTATCATTTTCAGAAAAAATCCTATCGATTGCTTCAGTTCCTTTTTCAGAATGGTATCTTTTGACAAGGGCGCTGGTATCAAAAAAATAGAATTTCATACCCTTTCAGCCCTGTTTTCAATAGTTTCCACAGCCATTGAAGAGGTTATCTTAGAAAGCCTCTTTCTGACATCCTCAATATCTGCTTCTACTTTAATGTTTTTTTGCATATATTCAATAAGGGGTGATTTTCTCGCTTTTACAATAGCCAGCCGGATTGTTGCGTTTGCCACGCTTCGGGGCATATAGCTATTTGCATTAGAGATTGCCGCTGTTTCCATTTCGTTCACATAATAATAATGTATTCGCTTGCTTAAATATCTTTATTCTTGGAAATGCATGTAATATCAAAAAATATATCTTCCGCTTTCATGCATATTCGTCGTTCGCGCTTCGCCACTTCCGCATGCTCCTGTTGCCCAATTGCAGTAATCTGTGCAGAAGACTTCTTTCTGGGCGCATGTGCTGCCTGAGCAGGACCACTGCCACTGGCTCATTGCAGTTGCGCAACTGTTCTTCTTAGTGCCGGAATCATCCGTGCATCCGCTTGCGTCGGACGTGCATGCAGCCGCGCTGCATTGCGTATTATCTAGCACGCATTTGTTTGGTGGCGTGTGTGCGGAATCGCACCATATGCAGTTGTTGCTTTCGCAGTTTGTCTGGCTTGTGTATAAAGAGGGAGTGGTGCATGTTATAGCAAGTATCTTACAGCTGTTTGAAACAGAGTCCCATGAGGTTCCGGAAGGACAAGCGCAAGCATTACTCTGGCAGGTTTTTCCACCAGAACAGTCTGTATTGCTTGTGCATTCAACGCATCTCCCGCCATAGCATAGTTTATTAACAGGCTCTCCACCGCAATCTTTGTAAGTATAAGTATAACTAAACACTTCGGCATTCGATACAAGCCAACATCGTACAGACCCGGGATTATCACACGCCCAGACGTCTTTTGCCTTTATTTTTGTTCCATCGCATCCTGTAACAAACGAGCCGCACGCGCCGTCGCATCCACTTACAGGATTGAAAGTCACACAGTCTCTAGCATCCACTTTATCCAACGGCGTCATTGTTGCATAAAGCGGATTGGAATATGTGCATCCTGCATTAACATTTTGAGAATTGAAAAAGAAAACTGTGAAAAGTGAAAACGAGAAAAGAATAATTTTTAGTTTCATCTCACCGACCTTAGCCGATATAATATATGCCTAAACGCCTATATATATCTGAAATTTATCTCAGTGTTTCGCATTGTCAAGATACGTCCCATTATCTATTCTCCCAGAAATGGCTTTAAATTGTGCATCCGCTTGCTCTTGCGTCAAGTCATTTAACTTTACAGCGTAATCAATCCTTGATTTTTCCTGTTCTTTAAAACTTTTTATATACCCTGATTTATACTTTAAAGCATTGTCCCACTCTGCGAAAAGATTCGGAAGACCTTCTTTTCTTAATCTAATATCGTTACTCCCGCCATACACTTCAACAACTTCAGGTAGCTCAATAACATCATTTCCTATTTCATACGCGCTAAAAATATCCCTGCTTTTCACAATTTTTTTCGGAGTGTAATGTCCGACATACTCATTATATACTTTAGGGTCAACTGCTTTCCATGTTAACATTAAACTCGTAATGTTATTTACGAATGAAGGTGGGCCTTCTATGTAAAACCCCTTACCAAGGTCTTTGTCAAAATAATTTTGCGGAAGCGCTGGCGTCGCCTTCACCGTCGCATTCGCCGCCGGTGTAAATGTGGGCGCAGGGGTTGGGGCGAGTGTGTGAGTAGGGGAATCTGCAAATATAACTGAAACTGCTGCTGTCCCGTTAGAATCCTTGCTCTTGTACAACTGCCCCAAAGCCATTCCTCCGCCAAGGAATGTAATGATTAAGCCTGCCACGCTCAAATACGGATGCCTTCCTGCCCAGCCAATCAGCCTGTCAACATATCCCATTTCTTTCTTTAAAACAATCTCCTTCCTATTAACAGGTTCGCCCCCGGTTGGTATGGGCTTTTACTTGTGTTCCTTTGCGGTCTTTGCGCCTCAGCGGTGAAATAAGTTCACTCACTATCGGTTTTATCTCCGGTTTCTATCCCGTTCCTCACATCCACAGCAATGCCCTTCTTGAACGCAAGCATTTCAAGAGGAGCCAGCACAGCCTTCCCCGTTGCAAGCAGGCGGTCGTTTTCATCCACCACGAGAACTTCCTCGCCAGCCCTGATGTCAGGGTCGGCAGTCACTACATGCCGCGCAAAAGCCGTTTTTCCCTTTGCCACAAAAGGAGCAGCATCGTTATTGACCACTACCCTGCGCCCCGGATACCCGATTAATCCATGAAGCTTCCCTGCGCCCATGATGCTAAGAGTGAGCATGCCGTCCTTTGCCCTCACCGTGGCTATGCGGTTGTTATTAAGCAGTATCTGGCGGATTCTTTTTGTTATTGAGAACTTGAATTCCACATTATCAGGGAAAAGAGCATCTCCAGCGCCGCGCCCGAACTGGTAATCGGCTATGGTTCTGATGCGCTTTAGATGGGATTGATGCTGGGCCATGATTTTTTCCTTGTCTATCCAGTCTCAAAGGATTTTTCAATTTTTTTGATTAACTTCAAGGATTCAAGAAAAGTATTTTTCACTTCTTCCCTGTTCAATTCTTCCGAAAAAAATGGATACCGCTCTAAAAAATAAAATGCAGTGGCTTTTTGAGCTATTTCCCTGAACTTTTCAAACGATTTATCAAATTCAACCATCTCGTCAAGAAGTTCTTCAAGGTCATGAGTCCGTTTAAGCTTCCAACCTTTTGAAAGCAGGAACCCTTTCATGTATTTTTCTAACATCTGCTGAATGAGAAAGGCAGCTACCGAGCTTTTGCCCCCATGTTCTATCAAAATTCCCACTGCCTGCTTATCATCCTCTCCTTTTTTAAACCAGTCTTCTGGAAGACTCGATTCTTTATCTAACATAAAGTTTCTTTCCCTTCTGGAGAATCTCCTCAAAAAATGGGTCTCCCTTCCCAAGCCTGTTTTTAAGCTCCGAAGGAGTAACGATAATCGGTGAGAATGCTATGCCCTTCCTTAAATCAGACACCAGTTTTCGAACCCTCATCCAGCGGGCTAAAATTGGTTCACTGGTATCTTTTACGATCAGCAAATCCAGATCGCTTTCATCGGTTGGTTTTCCGTATGCATACGAGCCAAATAGGATTATCTGCTCTGGTTCATAATCCTGCCTGAGCCTGCTTACGATGTTGTCGAGGATTTTTTTTACCCCTTTAATTCGGTTTTTTTCTTGCATAATTTTGACTACTTTATAATATTATCAATTAGGTTATAAACCTTCTTTTATTAGTGGAATCATTTATTCCTAAATTGTGAATCATTATCTTGAATTGCACTCATATTCTTTTAATAAATTATAAGTGTTCACATGCAGAATATCAGTTTATGCAAGCAATCACCTCATCCCGCATGGCAGCCATCGATGCCAACTGCGAATATCTGGGGATAAAACGCATACAGCTAATGGAAAATGCAGGCGCTGCCGTAGCCCGTGCAGTAAAAGAAAGGATAAGCTCCGGGAAAGTGGTTGTGCTGGCAGGCAGGGGCAATAACGGAGGCGATGCATTCGTAGCTGCGCGGCACCTCTCGGGATATGATGTCACTGTGATTCTTATCGGAAAAAAAGAAGATCTTAAAATGCAGGAGGCAGCGCATAACTGGAAAGCCCTTGAAAATACATCAATTCAGCTAATCGAAGCCGCGGATTCAACAGCGATTGACCGTTCCATGATAAAAGAAGCAGATGTGATTATTGACGGGATTTTCGGGACAGGTATCCGCGGGAAAATACACGAACCCGAATCTACAGCTATCGATCTTATCAACGACTCAGGCGCTTTTGTCATCTCAGTGGATGTGCCTTCAGGATTTGACCCTGACGGGGTCGGGTTTGAGAAATCCGTTCATGCAGGCATGACCCTTACGTTCCATAAAATGAAAGCGGGATTGCTGTCAGAAAACGCCCATGAATATACTGGTGAAATACGTGTGGTTGATATAGGTATACCTCTGGAAGCTGAATTTTTTGTCGGTCCAGGCGATATCCAGCCATTCTTGAAAAGACCTTCAGAAAGTCATAAAGGCGATTCGGGCAGGGTGCTGGTCATAGGCGGCGGCGCGTATTCAGGTGCGCCAGCGCTTGCCGCACTCGGGGCTCTCCGCGCAGGCGCGGATATTGTTACGGTGGCAGCACCGCGGAATGTTTCTGATATAATCGCTTCTTTTTCTCCCAATCTCATCGTTCGCGGGCTTTCAGGCGACAGGTTAGTGGAAGACGATATTCCTGTTATCTCCGAGCTTATCGCAAAACATGATGTGGTCGTCATGGGAATGGGACTTGGGACTTCGGATGAGACCCTTTCAACAGTTAAAAAAATAGTTCCTCTGTGCAGGAAAGCCGTTATCGATGCGGATGCTCTGACGCCGGAAGTTCTTCCCCTGCTGAACAGGAACATAATCATTACACCTCATAAAGGTGAAATGAAACGATTATCCGGTGTTGATGTTCCCCTTGAACAAAAAGAAAAAGTCAAATATATTATGGATTTCGCCAGAGAAAATGAAGTAAATGTACTGATAAAAGGCGCTATTGATATTATTTCTGACGGCATCGGGGTCAGGGCAAACAGGACGGGAAATGCTGGTATGACCGTCGGCGGGACAGGAGATGTGCTTGCAGGCCTTACGGGCGCGCTTTATGCAAAACATAATGCTTTCCCGGCGGCATGCGCAGGAGCGTTTATTAATGGCGCAGCCGGCGACCTTGCATTTACTGAATTCGGATATGGCCTTCTTGCGACTGATGTCATTGATTATATCCCGGCGGTGATGAAAGCATGAGAGAGATACTGGCAGAGATTGAACGAAACAGGATAAGATTGGTATTTAAGCATGATGTCCGGATAGATTGAAAATGTTTTCGCATATACAGGACGACAGGGCAAAGATGGTTGATATCAGCGATAAGAAAGAAGTTAAAAGGCGTGCGGTGGCAGTCGGCGAGATCCAATTGAAGCCCGCTACCATCGAGGCTATCAAGAACAAACAAATAGAGAAAGGGGCAGTGCTTGAAACCGCGCGTATCGCTTCAATCATGGCAGTCAAGCAGACGTCTTTTGTGATACCGATGTGCCATCCGATACCTGTAACAGGCATTGATGTCCGGTTTGAGATAAACGAGGACTCAATCATTGCAACGGTCGAAGTAAGAACAATTGGAAAAACAGGAGTGGAGATGGAGGCGCTGCATGGAGTCAGCGTTGCGCTGCTTACAATATGGGATATGGTGAAATCCAGGGAAAAAGACGAAACGGGCAACTATCCGTCTACATTAATAAAAAACATCAGGGTTTTAGAAAAATTCAAAGAATTTTAATGTAGAGATTAGGTGTCTAATAAAAACGATGGGTCGAAGGAGACTGAGGGTACTAAAGGCATTAGACACCTAATTCTACAACAATATTCATTAAGGTTTTAATAGTATTTAATATTTACGCTTATATTATATGATATAAATAATTATCATAATCATCATAATGTGACTATGATATGCATGTGCTCCGGGTAATCTCGCCTGCGATATTAGTATGCATCAATTTTTTCACATTTTCGATATCCTGCGTCTGTCCCAATACCCACATAAGTTTGACAAGCGCCACTTCTGAAAGCATGTCTTCTCCTTCGATTGCGCCCGCCTTTAACATATCCCTGCCCGTATCGTATACGCGGTCGCATACCCTCCCGCTGATGCATTGCGAGGTTATGACAACCGGTATCCCGGCATCTGCTGTTGATTTGATAACCGGAACCCATTCTGTTGAAACGTGTCCGAGACCGGTGCCTTCAATCACAATGCCCTTATAACCCGAGCCTGAATGGAATAAAATAGATTCGCTGCTTGCGCCCGTAATGTATTTTAAAAGGGCGCATTTGGATTCAAGCTTATCATGGATCGCCAGTTTTTTCTCGCCCCGCTTAACGTGCGAAGTCACTGTTTTTATCACGCCTGAAGGATATTCTACCCTGCCTATTGGCCTGGTATTGATTGACTGGAATGCATCGCGGCGCGAAGTGTGCATTTTCCGTACTTTTGTTCCCCTGTGGATATAGCAGAAATCGTCACTGGTCGAGCCGTGCATCACCACACTTACCTCGGCGATGTCACTTGCCGCAACGGAAGCGGCGCATATAGCGTTCATGGCATTGTCGCTGCTTGGCCTGTCAGCGCTTCGCTGTGAGCCGACGAGCACGATAGGAACAGGCGTTTCGATCATGAACGAGAGAGCAGCAGCCGTATACATCATGGTATCAGTGCCATGTGTGATTATGATACCGTCGGCGCCATTTTTGATTTCCTCGTATACAGCGCGTGCAAGCTCCACCCAGTAGGATGGGCGCATGTTCTCGCTGAGGATGCTATAAATCATGCGGCAGTTATAATTTGCTATTTCTTCAAGTTCGGGGATTGCCCGCAGGATATCGTCTGCGGAGAATTGTGAAGTCACCGCCCCGGTGCGGTAATCTATCTTGCTGGCAATGGTGCCGCCTGTGGAAAGGATAGAGATGTTAGGCAGCTTTCCTTTTTTTTTCGCGGCGCGGACAGTTTCACTGTGCGGTTTTTTCTCTTCTTTTTTCTCAAGCAGTGTTATGGATGCGGATTCGCGCTCAAGCCCGATATTGTAACCATTTTTTAATTTTAAGACTATGCTTTCAGACTGTGAAGGCATCATGACCCCTTCATAGCTGACGCCTTTACTTTCCACCCTGACTTTATCGTATTCTTCTGCCTGCATGTTA
>JBGPUU010000107.1:0-7818 GCA_041491305.1 Candidatus Methanoperedens sp.
AGGCGTCTTCCGGCTTCGATAACAAGATTTGTTCTCCCTTCCTTGAAAATGTGAAGCCCTATCCTGATTTCATCTGCTGAATGCTGGTATATTTTTGCAATTTTGGCATCCAGAAGACGGGGGCGCAGTTCCTTGATGAGCGCGGCCACGTCCACGCTTGACATTTCCTGTTTCATTGGCGCTTATATGATGCACGAGTTAATTTAAGTTATCCAATAAAATTTGCTGCTTTTACATAATTTTTTTATCTTATTCGTTAACCCATGCGCCGGAACTGTCACCATCCGTATAACTGTAATCAGTTGCATATTAGAAAGGTTTATATAATCAAATGTTATGTATATCTAACATATTGTTGTAAATAAACAACATTTGGAGTTTGATTATATGAATAAATCTGATATGCTAACGCTGGTACTGGCTTCGATTTTTGGATTTGCTGCCGTCATCTTATCCATTTATGGCGACACTGTCGGGGTAAGTATGATGGCCGCTGCCGGAATAGCGCTGTTTTTAAATTATTTATTACGGAAATTGATATACAAAGAAGAAATGAAAAAAGATGAAATGACTAAAAGAATATCCTCCATAGCGTCGGAGTATACGCTGGTTGCAGCAATTTCAGCTATCGGGATAATAACGATAGTGCTGCATTTTTATCCAGCGATTTTCGATGTATTTGAAGTGCTGGGGATTTTGATTGCGGTCATAATAGTTTCAAAAATAGCATTCCAATTGTATTATACGAAGATAAAGAAGGAAATAGGGTTTTAAATTATTTAAATATCAACGAGGTGAATAAAATGGTTGTGGACTTAAAGATTCTATTTGGTGTAATAACAGGTCTTGCAATTGGTTGGGCTATTTACTTCATTCTGCGAAAAAGAACAGATGAACCGGAAAGAGACGAAAGAACAGAAAAAATCGGATGCAAAGCAGCAAAAAACACGATTATTGTGATTATGGGTGTTCTTGGTATTATTGGTTGGGGCGACATCCTTGGCGTATTCAAATTAGAAACATCGATGGCAGTGTCTTTGGTATTTTTTGCTTTAATGATCTCAATGTTTGGTTTTTTGAGATATTATAATTCTAAAGAAGTATAGGTGGTATGAATGAAATTCAGGAAAGATACAGACGTTTTACGCTTCATTGGAATGGGTTTGGGAATGATATTATTAGGCGCAATTGTAGTTCTTTTTATCCAGTCCATATTTTTTATCGGATTCGGTCTTATTCTCGGGGGATTGGCTCTGTCTGTTTCAGGACTTTATACTGGAACAAAACCAGGAACAGATGTCATGATAGATGAACGGGTTTTGAGAATAAATGAAAAAGCCGGATACCATACATACTGGATGATTATGGGAATAGCAGGTTTCCTGTGGGTTCTGGATATTTATTTGAAATTAAATATGAACTTAAGCGATGGGTTGGCTTTGATTACATTCTTTGGGGTTTATGCTTTTCTCATATTCCGTTATTACTTCGGGAAAAAAGGTGATGTAAAGTGAAATTCAGAAAAGACAGGGATATTTCAAAACTTCTTGGATTCTGTCTGGCTGCAATTTTGGCTGGAATATTTATAATATGGTTCATTCCCAGGATTACGATTATTGGGGTTATTTCAATTTCCAGCGGGATGATGGGATTTATAATAGGTTTACGCATAGCTTCAAAACCAAAAGATTACTTTATGGAAGATGAGCGGTCTGGAAGAATTAAGGAAAAAGCAGGGTATTACGCGTATGAAATAATGGTGTCTGTGGCTGCAGTAATTATGTTCCTTAATATTGTGAAGTTGTCCCCCTCGTTAACTCCTTCCAGCGATTTCCTGGCTGGAGGTCTTCTAATTTGGGTCATAGGGCTGTACTCTTTCTTGATACTTAAGTGGTACTACAATAAAAAAGGTGATATCGAATGAACAACTTCAACAAAAAATGGTGGTATTTGCCTCTCGTTCTCGGGTTTGCGTTATTGGCAACTGTAATAATCCAAATAATTTTAGGACGAAGGCCGTCAAATAGCCAAAACGTAATTTACGACATTGTTCTGTCGTTGGATGCCATCATAACTGCCTTGGGTTTTTTGTCAATGCCAAAAACAGGAGTTGTGGGCGATGAAAGAACCATAAGAGCTTTTGAAAAAGCGAGCTTATATGCGTTTTTGATTCTTGTGGGATGTTTGATTCTATTGAGTGGAGCATATAGTTTGGGTGGGGCAAACAGTTTCTTGCTGGCAGCTAAGGAATCCTACTTAACTCCTATAGTTGTCGCACATATCGGATTATATTCGTGGGGCATATTGGCTTACTATTTTGTTAAAAAGGGTGACGTGTAATGAAAACAAAAGATATATTACTTCGCCAGGGTCTCGCAGGCATAGTTTTTGTCCTGTGGGGCATCCTCTGGCTTGCGTTGTATTATGAGAACACTTTTGGTAAAGCGCTAAGCGGGTTTTTCATAATTCTTGGGATTTTTATCTCGATTAAAAGCTACAGCAAGTGGAAGAAATGGAAGGATTCTGATATCCATACCGACGAGACTATTACCGACGAGCGCTCGGAGTTAAACACGCTCAGGGCATCAAGAGCAGGTTTCATATTCCTTTACATATCAGTAGGTGTCCTTGGCACATTACTCGGTTTAAGGCTGATAAACGAAATAATATTCACAGCGTTGATGGGCCCTGTTTTTGCTGTCGCCTCTGTCTTATACGTCCTGTTGTTTTACAGGTACGATAAGGGGGTTAATGAGAACGAGAATTAAAGAGCTCAGGGCAAGATACGATTTAACCCAGGAAGAACTTGCTAACAGGGTAGGCGTAAGAAGAGAAACCATCCTTTTTTTGGAAAAAGGGAAATATAACCCATCGTTAAAACTTGCATACGATATAGCAAAGGTATTGAAATCCAGAATAGAGGAGGTCTTTATCTTTGATGAGAACTTAAATCAACCCTACTAAATATTCAGCAATCATCCTCGTAACATCAACCCCGCATGCTTCAAATATCCCCTTACCCGAAGGCGTTCCGTTTATCTCTATAACGTAATCCCCCTCGATAATGTCCACGCCTGCATATACCGTACCGATAACCCGGGCAGCTTTAAGAGCCAGTCTTTCCTGTTCATCGGTCAAAACACAGGGTTTTGCGCTGCCGCCCTGGCTCAGGTTGTTTATCCAGCCGCCTTTCGGCGCAACCCGGTATATCGACCCCGCAACTTTCCCGTTCACCACAAATACCCGGATGTCCCTGCCCGGATTTGGTATGAATTCCTGAATATATATCAATCTTTTTTCTTTAAAGAGCCTTTCAAGCTTCTCAACTCCTTTTTTGTTATCCCTGACACAATCCACACCAATCCCTTTGTACCCGAATACGGGTTTCACAACTGCTCGCCCGAAAGAAGATAATGTTGCGACTGCTTCATCCAGGTTGTTCGTCACAATTGTTTTGGGTGTTGGTATGCCGTTTTTTTGGAACAAAAAACTTGAAACATATTTGTTTGCCGCTTTAGCTATCGAATCCGGTGAATTTATGACCGCAACTCCAAGTTCTTTTAGCTGGCAGAGAATATCAAACCTGAATGAAACATCGTTATGAGTCGCAGGTCCTAAGTCTCTTACAATAACAGCATCAAGCCCTGAAAGGTCTATTTTTCCAGCATATATTTTTCCAGATGAGATATCCGAGGTCGCATCATCGAAGCTGAATGTGACCGGATGCATACCACATTGCCTGGCGGCATTCTGAAAAGCAAGGCCAGTCCAGTCATCAGGATCGGTTACCGCTATTCCTATTCTTTTCATGAGAATATCGACCTTTGGTTCAACCTATCTAACATAATATTCCTCGGCCTCCATGCCATAATCAGCCTCTTTGAACCTTTCATCTGTATTCATGCATTTTTTCAGGATTCTAATTGTTTTGATTGCTTATTTGCTTTTGCAGTTTGTTGTATGCTAACGACCACCTCCATCAATCTGGTAGTGCAGAATCCAGTCCGGAACAGCCGCAACAAATACGCATAGAAACCGTTATTGTAATTGGAATTGTCAATAGCTTTCATGCAGGTTTGCAGTAAATGCGAAGCATCCGACAGGTGCGGGTTAAAAGATGAAGGGCTTTTCGACCTGTGCCCAAAATCGAAAACCGTTGAAAAGACGGTAATTCCCCAGGCAGAGATAGATGAAACGGTTATCGATAAAGAAATACTCAGGCGTTATTTTGGTTATTCCGAATTCAGGCAGCTCCAGCAGGATATAATACTTGACGTCCTGAAAGGAAACGATGTACTTGTCCTGATGCCCACTGGCGGCGGGAAATCCCTGTGCTACCAGTATCCATCCCTGCTTTTTAAGGGATTAACGATCGTTGTCTCTCCTCTCATTTCCCTGATGAAAAACCAGGTGGACAGCCTCAGGTCAAATGGAATCCGGGCTGAATATATCAACAGCTCATTGAATTATGAGGAAATTATAAAAATAAAATCCGATCTTTTGCAGAACAGGGTCAGGTTGCTCTATATTGCCCCGGAAAGAATGACCATCCCGGCATTTCTTTCATTTTTAAAGGGATTAAAAATAAGCCTTTTCGCAATTGATGAAGCCCACTGTATCTCGGAATGGGGGCATGATTTCAGGCCAGAATACAGGCAGTTAAAAATTATAGGCACGTCCTTTCCTGATATTCCGATAATTGCACTCACCGCCACCGCGACCACGAAAGTCAGGGAAGACATTGTCAACCAGCTTGAACTTAAAGATTGCAGAAAATATATTGCAAGTTTCAACCGGGAGAACCTAGTTTATTATGTCAAACCCAAGCAGGATGCTTTCACGCAGATTGTAGAGTTCTTAAAAACAAAGCCCCGTGAATCAGGTATAATTTACTGCTACAGCAGGAAAAGCGTAGAATCTCTCACAGAAAACCTGAAATTTGCTGGGTTTCGGGCGCTTCCGTATCATGCGGGCCTTTCCGCGAGCATAAGGTCCGTGAACCAGGAAAAGTTCATAAAAGACGATGTGGAAATACTTGTCGCAACTATCGCTTTTGGGATGGGCATCGATAAACCCAACATACGTTTTGTGATACATCATGACCTTCCAAAAAACCTTGAAGCCTATTACCAGGAAACAGGACGCGCAGGCAGGGATGGGCTGCGGAGTGATTGCATGCTTTTCTATAGTTACGGCGACAGGCAGAAGATAGAGTATTTTATTAACCAGATGACAAACGAAAAGGAAAGGCAAATAGCGCATAATAAATTAATGGATATCATAAATTTTTGTGAAACCACCGCATGCCGGCGAAAGCTGCTCCTTGGTTATTTTGGCGAGGAATTTAGGGGAGAAAAGTGCAGCGGCTGTGATAACTGCCTCATGCCGAAGGATGAAATGGAAGCAACAGGCGAGATACTGGTCATCCTGTCCTGTATAGAAGAACTGGGGGAAAAATTCGGGATAAATTATTGCATAGATGTGCTTACCGGAAGTAAGAGCAGCCGCATCGTACAAAATGGTCACGCGGCATTGAAGTCATATGGGTCCGGGAAAAACCTCCCAAAGAAAATGTGGCATGGGTTCATAAGAGAACTCCTGCGGCGCGGTTATCTCAACCTGGAGGGTGAATATCCTGTCCTGAAATTGTGCCAGAAGAGCCGGGATTTATTATCAGGTTCTAAAGGTGATATGACACCTGAGAAAATATACCTTGTAAAACCCAAGGCTGTCGAAAAGCCTGCAACAAAAACTGCAATGGTAGAGCAGAATTCCGATGACAGAGGATTGTTCGAGGCGCTTCGGACAATAAGAAAAACACTTGCCGACGCCGAGGATTATCCACCGTATATGATATTCAATGACGCCAGCCTGAAACAGATGGCTGCGCTGCGCCCATGCACTCCTATAGATTTTCGAAAGATAAATGGTGTGGGAGATAAGAAGCTTGAGAGATATGGTGCTATTTTCATAAGCGAGATCCGGAGGTTTTGCGAGAAACAAAGCAGCCAGCCCGTGAAAAAACGGTCAAGTGAGTATGCGACCCTGGAAATGCTGGAACAGGAAATGGATCTTGATGAGATCACATTAACAAGGAATTTATCTTTGAATACAATTTATGACCATATTGAGAAATTAATCCTTGCAGGTGAAAATATCGAGGTCGGGAAGTTTGTTACGGAGGAAAAGGTCAAAGTGATATCGAGTGCGATTCTTGAAATGGGGGGAGAGACTCTGACGCCGATAAAGGAAAGGCTGGGTGATAATTATTCGTATGGGGAAATAAGGATAGTGAGAGCTAAAATGAGATTAAAGAACGATTAATTTGCGCACCGATCCTTCTTCCAAATATCCGAATCTTAACGCCAGGCAGTACAGGAAATTAACTACCCTCTCTGCTTCATCGATTATCACGCCGTCGCTTGAAGCAACAATATATTTAGAGCTTTTTAAGGTATAATCCGCATGCTTTGAAGTCCTCGCATCGCCTTTTAAGCCTGACTCATCAAGCTTTTTCCTTAGCCTCCCTGCAAGGATGCCGCTTTTGCTTATCTGAGAATCAAAAAGAAAACAAACGTAAGATGGGGTTTTTTCCGTTAAAAACTGTAATAGGAGCTCAATTGCAGTTTCAGTGCTTTCTGAAGTCTCATAATTCCCAAAAATTCCCTTGACGTCTCTTATCACTCCATCATCACAAACAAAAGCCTTTTTTTCCAGAATGCTTTCCAATCCGATAAAGATATTATACCCGTCAATCGCTAAGCTGTTACCTTTTATCATTTCGCACGGCAAGAATTTTTTCCGCCTTTTTTCTGAAACCTCCTTAGAGAAGACAGACCTTGAAAGAAGGTACTTTGAGTCCTTATCAAGCCGGTAATGCGCGCACACGAATTCTACTGCACCTTCCTGATTATACCCCCTGTCAAGCAGATACCTGATATCATCGGCTGCATTCTCAAGATTCATGCTACCCTGAAACGCAAAAGCGCCGCGATACCGCCCAAGGATTCAAGTTTTTTCCCGGGCTCAAATTCAGTGCTAAAGACTACAATCCTTCCCTGCGAGTGTTCTACCGCCTTTAAAAATCCATCAATATTGTTGCCTTCCCGTTCGGTACGAAGAAGTTCATCAGTTATCAACAAAGTCTCTATTGCGCCAAGGCCCTGTGCATTCCTGACTTCATCCATGCCGTATGCCACCTTACCGTTAATTGAGATTTCTTTCATCAAATCTTCTATGAGATTTGCTTCCCTGCCAATCCTTGATTCCTCGGTTATCCTGTCAACTGCGCCTCTTCGCAGTACTTCCTGGAAACCTGAAACTCCTATGGATGTAGTATCCTCAAGGACTATTTTTTTTGCAAGTTCCTGGTCCCGTGCCTTTATAAAATCCAAAAAATCTTCCTTTGTGAATCCGGGGCCTGCAAGTATAACGGCATCGACTTTATCTGCAGCCCATTTCAACTGCGCTGCCAGCTCGCCAAAGAATTCGTTCCGTTGATTGCCCTCGCCTTTTCCAAGCGACTGGCGAAGCGATGAGGATTCCTCAACCCCGAACTGCCTTACCATCCCAATACTTGCCTCACCCTCTTCTATTGTTGCTATTATCACTCGTGGGCGGCGGGATGCAATTTCAGCTTCCCTTATCCTTTCTAACTGGTCGTTCTTCCATTTTTTGATTATTGAAAGATTCGTCCCTTCTTCGATGTTGAGTGTGTGATATGCCCCTGAATCTATTCCCTCCACGATGGTCCCGTGCACACGGAGGCGGTTTGAGAATTTATGGAATTCAACCTTCTCGACCTGAATCCCCAGGCGC
>JBGPUU010000108.1:0-7766 GCA_041491305.1 Candidatus Methanoperedens sp.
ATCCATTTATGATGATTACATTGGAGAATATGAGTTAGCTCCCAATACCATATTAACCATTTCAAGAGAAGGTAATAAATTATTTGCATATGCAACAGGACAGGTTATAATTGAAATATTCCCGTTATCAGAAACCAGATATTTTTTTAAGGTTGTCGATGCAGAAATCAGTTTCATAAGAGATAAAGAAGGGAAAGTTAATGAATTGATATTGCATCAGGAAGGTAACCATACTGCAAAAAGGATTAAGTAATCGAGCGAAAATGTGGCAAATACGTCACATAACATAGCATAAAAGGTTTAGTGCCTGACGGCACTCACCCAAACCCTAATGCTCAGGGCTTCTTTTATGCTGGAAACGTTATCCAAAATCGGCCAACGCCAGAGGTCAATATTGAATCCTGCAACTTTGATTTGTATACCTGCGCCTGAAATGAAAACTTTGCCAGTTTTTAATCTGTCAATGAATAAGGGATTTATCGGGTTAGCTACAGTTTTCATTTTGTTATTTCAGCCCTTTTTATCTCTGACCCGAGCGACTTGAGTATCAAATCACGAAGGGTGTTGGCTTCAGGGCCTGTCCTCACCCTGGGACGCGGCAGGTTTATGTCAAAAATCTCTTTTACCGTGCCAGGGCGGGCTGACATCACAACGACCCTGTCTGCAATATAGACCGCTTCATCCACGCTGTGAGTGACAAACAGCACGCTTATGTGTTCTTTCTCCCATATCCTCAAAAGCTCTGCCTGCATAATGTTCCTTGTCTGGGCATCAAGAGCGCCAAATGGTTCATCCATCAGCAGGAGTTTTGGTTTATTCGCATACGCCCGCGCTATGCCTACCCTCTGTTTCATCCCGCCAGATAATTCATGCGGGAAATGGTCTTCGAAACCTCTCAATCCCACAAGGTCGATATAATGCCGTGAAATCCTCTCGCAGTTTTCTTTGCTGCATCCTTTCACCTGCGGCCCGAACTCGATATTGCCCGTCACAGTCCTCCATGGGAACAGTGCATATTCCTGGAACACGAAACCGCATTCCTTATTTGTGCCGATTATTTTTCTCCCGTCAAGGAATATTTCTCCGCCACTTGGGGAATCAAGTCCTGCAGCCAGGCGAAGGATTGTGGTTTTTCCGCATCCGCTCGGGCCGAGAATGCATACAAATTCCCCGTCAGTAACATCGAAATTCACATTCTCAAGAGCATGAATATCATTGAATTTTTTAGAAATTCCTTTTAAAATCAATCTACCCATTTTATGAACCTCTTTTGCAGAAGAAGTATGCTGATATTCATTATGTACCCGATTATTCCTATCACAATCATGCCGGCAACCATTTCCGGATATCTTCCCAGCTCACCCATGTTCCAGATAAAATAACCAAGGCCGACTGGACTCCTGACAACCATTTCGGCTGCCACAATTGCCATCCAGCCCACGCCAAGACCGATGCGCAAGCCTGCTATTATGAATGGAAAAGCCGATGGTATGATTACCTTTGTTATCATCTGCGACCCGGAAGCGCCAAGCGTCTTTGCGGCATCAACAAGCCTTGCGTCTGTTGATTTTACGCCATGGATGGTATTCAGGATGATTGGAAAAACCGTTCCTATGAAAACGATGAATATCTCACCTCCGGCTACAAGGATGAATACTGCAAGTGGAATCCACGCCATCGGAGGCATGTTGCGTACGATTTCAATTATCGGGTTAAGGATATTGCCGATAGGCTTTGAATATCCTATTCCGATACCCAGCGGGACCCCTATTATGAAAGCGATAATACCTCCCTCTATGACACGCAGAAGACTTGCCTGTGTGTGTTCGAGCAGCCCATATGTAAGCGCGGGTCCGTAAGTTCTGGTGACCAGGGACCCGGCAAATGCATACCAGGTTTCAATCGGTGTTGGAACATCCCGCAGCCGGATGAAAGGGATGTTGAAAATATTATCCCTTGCAAGGATTACAAGAATGTGCCATAATATAACAAAACCGATAAGGGAAAGGATGTTGATAACCAATCCATTTTTCCCTGTTTCGAGTTTCATCAATAACTGACCTTAAGTCCTTCCTTATCGGCCTCCATCAGGAAAAGTACATGCTGGATGGTTCCGGGACCGGGGTATCCAACTGTCTTGCCGCTTAAATCTTTCATCGAGGTGATATTCTTTCCAACCACGATAACAGACCCTTCGTTATTCATACCGGCTACCACTTCGACACGGGTATCATCCAGGGTGAAATCGTTGCTGTTTATCCTGTGGATGATTACAGGCGGGATGCCCAGGCTTCCCATATCGACAGCTCCTGATTTGAACCCTTTTTGCATTTCGAACGCGCCGTTCTGGAAGGGTGTGCCGTCGGCCAGGGTTATGTTTATTCCGGCATCTTTAAACCAGCCTTTTTTCCATCCCACATAGAACGGCAACTCATGGATATCGCTAACAAGATAGGCATAGCGGATGGTTACAGGGGTTTTCAAAGCAACGCTTGTAAGATTGGCATTTTTATTCTGAGTTGCCCATTCTGAGTAACTATTGTTAATCAATGCATTTGCATAATCAGAAGCGTTCTTATAACCGGACTGGTTCCATTTCCCCGAGTCAAAAATACCGAAATCCTGTATCCTGCTTATGAATGTCTGCGCATCTGCAATGTTGGGAGTATAAACGAATTCGACATCAGAAAGGCTGAGATTAGCCGCAACGGGGTCTGTCATGCTGCCAAATTCCATCGTATAATTTATCAGGTCTTCATGGTCCGGTGAGGCCGTTGCCTTTGCATTATTGATATATTCTACGGATTTAAGCTGGACAAGTGCCATTCGTTTCAGGATTTCATCTGCATTCGTTGTATTCTTGTACCAGTTATAATCGTACGCGACTACGCAGCATGGGTGACCTTTCCAGATTTGTCCTGAGTAAACCAGAGGTTTGCCGTACCCTTTTGTCATTGCGATAGCTGGGTAAGGTTCCCACATTATGAACCCCGCGATTTCGCCGGTCCCCAGTCTCTGCACCATGTCCTGCCCGCTCATTTTCACAAGATTAATGGGCTCTGAGACTGATTGCGGGGTTTTATTGCCTCCAATGCATCCTGCTGCGAATATCGCCAAAACAACTACCAATAGAATTTTCAATGAATTTTTCATAATCAACCCTCCGTAATAATTAATTATTATCTTCACAAACACCTTATTTAACTTTTTCCATTTTTATACCACAATAACCCAAATGTATTAATGGATATGGAGATATATACAATCGTGATAATGACAGCAGAAGAATTAATGAAAGCGGCAATAGAATCGGATGAAGCATTCATCAGGGAATTTTCAAGGATAATCAAGGAAGAACTCCGCATGACTGCGGCTGAATTCAGCGAGAAATCAGGAATCCCTGCAAGCACTATCTACAAATTATTATCTGGTCACCGTGAGCCTAATATCAAAACACTGAGACAGATTGTGGCAGTGCTCCAAAAATTGGAGGGGAAAGCAAAAACAGAGTTTATAGCAGTTATCGCAGCCCGTCCCGTTCTTGACTATATCTCGGAAAAAAAACTGAAGCTCGCAGGTCGTCTCCTGACAATCAGGGAATATTCTGCAACCTCGATGGAAGAAGCTATTGTTGCTGCGATCAGGGCTGAAAGGGATGGGGCAAAAGCGCTGGTGTGCGCCCCGATAGTTGCTACGACTGTGGAGAAGGTTCTTCGCATTCCCGTGGCTGCAATAATGCCCAGGGACAGCCTGATAGCCGCGATTGAACTGGCAGCGAAGAAGATGGGCTAGGGTTGATTTTTAGTTTTTCTTCTTATCAGTAACATAGCCATTCCAACCATGACAATAACTTGCAGCATTTCAAATCCTGGTGTTTTGGGAGTAGACGTATTTTGCGCTGCAGGTTCTGTTTCCTTTGATGGATTTTTGACAGTTACAGAGTATGTAAGGCTCAAAGGCTGGTAATTGTCTTTATTGTCGCCTGGATAATACAATCCCGTGAACTGGAGAGTATGCGAGCCGACTCTTGCTGATTTATCCGCTTTTATAGTTACTGATATCGTTCTTGACGTGCCCGGCGGAACACTGAACGTACCTGCTACCACTCCTGCACCTGCAGCTTGTCCGAAATTTTCACCGTAAACATGTAAGCCGCTGGGTACACTGATTTGTGCATCCACATTCAATGTCACATCGTTTAAAGACGGGTTGTTCATGAACAATTCAACAATACCATCCTGGTTTGTATCTATCACATCGGTTACGGGTCTTAAGGTAACAGACGGCCCTACGCGGAATTTCGCTTGAGTTGATGCTGTTGTTGCAGGAACTGTAGTAGGTGGAACCGTAGTCGGAATAACTGTTGATGGAATAACTGTTGTAGTAGGAACTGTCGTTGGAGGCACTGTTGTGGGCGCAACAACGCTTGAAAAGACCTCAAGCGCAGCAAGTACCTTTGTGCCATCGGATCCTCCGACTGCATAGAGCTTGCCATCAATAACATCAGCGGCTAATGAACTTCTTGCTATTGACATTGATGCTTTGGTTGTCCATGTATCCGTTACAGGGTCATAAACCTCAAGCGTAGAAAGACTCGTTGTGCCAGCGGAACCTCCGACTGCATAGAGTTTGCCATTAACAACTCCTGCAGCTAACGATTGTCTTGCAGTGGGCATTGGCGCCTTGGTAGTCCAGGTATCGGCAGCAGGGTCATATACGTCAAGCGCAGCAATTACGTTGCTTCCATCGAATCCTCCTGTTACGTAAAATTTCCCGTCAATGACTCCACCGCCTGCGTATGCATGGGTATTTGGAGGCGAAGCTTTTGCAGTCCAGCTATTGCTGTCAGGGTCATAGACATGCAGGAATTTCCGAAAGCCGCTGTAGCCGTCGCAGGCAGTCAGGACGTAAAGCTTCCGGTTGATCACACCCGCAACCGAGCATCCACTCAGTATAGGCATATCAGCCCCTGTGCCCCATGTATTAGTTGCAGGATTATAGATTTGCAGATTTCTTACTGGAATATTAGAGGTTGGATAGTCCCATCCTCCAACGACATAGAGCTTGCCGTCAATTACTCCTATAGCGCCCTGGTATAC
Source organism: Candidatus Methanoperedens sp. (assembly GCA_041491305.1). Taxonomy (GTDB): domain Archaea; phylum Halobacteriota; class Methanosarcinia; order Methanosarcinales; family Methanoperedenaceae; genus Methanoperedens. The sequence continues at coordinate 5,100 of JBGPUU010000108.1, forward strand.
AGGATGTGGTATGGGAGCCAATGCAGCCCATGTGTCAGTGGCCGGATTATATGCTTCCACTGCATTTGTTGCGCCGGAAGAACCGCCGGTACCTCCGATTACATAAAGCAGTCCGCCTGTTGATGCGGCGTACAGGTCGCTTCGTGCTGTTGGCATGGCGGATTTTGTTATCCAGATATCCCCTGCTGCAAATGCCTGGCCTGAGGCAATGGTGAATAGTAATATTGCAAAAATCAATTTATTTGTGTTCATATAATTCCCCTTTGTCTGATGTTATTTTTATTTATCGGATAATCTCCTAGTTTCCGGTATTGTGTCGTCTTTTTACTCTCCAAAACAGTAGCTAACCCTCATTTTTTAATGGATAGTCCCGACACAGCAAACTCTATTAGTTGCTAAAATTGTATTCGTTTTTTATGATAAATACTTTTGGTTGAAAAGTACAATCATTTCCACCCAGGATACTACCCTTTAATCCTCTTCAGCCTGAAAGTATTCTCCCGCTCCATTTTCTCAAGCCTAACACTTGCCTCTAACAAATGTATATATATAAAGTTATCATGACAAGCTAAGGTGTGAACATTTGGTATGTTCTTGGATGGTGTTTAATATGAGTACAGGCAAACGTTCGTTCGTAAGTGTAATTGTTGGAATTCTGATTTTGCCAACAGTGTTAAAAAACTTGAAATTTGCGCGCACCTTTGCGATATTTTGTCTTTCGGCGCTGGTACTTGCTGGTATGGCAGGAACGGGCGCTGCTGTAAGTGGATTGGTAGCTGAATGGCATTTCGACGGCAGCGCCCAGGATACCAGCGGCAGCGGCAACAACGGTACTATTAGCGGCGCAACCTTCGTTCAGGGAATAAGCGGGCAGGCGCTGAGTTTTAATGGTGTGGATAATATGGTTGTAGTTCCGTACTCTCCAAGCTTAAGCCTTGAGAAATTTACTATGGAAGCGTGGATTAAAAGATACCAAAACAGAGAATTTGCGGAAATTATTCTTACCAAGAGGTACGAACCATCGTGGATGAATAATTATGAGTTGTATATTTCTCCAAACGGAACAGTTGGAGCTGACTCCTATAGCCCTGACATTTGGACATGGTTTGGCGTAGGAAGCGTGAGAAATATATCTGCTGGTGATTGGTACCACATAGCTGCGACGTATGACCGCACTACTTTCAAGATTTACATTAATGGTGTTCTTGATAATTCAGTGAATATTCAATACTCACCATATCAAAATAATCAACAATTAGTAATTGGAAGGGCATGTATGGGCGACCCCTGCATGTTTAGACCGTCGTCCCCATCTTTCAACGGCACCATCGATGAAGTTCGCATCTACAACCGAGCTCTTTCAGCAAGCGAAATCCAGGCCGAGTATAATGCTTTAATATCTACCTCCACACCGACCACAGTCCCGCCAACAACAGTACCACCGACGACAGTTATTCCGACAACGGTTCCACCCACAGCGGTTCCTGCAACAACAGCATCAACGTCTGGAAAATTCCGCGTTGGCCCGTCAGTTACCCTGAGACCTGTAACCGATGTAATAGATACCAACCAGGATGGAATTGTGGAATTGTTTATGAATAATCCTTCCTTGAACGATGTTACGCTTAATGTAGACGCACGCATCAGTGTACCCAGCGGCATACATGTTTACGGCCAAAGTTTCGGAGAGGCAGCAGGTGCCGGAGTGGTAGCAGGTACGTTCAGTGTTCCGCCGGGCACGTCAAGAACCATTTCACTGACCATAAAAGCAGATAAATCAGCAAGAATCGGCTCACATACCCTTTCGTTCACAGGATTGTATTGGCCAGACGACAACAAAGACGCTTATCAGCCTTTGAGCCTTAGTTACTCTGTAACCGTCAAAAATCCATCAAAGGAAATACAGGAACCTGCAGCGCAAACTACGTCTACTCCCAAAACACCGGGGTTTGGTGTTGTACTGGCAATCTTCAGTGTATTTGCAATTGCACGTCTGCTTTCAAGAAAATAAAATGAAAAAAGTAAAATTATTTTTTCGGTGACTAACATCGAGAAATATACAAACCGGAAGAACGTAGATTTTTTATAGGGTTACCCCTTTATTCTCTTCAGCCTGAATGTATTCTCCCGCTCCATCTCCTCAAGCCGGAGCACAATAAAATCCTTAGCTTCGGAAAGCTCAGGTATAACCTTGAACTCAAGCGCATTCACCCTGCGCTTCGTTTTTTCTATATCCTCAAGCAGCTTCTTCATCGTGGTCTCAATCTCAGCAGCGAGGATGATTTTCTCAACGAGTATTTCATAAGCGTCCACCGCTTCGTCAATGCGCGAGCTTGTGCCTATGATGCCGTAACCGTGCTCGTCGAGTTTCTTATGTACGCTTGAAGCCTCGATTTTCGGGACAACGACACCCATCACATTCTTGCTTACAAGTTCAAGCTTTGGATTATCTTTAAGCGCAAAGGCTGTGGATCTCACCACGACAACGCCTTCCACGGACTTGGCGATTGCAAGGTTCTGGGAAGCCACACCGAACTGTTTCTCCACCTCAACCCTTATGCCCTTAGCCTTCTCAAGTATCTCGAAAAGCTCAAGAATCAGGCCGTCGCGCTTCATTTTGAGAAGCTTGTGACCGCTCTGGCTGAGCTTGATTTTTTTCTTAAGCTC
>JBGPUU010000109.1:0-7753 GCA_041491305.1 Candidatus Methanoperedens sp.
AGAGTGAATGATTTCTCCTCATTCTATCACATGCCTTTTAACCTTTTCGGACAAAAAAATGAATTTGTTTAGTACAAAGTATAAATATTATTTTGCCTTGATTTTCCACACTTAAAATCCATAATCGCAAATATATATTAAAAAAATCAAAAAAAATTAATACGCGGACATCCCCTGGAGAGAGGACAGCCGCTGGATGCGTTTTAGCATGTTGGGATGGGTGCTCAGAATTTCCATTATCTTATCAGTGGTTTTTACTTTAATTGGCTTTGTCTGAAGCGCCATCAATTCATTCATATCGATTGTACCGCTTCCGTCAAGGTCAATCTGGGACAATTCCCTGATTTCGCTGCCGGCGCGCGATGGGTCGGTTGCGAAAAACGCTTTCATGCCTTCGACCTGTTTTAAAGAATCTTTTGATACCCTTGCACTGCCATAGACGAGTTTGTAAAGCGCTGAAGCAAGGTAATGCGGCTGGTTCCCGAGCCTGACCGAACCCTCATCAGCATAATATTCCCTGATTCTCGAAACGTACAGCACAAGGAGATTTGTTATCAGATATACTACGAACGCCACGATTCCGATAAGGACATTGTTCCCGCGGTCCCTGCCGCCTGAGAATAACTGGTTCCACGCAAAATACCAGCATATCATTGGAATCACGCTAATCATCGTTATGACTGCCACGTCCTTATTTTTCAGATGGGACATCTCATGACCAAGAACTGCCCTCAATTCCTTTTCAGTGAGAAGGTTCATAATACCTTCAGTGACGCATATGCGCCCATCGCTTGCCCATCTTCCGAATGCGAAAGCATTGGGTATCGGTATCCTGGCAATGCCTATTCTGGGTTTTGGTATCCCTGCATCCCTTGCAAGTTCAGTCACCATCCTGTGGAGCGCGGGTTGTTCCTGCTCGCTGACATAATGCACTCCCATAGACCATTCAACCATTTTCGGACCGATCATATATTGGAAGAACATGATAGCCGATGCCAGAATTCCATAAAATAAAAATCCGCTTATCCCCATATAGCTCGCTGCAAATGCTACCAGACCGTAGACTATAGCGAACATTACGGCCATTACCAGATACAATCTTAATTTAAGCCACATATTTTTTTGTCACCTTTCTCTCTCTTAGAATAAATATCTTAGATAAATACTTTATCAACCTTATTGCGCGCAGACGAAAGCGCAGCACTTCCTGCTATTTCAGCAGCAAAGCGGTCAGCCCTGCTTTCAAGTTCGGATTCTGATGATGAAAAGGTCATTAATGCAAGCCTCTTAAAGTAGGGCGCTCCTGTATTTTCCCGGATATGCCATGCTTCATGCGCCAAAACTGCTTTTAACTCATTATCATCCAGCATCTCAAGAAGTCCAATCGAAACGAAAATCGACCGCCCGGCTGCAAAAGCCCTGGGTATTGCAGAATCGAAATAATATACCCTGGCGGTTACGAACCTGCCTACAAAATCCTCTACCCATTCCATTACGCTTGACGCCGGTTTTGCATCAAGGCGCCTTATCAATACCCTGTCATAGTACCGCAGAACCCCGAATATTAATACTGTGGAAATAATCAAATAAGCCAGAGAGAAATAAAGGGTGAGCATACCATCGCATTTCATCAGGTAGAATATTGCGACTATTGCCGCCAGGCTCAGGATTTGGGCTGAAACGAATGTCATAAGCTTCTGTTTCGGTTTTTTGAGCATAATGCTCGCTGCAACCAGAGAGATTGAAATAACAACCAAAAGTGCAACGAAAGGAGCAAAGTCGGAAAGCTTCAGGCAAATCCCGATGCAGTTTATTTCACCTGATATATTCATTTTTTATCACTGTATTTTGAGAAATTCTCACGCGCAAGAGGGCCGAACGCATCCACAAGGCTGTCCAGTATCTTGGTAGTAATTTCTGTTGCAGCCTCTTCCTCTGAAAAAGCGGGTTCATACACATACCTTACCCTGCCATTCACGCTCTCCGTACGCCGTGTCGTATATCCTGCCTTGACCAGCCTGTCAAGCGTTCCTGCAACGCTTGTCAGAGGAACATTCGTTTTTTCGGTAAGTTCTGAGGTGGTCATTTCGCCCCCGCTCCATAAAGCCCGCAGGATTGCCGCTTCGATGGGGCTAAAGAATTTAGTGAGCCCATCGTTTGAAATGTTTATCTGATCAAGCTTAACCATGAGTTTTACAATTGACGTAAAGGATATTAAAGATTGTGGACGTCCTTTTGATTCCAGACTTTCCACCTGACGAGAACTCCATCCTCCAGTTTCTCGCAGGAAATGAGCAAAAGTTTACTAAAATCGCTTATGAATCCCTCACCATCCACAAGCGTGGGCGCTGTCTTGCCCCCGATAATGATGCTGCCGATAAAAGTATATATCTCATCCACAAGGTTCCCTGAAATCAGCCCCCAGTTTAATGTCGCTCCGCCCTCAACCATCAGGCGGTTAATGCCGCGCTCCTTTAATTCAAAAAGGAGGTTTTCAAGGTCAACGCTTTTCTCACCTGAAACGATAATTTCAGCATTTTTCGCAAGCTGCTTTACTTTTTCCTCCGGCGCCGATTCTGTCACGACAATTATCTTTTTCCCCTCACCTTTCTTGAAAATATCAGCATCTATGGGCGTTCTTGCTAAGCTGTCTACCACGATTCTTACAGGATTCTCATCTTTCCCTTCTTTGCAGCGCTTTTCCCTGCGTTCTTTTGATTTTACGGTGAGGCTCGGATTATCCGAAAGCACAGTTCCAATTCCCACCATCACGGCATCCGATGACGCCCTCAGTTCATCCATGCGGTCAAAATCAAGGCTTCCTGAAATCCTGGTCTGCTTTCGCAGAGTGGTGGCAATCTTGCCGTCCGCACTCATGGCAGCGTTGATGAAGACGAAGGGTCGTTCGGCTGGCATGACTCATTCTTTAACTTCATGGCTGAAATATCTAAGCTTTAACGAAAAGCTGAAATGCTATTAGTCCTATTAAACCGACTTATCCGGTGATAACAGTGAAAATACTTGTAAGCGACCCTATATCCGACCAGGGCATCGAAATATTAAAAAAAGAATTTGATATTGATATTGCAACAGGACTTCCTCCTGAGGAATTAATCAAACGCATAGGAGATTATGAAGCCCTCATTGTCCGCAGTGAAACCCAGGTGACAAAAGACGTCATCAATGCGGGCAAAAAACTCAAAATCATAGGCCGCGCGGGCGTTGGCGTGGATAATATTGATGTTAATACAGCGACTGAGCGGGGAATAATCGTCGTGAACGCGCCCGAAGGCAACACCATCTCCGCAGCCGAGCACACGATAGCCATGATGATGGCGATGTCAAGGAATATCCCCCAGGCGAATGCCTCCTTAAAGAGCAAGAAATGGGACAGGAAAAAGTTCATGGGTGTTGAGGTTCGTGGAAAGGTGCTGGGAGTTGTCGGCCTTGGGAGAATCGGGGCAGAAGTGTCAAAAAGGGCGCAGGGAATGGAGATGAAAATCCTTGCTTATGATCCGTTCATATCACAGGAGAGAGCCGCCGAACTCGGAGTTGAACTGACCACGGTAGAGGATATTGTCAGGCGTGCCGATTATATTACCGTGCATACGCCTCTTACCAAAGAAACTAAAGACCTTATCAGCAGCAAGGAATTTGCAATCGCGAAAAAAGGTGTGCGTCTAATCAATTGCGCACGAGGCGGTATAATTAACGAAGAGGCGCTTGCACAAGCTGTTAAAGACGGAATCGTAAGCGGCGCAGCCATCGACGTTTTCACCAAGGAGCCGCCATTTGAAAATCCGCTCCTTGAACTTGACAGCGTTATCATGACGCCGCACCTTGGGGCATCAACCGAGGAAGCGCAGATTAACGTGGCGGTTTCTGTAGCCGAGCAGATAGTCAATGCCTTGAAGGGTCTTCCAGTGAAAAATGCCATTAACATGCCCTATGTCAAACCTGACGTTATGCAGATAATCGAGCCGTATCTGCCTCTTGCTGAAAAGATGGGAAAGCTGGGGACGCAGCTCATGGGCAATTATGAGAAGGTGGAAATAACCTACAGCGGTGAAATCGCTGACAAGAATCTGGCGCCCATAACGCTTGCACTGTTGAAGGGGCTGCTTGAACCCGTGCTCGGGTCGGCTGTGAATTATGTGAACGCTCCCACGATTGCGAAAGAGCGCAAGATAAAAATCACAGAGAGCAAATCAAAGACTTCTGAAGGTTATCCAAGCCAGATATCTGTAAAGTTAAGCAAGAAATCCGAAGAAAAATTAGTCAGCGGCTCCATTATAGGTAAGGAACCGCGTATTATTCAGATAGACTCTTACCGCATTGATATAGTCCCAACCGGCTATATGATAGTGGCTAAACATGAAGACCATCCCAATATCATAGGACCTTGCTGCATGATACTCGGGAAGAATAATATCAATATCGCAGGAATGCAGGTAGGCAGGATTAAAATGGGTGGCGAAGCGATAATGGTGCTTAATGTGGACAGCGAAGTGGATGACGGGATTCTTGATGAGATAAGGTCTGTTGACGGCATAATCGATGCAAAACTCGTGATGTTGTAGTTTTAGCAGATGGTAACAAATGGTTAAGACAAAGCACAAATTTTTTATTGGTAATGCGGAACAGGAATTGCTCAAAATAAGAAATAATAGTATCCAATTAATTGTTACATCTCCACCTTATTGGAACGCGCGCGACTATGTGCAGTTACAACAAATAGGTTTTAATGATACTTATGAGAACTATCTTACGAGAATGAGACAAATCCTTAACGAATGTGTAAGGGTACTTTTGCCTGATGGAAAAATAGCATTAAATATTGGAAATATTTATACTTTCAATAATACCGATGGAAGAGTTTTCACGGTAAATTTGATATTGGATTTATGGAAAATTTTGAATGATTTTGAGACTTTAAAGTATATGGGTACTTTTTATTGGAAAAAAACTACTTCGCGCGAAAGAAAAGTTCTATTTGGAAGTTATCCATACCCGTCCAACTTCATGATATCCACTGCCTTGGAGACAGTCCATGTTTTTAGAAAGATTGGAGAAAGAGTAATTCCCAAAGAAATAAAGGAAAACTCTCGCATCACTAAAGAAGAATTCAGAAATTTTAGAGAGCCAATTTGGTATTTAAATGGAATAAGTAAAAAAGAACATTCAGCAGTATTTCCTAATGAATTGCCCCAAAGATTGATTAAAATGTATTCATTTTTCAATGATTGGGTATTAGACCCTTTCTGTGGAATTGGAACGACAAACATAGAGGCCCTTAAAATAGGTAGGAATTCAATTGGGATAGATATAAGAGAAGATTATATTAAAATAGCTAAATCAAAATTAAAAAAAATAAAGAAATCTGGCTCTGTGCCGGTATTTAATCTGGAGAAGGATGGATTTTGACTGATAGTGATATCTTAGAAATAAAATCTATGTTGGAGAGATACAAATCTTCTCTACCTAAATTGACTATATTTATATTTGGTCCCGGTCAACATAATACTAATGAATATGCCACTCGTTGTTTTAATAAACGATGTCAAATTAAAAGTGCATTAGATAATCAGCATGATGTCTTTTTTCCTGAAGAAATACATGAAATGGCAAAAGCTGACGGAATGGATGTTTCCAACGTAACGGTTTTTGAAAGTTATTTGTTGAATGAAGAAGCTGACATTGTAGTTGTAATATTTTGTTTAAATGCCTCTGGAGTTCAAGCTGAATTGATCGCATTTTCCCAACATCAGGAGTGTGCAGATAAAATGTATGTATTTTATGATACAACTTTCTATACTCGCGGTGATGGAAGATTTTGGCATGTTAATGATGCCTTAGATTTAATCGAGGGAAATAATGGTAAAACCGAGTCTTTTATGGAGACTGAAATCGATAGCTGTTCCCTTTTAACAAGAGTCACAAAGATGGTAGAAAGAAGAAGAAGAGCTCTTAGTATATCGCACTTCAAGAAATACCAAGGGGTTAGTTAAGGTGCCACCAACAAGTAGTATAAAGAACATTTGGCAATTTTTAGAGAAATTTAAAGATGAGTCAAGTCTCATGATGAACGAAAAAGCTCTAATTGTTCTGATCTATCTTAGCAGGCATGAAGGAATCAGTGTAGAAGATTTAATTGAAAAAATGAATAAACACATAGCTCAGATCGAAGAGACGGTAGAATTTTTGCTCTCCAATAAATTTATTATAAAAAAAAATGGTTCAATGAATGTTTCTGAAAAAGGAAAAGAGATAGTAAATATAATAAAGTATTCACAGGTTAACATTGATGAAGTTCCCAAAGAGATAATTACTGAATATATTTTAGAAGAAATTCTTGGGAAGGGTTCTACTTCTGTTACTTTTAAAGCCATCAGAAGGAAAACAGATGCTAGAGTCGTTATAAAAATACTCAAACCTGGTATGTTAGATCACATAGACCTTAATAATAAAATAAAAATGTTATCTAATTTGGGAGCATCTTTGCCCAATTTGGTATTGCCTGAGGATTTTGGAGAGTTTAAATGGAAAGATATTACTTTTAAATATATTGTAATGAGATATGTGGAGGGGAGAACGCTAAAAGTTTTTCTTCAAAATAAAGTGAATAATGATTTAAGAATTTTTCTAAGAAACTTTTTTAATGAAGTGGAGAAAACTTTAGTAGGAATTGAGAATCTAGGCTTAAACCATGGCGATATACATTCAAAAAATATTTTAGTTGTAGAAGATGCATTAGAAAAAGATAAAGGTATATATCATTTCCAAATAATAGATTTCATAGGCATTAAATCAAATGAAGAATTTCGTGAATTTGAGTTTTCTGATTTTGAATATTTCAAACAACATCTAATTAAAATAGTACAAGTGTATGCTTCTACTCCGTCAGGTGAGCCTTATTTAAAAAAATTAGGAGATAGATTTAACTATATTATTCAAAATTTAAAAAATGAACAATATCATTCATTTAATGAGTTAGATGCTGCACTTCTCGCTGAACTTCCACCTCAAATGAAATTGAAAATACAAGAGCCACCATTTAGTTTCATCAGATTTGAACAGTATGACATCAGAGACCCATTGTGGCTCAGAAGGTTTGAACCTGAAAAATCTTTGTATGAACCTATAAAGCGATTTGATAATGTAATATGTTCGGGACCAAGAGGATGTGGTAAAACTATTTACCTGAAATCATTAGCCTTTGTCCCAAGACTAATAAAATTAATCCGAGATGAACCAGAAAATTCTGACTTAAAAAATAAAATTGCATATTTTGACAATATATTTGGTATTTATTTTGCATGCAGACAAGGTGAGTTCAAATACTTCTCTGAAAAGTACTTTAAATTTACATCTCAAACTCAGCTATTCATTAAGCACATTATCGCATTAAGAATCATTAAGAACACAATTGGATTGATAAGCGAGGCATATGATGAGGGGATATTCACAAGTGAGCCAAAGATTCAAGATATTTTGAAATTTTTAGATCGCTATTTGATGAAAGAACTTATGATGACTAGCGAAGCAAAGATAAATCCGTTTGAACAATTAAGGACCATATTAAGCACAGAAGAAAATAATTGTGAAAATATTTTAGGACTATATGAGAATTACCCGAAACATGGTGAGATGTTAAATGAACATTCATTAATTGACTTTTTCAAAGTTCTGCAAAAAACTGTTTCTGAATTATTAAACATAAAATTTTATATTATTTTTGATGATATAAGTGAAC
>JBGPUU010000110.1:0-7748 GCA_041491305.1 Candidatus Methanoperedens sp.
GAGCATCCATAAGGGCTGGACAATTGTTCCTGATTTGACAATTCTCTTTACAATAGAACCGGCCATTGCGGTTTCACGGTGCGGCATCCGGGGCAGCCACACGAAATTTGAAAAAATCGGGTTCCTGAAAACCGTGCAGGATAATTTTTTAAAACTTGCGGAGAGAGAACCGCAAAGATTTGTGGTAATCGATGCAGGTAGGGAACTTGAAATTGTAGGTCGTGAAGTTGAAATTGTAATTAAGGAATTTTTAAGTAAATAATGGAAGCCAACATCGGAACTGCCAGGATAACCCTGATATTGGGCGACATCACGGAACAGGAAACCGACGCCATAGTCAATGCAGCCAATCCTGACCTGATGGGCGGCGGTGGAGTGGACGGCGCAATACACAGGGCGGGAGGACCAGAAATAATGAATGAATGTAAGTTCATCAGGCAGACATTATATCCTGAGGGTCTTCCAACCGGAAAAGCAGTTGCGACATCCGGAGGAAATCTTAAAGCGAAAAAAGTTATTCATACGGTCGGACCGATATGGGGCGAGGAAAATAACTGGGAACCTGAACTTCTTGCAGATGCTTACAGGAACAGCCTCACTCTTGCCCTGGAGATGGGAGTTAAGACAATTTCCTTCCCGTCCATCAGCACGGGAGCGTATAGGTACCCGGTAGAGAAGGCAGGCAGGGTGGCAATCAAAACAGTTGAAGGATTTCTTGGAAAAAATACAGGGATTGAGGAGGTCAGGTTTATCCTTCACAACCTGCACGACCTGCAAACCTATGAGGATGCTTTAAGGAAGCCCCGGGAGGGATTTGAACCCTCGACCTAGAGATTACAAATCTCTCGCTCTGCCAAGCTGAGCCACCGAGGCATGGGGAAAGGCTTTCGCTTTTAAGGATGGAATTACATTTAAACGCTTCGGTATCTGCGGGACGAACCGGATGAAGGCTATAGAGAATTGGATTAAAGAAAAAGCCGGAGAATTACATATCGGCTAGCATTCTAAGGGCTTTATCGTGCCGGCGCATGGAGTCTTTCAGGAGCTTCTTTTCTTGCGGCGTCAATCCCGCTTCCCTTTCTGCAGCTAATGATGTGGTGCTTGTTTCGTTGATTTGTTTTTTGAAATGTGTCTCCATTGTTAGATATTTTATCCTTATTCTATTTAATCATATTACTTTTCTATCGCATATTTAAATACAAGCTAAATTTATTAAACTGAATTTTCTCAATATATTTCCAATTTATCTCTCTGAGAAATAATATCCTCAGGTGTAGTAATGGTACCACGAAGAGTTTCATCAATTAGCCCATTTAGACGTTTTATTCGTATTGCTATTTCTGCTAGTCTGTAATATAATGGTTTTCCCCAATATGTTAAAATAAAAAATATCAAAACAATTACCAAACCAAATTTTATCTGAATTTCAAGAAGTTCGTAAGGAGGCCAATTTAAAACGTTTAATATTGAAATTATTGATATCAAAAGAAAGAATTGATATATTCCACCTATTAAGAGAATTTTAAACTTTTTTTCATCAATTTTTTCAAATATTTCTGAAAATTTTCTTTCAAATGATATTACCGAGAATGCTGAAATAGCATCCATGGCAAAAAAGATTAATAAAACCCAATATGATAACGAGTTGAGAACCTCTACAGGAATTGTATAACTTGAAAATATCAGTGGACTTAACCGATAATAAAGAACGATTGAAAAAATAAGAGTTATTGGTATGATACTAAAATAATCTTCTTTTGTTTCAGGTGCTTTTATGATTCGTAGAATATGATCATGATATTTCATAACATATAATACTGAAAATATTCGATATATTTGAAAACAAGATACGATTATTAAAGATGCAAATACTACTTTGAAATAAATAACATTCGGTGAGCCCAAATTAAAAGACACTTGACTTATTGATAGTTCGATTAGAAGCCAAATTAAAAAAGCAATTGTAGTAATAAGAGCAATGAATTGTGTAGTAAGGAATCTTTTCTCCTCCTCTAAAGAATTGCATTCATCCTTCATGAATTGAATCCACTGGCAAATATTTAGAGCAGAGGTAATCTGTTTAGACTCAGGGTTTTGAATCTGATTCAATTATTACACCCAGTTTAATGGCATATTACAATTTGGACAATTCTGGGTTCCAGGCTGTAAAGGATAACGACAGCGAGGACATGTTGGGACATTTTGCGTTGAGGGACCTTGGAGGAGTTTATATAATAAAATCAACCCTCCAACAATTGCTGCACCTCCAATGAATGCATCCCATGCTGAATCTTTTGCCATAATTCTCTATCTAACTGTATCGCTCTATCTGGATATATGTTTTACTCATCAAATAATTTATACAAAATAACATTATTCGTTATCTTCTTTCTTCACGGCAGATTCCCTTCCCCGCTCAACTCATGCTGCCGCTCGATATTCATCTTGATCAATATCTCAAAAATCCTCTTGACCTCTTCCCCATCCAGCCCCCTCTCAGTCGCAGCATTCGCCACCCTGTCCAGCACCACCTTGTTCTGCTCCACATCGTTGATCTGCTTGCCTTCGGCTTTCTTCGCCTCAAGCACATCCCTGGCAAGCGCCGTCCTCTGTTCGATCAGGTGAAGTATATTCGTATCAAGCTTCTCTATTTTCGCTCTTATCTCTTTTAGCGGCATGCTTTTCCACCCGTATTTATTACCTTAGTCCTTATCACTTTTCCGCCCATCCTGCCCCACACTGGCTCAAGCTTATCAAGAAGCTCAAGGCTTCCAAGAGCGGTATAAGCCGGCCCTGTCCCGGACAGGCTCACGCCCTCGATTCCAGCCTCAAGCGCAGCCATCATGGGCTCTGTGCTGAAGCCAAGCGCGGCGCAGTAGAGGAATCCGTTAAGCGTCATGGCTTTTTCAAAATTCCCTGCAAGGGCTTCCTTATACGCAAGCTCAACCCATTTTCCTATGAGCCTTGAGCGCCCCACGTTGGTTGCCGAGCTGAATACCTTTTTTGAAGGGGCGAGGATTAGAACCTCCGAGTCGCGCTCCACCCTGCTTATAAGCTCCATTTTCTTGTTATCCGTAATCACAAATCCCCCAAGCATGGAAGCGCAGGCATCATCAAAAGCGCCCGTGATTGTTACTTTTGCATCCAGCGCAGCCCGGACGCCTATTTTAACAGCCTCAAGCGGCGGAAGTGTCTCGCCCAGCGCATCAAGGGTCGCAAGCACCGTGGCATTGGCAGCCGCGCTTGAACTCTTAAGCCCGCTCGCTATTGGAACCTGGCTTTTTGTCGCAACTTTTGCACCGGATTTTGAGCCAAAGCGCGAAAGAGTCAGCTCTACGCATCGTTCGATAAGAGTTGTATCTCCGCCCTCTTCCATATACCCATGAATTTTTTTATCATCAGTCAGTATAACTTCAGCTTCTGTTTTCAGGTCAATGCCAAACGCTGCCCCTTTCCATGTGGCGATTGCGTTGATTATCGTGCCTGCCCCGTATGCGCAGGCGTATCCTGATTGTTTCATAATATTTCCATTTTGACAGTCGTAAAAACAGGCCCTCTCGTATCAATCTTTTTCTTGTTTCCGGTTATATACCGCTGGGCTATCGGGTCAATCCTGATATTTATCTCGGACGGCACTTTGATTATCCTTGCTCTCGTTTCAGAACCGCTGCCATTCCTTGCAGCATCCTCTATCTCTTTAGCAGAGCGCGCAGCGAAGGCATCGATATACCGGATACCCGAAGTTACGCCGTTCTTGAACGCCTCATCCCATCTCGATGTCCTCGGCAGTCCCAGGATATCATTTTTGTGAGAAATAATCTCGTTCATCGCTGCAGGACCGCACAGCTTCGTATTCTCCTCAGGCTCGATAACCTTAACCACGATATTCTTATCAAACAACTGCCCTTCCCATGCAGTGAACTCGCAGGGGCTCGGCGTATTCCCGTACTGCTCGCATGTCTTTACGATGGCGTCCTGAATCTCCTTTCCCGTCTCTGTCACAGGCGCATCCTCGACATAAATCATAGAAGCAATTTCGCTGTCAGACATAACCCAGCCGGTCTTGTACTGGAACTGCGGATACGTGAGTGCGCGGACATCGGTTGAATCGTGCAGTATCATCGCAAGCCGCTCAACACCCATACCCAGGTTCATCACAGGATACGGAATATTGTATTGCGAGAGCGCGGAGGGCGAATAAATCCCGAACGTGGCAACTTCAACCCAGCCGTCCTTGTATTTTGTCTTTGAACCCACAAGTTTCGGGTGGTATGCAAACACCTCGGTCTGCGTATCAGGAACGTAATACTTGCTCCTTTTTTCATCCGGCCTGAAGGTAAAATTAGAAAAACCAAATTGGCTCAACAGTCCCGCTGCCACGGCTTTCCCGTCATCCACGCTCACATTTTCATCCATTATGACGCAGGATGCCGAATAATAAGCCATAAGACGCGTGGCGTCCTCAGCCTGTTCGCGGCGGAAGCACCTGTCCACGGAAAATAGTTTAAGGGGTGTTTTTTGATAATCGATCATTTCCCCGAGACTTATGAACCACCCGGAGGTCATGTGGCTTCTCAGGGTATTCTGGGAACTCACGGGAACAAGGGATTTGAACTCAGGGAATACATGGTCTATCATCACAGCAACTTTTGAATCCGGGACATTCAATTCCGACGCCATCTCAGGAACAAGGTCATCCCCTTCGATTTCACCTTTCTTGTACGAATGAAGTATCAATCTTATCTTCTCGATTCCTTCGTCGCTAATGTCTCCCAGGATGGTTTTTATCTCTTCTATCCTTTCATCGGATATCCCGACATTCGGTCTTGGAAGCCCGCCGACATAGAAACAGCGGTCAAGGACTGCAAGCGCCTCGTATCCGAATTGTTTGTGGATATCCCTGTCCTCCACGATGATGGGGTTCATGAATTCCAGAAAACCGAGGCGCATATAACAGTCGCGAAGGCGCTGGATGGTATCAAAAACAGGATGCGGTTTACCGTATTTCAACGACGCACGCGGATATTTTTCATTGATTCCCGGACTGGAAACGTATTTTTTCCCGTCATTCCAGGCTTTGTCAAAGTCAGCCTTAGTTGCTTCTTTAATTTCGTCAGGATTGAATTTCATAATTTCTATTTTTCTCCGATAACCGGGTTTATGAATCCGCCTCTCATCATCTGGTCAACGAGCACGAGCGCCACCATGGCTTCAGCGACCGGGACGATGCGGGGCGGGATTGAGGGGTCATGTCTCCCTGTGATTTTTATTCTTGTATCTTTCATAGTACTCATATCAACAGTACGCTGTTCCTTCGATATGGAAGGCGTGGGCTTCACTGCTATCCTGCATATTATTGGCTCACCGTTACTGATTCCACCAAGCATCCCGCCTGCATTATTGCTTAGCGTCCTGATTTTATCATCCCTGAGCCCGATAGCATCGTTCATCCGGCTCCCCTTCATCTGCGCGCATTTAAACCCTGCCCCGAACTCGACACCTTTTACAGCGCCAATGCTCATCAATCCGCGGGCAAGCTCTGCGCTCAATTTATCAAATACAGGCTCACCGACTCCTGCAGGAACGCCGGTGCCTATTATCTCAACTATCCCGCCCACGCTGTCCCCTTCGCTTCTTGCATCGTGAATCATAGCCTGCATCTCTATGGCGACATCCATGTCAGCGCACCTCACAGGGTTTTTTTCCGTATTTTCCCTGATATCTTCGATACTTACAGGTTTTGCACGAATTCCTCCAAGCTCGACCACATGACCGAGAACTTCAATGCCCTGGAGTAAGAGGAGCTTCTTTGCGACTGCGCCTGCGGCTACACGTCCGATGGTTTCCCTAGCTGATGACCTGCCCCCGCCGCGCCAGTCACGTAATCCGTATTTTAATTCATATGTCAAATCCGCATGTCCCGGGCGCGGGGTATTCTTCAGTTCTTCGTATTTGCTTGAATCCACGTCCAGGTTTTTGACCATTATTGATATCGGTGCCCCAGTTGTCTTTCCTGAAAATACGCCTGACAAAATCTCTGCTTTATCTTCTTCTTTTCTCTGGGTTGTTATGTCGCTCTGTCCCGGTCTTCTCCGGTTTAGCTCCTTCTGGATATCGGTTTCATCAAGCTCAATACCTGCAGGGCATCCGTCTATCACCACGCCCACGCCGGGACCGTGGCTCTCGCCCCATGTTGTGATTCGAAACAGTGTGCCAAAGGTATTTCCAGCCATGCGCCATTATTTATCTTTATTGTTTATATATGTGCTTGGAATTATGATTGAGATATTCGTTGATGAGGAAAAATGCACCGGATGCGGAGAATGCATCAGGGTTTGTCCTAAAGGCCCGAGAATCTACAGGATTGTAGAGAAAAACGGCAGGAAGGTGGCAGAAGTTGTGGATAAAAGTTTCTGCATCGGATGCACCACCTGCGTAACATCGTGCAAGCCAAGAGCAATCCGACTGGAGCGCGGGTGGTAAAGATGGAGGTGAAAACATAGAGGAATAAAAATTAAGGCTCTGTCAAGTCTTCGTCAGTTAGAAGCGCAACGCTGTCTTTCCCGCATCAACCGATGCTGATTTTAATAAGTTATAACAATATTAGCAAACGCACTTTACAGAACCGAATTCTTTGAGAAGTCAAAGCACGATGAAAGCCGACACAAAGCAGGAATATAGGTCGTTCTGTCAAAATTCCATGAATTAGAAAAATTATGAAATATTGCCCCATCTCAACAACATTGTCTTATTTTTAGAATATTGTTAATATTCAAACGGATTAATTTATATAATCCAACTACATTGCATAAATTGGGTTTGTAAAGTTTCTTGGGTGAAAAGGTTTGGCATTCCAAACACCAAGCCATACCTAGGATTTTTGCAGCCTGTGAAAAACGTGGAGTTCAGCAGTTCCTCAAGAGCAACTGAACCCCAGGTGCCCGAAGGCATGGTAAAAGTTAGCTTTGAAGCTATTTAAAGCCAGCGCCGCGCCTGAGGAGGGCAGAGAAGAGAAAGAAATATAATGGAGGAAATATGATGAAAAAAAGTAAAAATATGGGATTAGGCGTGCTACTGGCTACAGTGCTGGTAATGAGTTTGGCATTTGTAGCGGCATCAAGCGCACCTGCGGCAGATTCAAAGACCAGTGACAATGCGAACGCACTGGAAGTTAAACTCCCTGATGACCAGAGAGCGACTGTAGTGACTAATATTGCGAATGAACCGGGAATTGGAGAACTTCCAATGCCAGTCTTCAGGGAAGATGTTATTGTTTATTTCAAGGAAATGCCTGATATTGGAGCTTTTGCTTCAAAGTACCGAGGACGGGTGATTTTCATCAAGCCGGATATTAAGATGGCAGTCTTTGAAACAAACCCAACAGGAAGAACCGGACAAGTTAGCCAGAGAACACTGGATTTCATTAATGAAACCTCAAAGGATTCAAGTGTTGAAAAAGCTTACAAAGATGGCTTTATGTTTACCAGACCCGATAAGATGTATCTATCGCAGGCTGAGATAATATATCCAGAGGACAACGACAAAGAGGGAATAAAATACGCTCCCAATAAGGTAATTGTTGGATTCTGGCGGCAGCCTTCATCGCTTGAGGAACTTGCATCAGAGAATGGTGGGAATCTTACGAGTGTTGATGATGTTCTGCAGTTTGCGGCTTTTAAAACCGATAATCTAACAGGATTTATCAGAAATATTTCAACTAATCCTTATGTCAGGTATGCTCATCCAGA
>JBGPUU010000111.1:0-7586 GCA_041491305.1 Candidatus Methanoperedens sp.
GAAAAAAATCCTATGGCTTTAACAGGCAGGATATAAATAGACGCCACAGGAACGAGAATCATGATGAAAGCAGAAAGCAGCGGCGAGACGTAAACGAGAATAACCAGTATGAGAAGCGAGTATATGAGAAAAATTAAAAGTGAAAGAACATCCATTATGTTGACCTCGTTTTGAATTTTGTTATTAAATAAGCCGCTATTGCCACGCTTCCTATTATTGCAGCAATTACAAGGAACGATGATACCATAAATATTATTATTTCATTCCGTCCTGCATTTATAGGTGATGTCTCGCCTGCTGAAGAAACCGCTTTTTTAGTTTCGATATTATTTGACTGGACCTGTCTCGTGGTGCCGCGAATGTCGCGGTATGTTGCATTAGCAGCGGGAAGTGAAACGATATTCCCCTGCAACGAGTACGCGATTGAGACTTTATCGCCTCCTTCAATTAGACCCGAAAATGTTGAATCTCCAAAAACAAGCGGATGCGCATCAGGTATTTTATCCGATACCATTACAATCGCAGGCCTGTCGCCGCTGTTGCTGATAACGAGTACCACATCAGTCAAGCTCCCATTAGTTTGTGCTTTTTTTGTCATGGTGATATATGGCATATGTACTGTTGTTCCTGCCGTTCTGGATACCGAAGACTGGTCGTCCCATGTGGCTATTGCAGGCTGCAGTTCATATTTCCCGGGTTTTTGCGGTGTAATATAATATGTCAGGTTGATTGATTTTTTGGAACCCAGTTCAATATTCCAATCAAGTTGCTGCCCGGCAATAAACCCTGAAGGTATGGCGTCGTGGATGCTGACAGATTTGTTCTCCAATCCCGAATTGTAGACATACAATTCAACAGGTATGTTTTCATCATCTGTTTCTTCGGGGATGCGTTTTGTAATAGAGATATTCGGGGTGATTTGTATATCTTTACTCACGGTCAGGAGGCGGGCATTGTTGTAATAATCGCGTGTCTCAACCAGTGCAGTTAATTTAATTGTAGAATTTGAAGGCAGCCCGGTTATCCGGGATTTAAAGGATTTTGTGCCAGTAATACCTGAAATTGAGAACATGTCAGGCTGGATTTTTATCTGGTTATTGGTATCAAGGACTATACCTGCAATATTCCGGGTATCATCGCTTGTTAAATTTATAATGACCTCTACTGTTTCATCGGGATAATATTCGTCTTTACCTGTGATAATTTCGGCTTTGACCTCAGGAGACTTAAATGTCAGGGATTCAAGCTCTACAAAACCTGTCCTGTTTATACTTTTCACGGCGATGCGCAGGTTCCCAAAATCCTTGAAGCCGTCTTTCTGGAAAATCCCGGTTTCACTCATGGTTTTATTTGATATTGTCAGGTTCACGGTATCGGTTCCAAGCGCATCAATACTGATTGAATAATTTTGAATTGAATAGTTGTCTCCCCATTTTAATGTCGTTGTTTCAATGGGTGTCCAGATATCCCTGTCTTCAAGTTTGGAGAGGGTTATCCACGAATAATCACCACGTATCCCGAGCAGGGTTATCCCGATGTTATTATAAATTTTAAATTCATTTACTCTAAATTCGTCTGCCGCTATCAGGGATTGATCCCTGTATATGGCTAAAGAGGCGTTTCCACCATCTGACGCCGTTACTTTTACCAGGTAATTTTCATATGCGAGAGATTCGTTTAATTTGATATAACCAGAGGTTTTGGCTGCCCAAACACGGTCTGTTGTGACGGCGGACGCGGCAGGGAGAAAACAGATTATTATGAAACATATTACAATTTTTATGTTCATTATACTTCAGATTGAATTCAATTGGTTTAAACCTTTTCTTGATTTTATAATTATATGTATATCCTGTCTCCATTGACTGGAGCGAAAGATTGAACTCCGAGTTCTTCCTTTATCCAGTTTGCAAAGCCGGCTGTGTTGTCTCCGTGCACCACGATTACATTTTCAGTGCCGTTGTCAGCGGAATTCTTTACAACTTCTTTTAATTGCATATCCCCGCAATGGGCTGAAAAATCATACAGCTCAAGCCTGCAATTAAGTTTGATAGTGTCCCTTCCATCCACAATGTAACCGCTTTGCAGCGCTTTTCTCCCGTTCGTATCTTCTGCCTGGTAACCTGTGAGATGGATTTTGGATTTCGGGTCGTTATGAATTTCGCTCAGGTAATAAAGTACCGGGCCCCCGTTTAGCATCCCGGCGCTTGTCACGATTATTGAGGGCTCGTTGATAATCTCCTTACGCTTTTCAGGCTCTACGATACTTGAACTTGAGAAGGCTTTTTCCAGTTTTTTGATATCACGCACATTTTCAGACGATCTTTTTATGAGATTGAAAACGTCCACGCCCATGCCGTCCACATATGCAAAGAGACCGTGTTTTTTCAGGATGAGCATTATTTCCTGTGTCCTCCCGATACTGAAAGCCGGGATTATGGCTTTTCCTCCGCTGTCGATTGTTTCTCTTACGGACTCTATGAATCTTTCTTCAAGTATCTCGCGGAGCGTGTGGTTTTTCCCGAAATAAGTGCTCTCGATGAGCAGTATATCGCTCTCCGGCACATCTTTATCCGCGCCTTCTTGGAGTTCTGTCTGTATTGTGTTAATATCTCCTGTATATAACAGGCTCTGCCTGTCTTTTTCAAGATAGACCAGGGATGAGCCCGGAATATGTCCGGCATCGTAAAGACATGCATTATATCCGGATGTCTTGAATTCCTGTTTGTACCGGGTTGCCCTGGCTTTGCGCTCGAATTCCTGTATCTCGTCTGTATAATACGGAATGACATGGCCTTTTTTCCCTGCTATTTTGAGGGTATCTCTTGCAAGGAGCGCTGATAAGCGGGCTGTAATGTCAGTGCAATATATTTCAGGTTCAAGGTCCATTAAGTTCGGCACAAGCCCGCAGTGGTCAAGGTGGCCGTGGGAAACTATTACGGTTTTGGGACGGAGGCCGTTTGAGGGATATTCTGGCGGGTCAGTGGGTTTTATTCCGTAATCAAGAAGAAGTTCTTCGTTTACCAGGATGCCGGACCTTCCCACTTCTCCTGCCCCTCCTAAGAATCGTAAATTTATGTTATCGCCTCAGATTTTTATTTATTGGCGTAAATAGTTTACATCAGTCATAAGTTTAACTGCCTTTGCGTCCTTCGCGGTAACTCTCTGGCGCCGATAGGCAGCCGGAGCGACTATCTTTTAGTGTTAGCATTACATTTCAGCGCATCCTGCATAGATTTAGAGTATAATATCTGGCGAAAATTTAATATGATAGCAAAATGATATCAATAAATATGACAGAAACTCAGATTATTTTCAGGTTGGATAAAAGAATACTTAAAGATCTTGATGAAAGTTTAAAAATCTCCGGCTTCAAGACAAGGAATGAGTGGTTCAGGGCAGCTATCAGGGAATTTCTTGAGAATATGGAGCGAAAAGGAGTTCTTAATAAGTTAAAGAAACTTGAGGTTAAAGGTTTAAATGAGGAAGAAATTCCAGAACTTGTAAATAAGTGGCGGTCTGAGAAGAGATAGATGATAATTGTCGATACAAACGTTTTGCTTTCTTTTCTTCTTACTGACGGCATAACAAGGCGAATCATCAAGGAAAATCCTGATGTATTTATGTCACCTGAACATTGTTTTGAAGAACTCTGGGAGCACAGGGAGAAATGGAACAGGAATAAACTTAAGGACAGTGAGTTGCTTGAAATTATGGAAGATATAAAACGGTTGTTTGTGATGCCTGTATCCCATGAGGTTTACAATATCTATATTTCAGAAGCAACAGAGCTTACCGATGATAGAGACGATGCGCCTGTTATCGCACTTGCCCTGGCAGTCGATAATGAAGGAATCTGGACATACAATATAAAGCACTTCAGACAGGAAATTTTTGGAGAGCGCATCAGGGTGCTTTCGACAGGGGATGTGATTGAGCTATATCCATTTAAGGAATCGTGAGTTTTAGACTGAAAATCGCAAACAGCAGATGAACGCAGATGAACGCAGATGCTTTTCAAATGCCTTCTGCTGCCTTCGCTTTGCGCTCTTTGCGCCCTTCGCGGTGAAAGGCGCCCGACATCGAACACTGATGACACGGATTAGACGGATTTTCACGGATGCGTGATCCGTGCGTATCTGTGTCATCCGTGCGCGCCGTGTTCTATCACAAAATCCATTGCTGTTTTTCGGTATCAGGCGCCGCACATTTATCACTGTTTAAATATTAAATCTTGGCGCCGACCTTTCGGGTTTATAGATGTTTATTGATTTCACACGCTCAAAATCAGAATCGTTTGTTGCTATATTGCTTATTCCATACTGTTCCACTGTGGAAAGATGTATAGCATCAGTAGTTAGCAAGCCGTATCGCCTTCCAAGGTCTATTGACTTCTCAACCAATACGGCATCTACAGTCAGTATTTCCAAACCGCCGTAAGTGAGTTCCGTCAGGTAATCGCTATATTCTTTCACCGGCTTGTAAACCATTGAAGAAAAGCTGGCATTTTTCAATTCCCTCTTAAGGTTTGGTATATTGAATTTTTCAATATGCTGCGCGGCTTCCGCTACGAGTATCTTGAACAAAACCTCATCCATGATATGAGGTGTGATGATTCCTTTTATTTTATTTGTTTCAACCAGCCTCAGGAAATCTGAACAGGCTTGCGCATAGTTAGGGTCATCAAGGGCATTGTAGATGAAGATATTCGCATCAATAAATATGCGCTCTTCGCCTGTAAAATCGCTGAGTACCACTATACACCTTTGGAAGTATGGTATAGTTCATCCAGATTTTCTACGGTGAGGGGGGATTTTTTCACTATCCCTCGAACTCTGTCTGTCATAGACTTGGATTTAACAATAATGGTATGGTCTCTGGTAAATACCTCTACTTCGTCCCCTAATCCTGCGCTTTCTAATAAGCTGTGGGAAATTGACAAGCCCTTTTTTGTCAACTCATAGCCTTTAACTGTATCCATTTCGATTCACAAACATCTTATAAGCTCAAAACCGTATAATTCTTATGGTGGAGAACTCATACCTCTGAATATATAGTCATAGAACGGAAAATCAACCACCGAGGACACAGAGAGCACAGAGAGTGGTTGCTTTTCTCTGTGTACTCTGCGCCCCCTGTGGTGTACTTGCGCCGAATAGTTATCACTCTCTAAATATTAAATTTCGGCGCCGATAGGTTTCCGATGCGACCGCTTCGCATTAAAAACGGCACAAAATTAACAACGAACTCATACGAACTCGGTACGAACTCTAATAATTCATCACAACCATCTCAGGCAGTCACCTTTTTTCTAATACGAGGCTTGTACGCCTCTGAAAATTACAAACCGCAGATGAACGCAGATTTTTCTCCTAATGCCTTCTGCTGCCTTCGCTTTGCGTTCTTTGCGCTCTTCGCGGTGAACGGCGCCCGACGTAGAAACGGATTTTCACGGATACGGAATCCGTGCGTATCTGTGTCATCCGTGCGCTCCGTGTTCTATCACAAAGTCCATGGCTGTTTTCCGGTATTGGGCGCCGTAGATTTTATTAGTCTTTGAATATTAAAATTCCGGCGCCGATAGATTGCCCGTGCAACCATCGACTATGAAAAATCACAAACCACAGATGAACGCAGATAAACACAGATGTCTTCCAAATACCTTCAGCTGCCTTCGCTTTGCGTTCTTTGCGCCCTTTGCGGTGTAAAGCGCCACATATTTATCACATTTAAAATATTAAATCCTTGGCGCCAATATGTTACCAAAGCAACCATTTCCATTAAAACCAGCACGAAATTAACAACTAACTAATACAAACTCGTACGAACTCATACTCGAAACCGTTAAGATCAAAGGATTTTATTTAAGTCAGTAAATGAAGCCGGAGAGTAAAGTAACCTGGAAAGATGTCGTAAAGGAAGCGCTTGCAGAAATAGGCAACTCAGGACATCTGGATGATATTAACTCGCAAATTGAGGGGCACTGGAAAACAAAAACAAATCCGACATGGAAGGACACAGTGAGGCGGACGCTTCAGCAATACAACATTTTTTATCAGGAAGAGAAAGGGAGCGGTGTATGGTATCTCAGGGAGGAAAAGCCTTTTTTGGAATTTGACCCGAAGAAGAATCCGAACCCGGCGCATGAGGATGTGCAGGGGATGCTGCTTGAACTTGGAAGGATATACGGTTATGAAACTTCAGCGCCTGTTTACGATGCCAAGAAGAAATTTTTAAAAAGACCTCTCGAAGATGTTGCTACCCTGAAAGAATATCCTGGCAATTTTTCATATCCGAAGATTGTAAATATGGCAGGTCTGATTGATGTGCTCTGGTTTGGAGGCGATACGGATGCGCTTGTGCCTGAGTTTGCTTTTGAGGTTGAGCATACCACGGATGTTACAAAAGGACTTGGGAGGCTTCATGACCTTTATAAGTCGGGTCTGAGGACGAGATTATTTGTGGTGTTACCGAATGAGAAGAAGAGCAAGTTTGACAGGGAAATCGGGCGCAGTTTGTTTAGTGACATCCGGGAAATCTGTAAAGTGAGAACGTACGAGCCTCTCATCATGCTCTACAATCTGGCGCTGGAACATGATTTATCAAAAACAGAATTCTTTGGCGAGTAAAGCGGCGCCAATACATACCGTTCATCTCAGTGTTAAGCAGCCACAGATTTATCACTTTATAAATATTAATCCTCGGCGCCCATGGGTTACCTGTGCAACCATCGACTATGAAAAATCACAAACCGCAGATGAACGCAGATAAACGCAGATGCTTTTCAAATGCCTTCTGCTGCCTTAGCTTTGCGGTGTACGGCGCCCGACATAGAACACTGATAACACGGATTAGACGGATTTTCACGGATGCGTATTCGTGTGCACCTGTGTCATCCGTGCGCTCCGTGTTCTATCACAAAGTCCATGGCTGTTTTTCGGTATCAGGCGCCGCATATTTATAACTTTTGAAATATTAAATTTCCGGCGCCAATTTGTTCCCCAGAAAACCACTCAATTCAAAGGCCTTAGCACTCCAAGATGTAAAAAATGGACCTAATTATTCAACAAAACCATTTCCACCCTTTTATAATTATATTATGCTCATTCAATAAATATTTCGTCGAGAACTCCTTTTTCAATTAAACTGATATTGAATAAATAATTATTATTATTAAATGTCTCTTCCAGTGGTCGCTTAGCAGTTAACCATCCTTTTCCATCAGTAATCCAAATTAATTCTATATTTTGTTTTTGAAGTTCACTAAATAAGGATTTAAATTCGCCGCAAACCGATTTTAATTTTGATCCACCCCCATTATAGAAATTAGTTTCAATTAAGAACAATTTTCTTGTTTTTTTATTCAATACAGCAAAATCATAACTCCGAGCGGATATTTCAAATTTTACTTCATAATCCCATTTTTGTTGAATTATTGACGGTGTTGCTTGAGAAATGCACTCCAAATCATTATTTTTTTCTATGCTTTGTTTTAAAAATACTTCAACAAGTTCTTCCATCAGAGTTCCGCCTCTGTTTTTTCGTCCGTTTGAATCTAACCCTACTTCCACACCAAATACATAATC
>JBGPUU010000112.1:0-7182 GCA_041491305.1 Candidatus Methanoperedens sp.
CTGCATGTTTTTATACAAATGCCCGTTCCTGAAATTTGAAAATCATAATTCTCACAAAGCCCTCTGCACCATACACGGTATCAGGCCGCCACAGTGCAGGAAATATCCAAGAACACGGGAAGAACAGGCGCATCAACCCTGTGGGTATCATTTTATCGAAGAAAAGCCCGCTGAAGCGCGCTATGGAAACTGAGGCAAAAAACCTCCGTAATAGACAAATTAAAAATATTTCATCTCACATGATACTCCTAACAGGCTCAACAGGTTTCATAGGCGCCCGTGTTTTGAGGGCATTATCTGAAAAAAACCTGGAGGTCAGGTGCCTTGTCAGGAAACCCGCAAGTCAGGAAAAACCGAATATCACTTACATAACAGGCGATGTCCTTGATTATGATTCACTGGTCAGGGCAACAGAAGGCGTGGACACTGTATATTACTTTATCCACATGATGGGAAACCAGCCAAAAGGAGAGCAGAAAAGGTTTGATGTACTCGACAGGCTTGCCATAAATAACATGGTCAAAGCCTGCAAAGTGAATGGCGTTAAAAGGATAATACATCTCACCGGTATGAGAAATCCAGATGAAAAGCTCTCGCATCACCTTGAAAGCAGGAAGGAAGTTGAAGAAATAATCAAGAACAGCGGCATTGACTACACGATTTTCAGGGCATCGGTCATAATCGGCCGGGGTGGTGCAGCTTTTGATATTCTTGATACCGCTGTTAGAAAATTTCCAATTATCCCTGTTCTTAAATGGGAGAAAACAAAAGTGCAGCCCATTTACATCGGCGACGTGATACGGTATCTTGTGGAGTGCCTTGACCGGAAAGAGACTTTAAACAAAAGCTATGACATAGGCTGCTCACAGATTTTTACATATAAGGAATTGATGCAGCAGTATTCAGAGGAACTTGGATTAAAAAGGAGATTTATATCTGTTCCGGGTTCGTGGAACCGGCTCTCGGCAGCAGTGCTTGGAAAGCTTTCGCCTGTGAACTCCGACGTGGTTTACTGGCTTGTAGAATCCCTGCAGAACAACATGGTTTGCGAACCGAATGACCTCAAAAAGATATTCGGGTTTGAGCCGATTTCATTTAAGGAAAGCTTAAGAAAAATAAAATAGGGACCGTCAATGACCACCGATGATGTTAAATTTTACGATTTTATCGCTTTGACAAGTTCTTCTATCTTTCCCTTTATATCCTGAACTTGCTCAACAATCGTGCCTGTGCATATCATATCTGCCCCTGCTTTTACCCGTTCCCGGGCAGTTGCCCCGTCCCTGATGCCGCCGCCCACAATCACTTTGGTCTCTGCCCCGACAGCCTTTTTCACAGCCGCCACCATCTCAACAGGCACAGGCTTATCTGCGCCTGAGCCAGCTTCAAGATAAATATAATGCATTCCTAAGTATTTTGCCGCAAGAGCATATGCCACCGCAAGCTTGGGTTTATTTCTGGGTATCAGCCGCGCATCGCCCACCCATCCTGCGGCTCCGCCTGGTTCTATTATGATATACGCCATGGATATAGGTTCGATGCCATGCTTATACACAAGCGGCGCGCCTATAGCCTGGTTCGTGGTAACATAATTGATATCCCTGGAATTAAGAAGGCTCATGAAAAATACAGCATCAGCACCCTCTGCCAGCCCCGCGGCATTTGCCGGAAAAAGAATAACTGGAAGATCACAGGCAGACTTTATAGCCTGCACGGTCTGTTCAACTGTGGCGCCCGTAGCGCCCATAGAACCGCCGACCATTATCGCATCAGTACCGCCAAGGAACGCCTCGCGAGCGATTTTCCCAGCTTCCCCAGGTAACTGGGAATCAGGGTCGATAAGGGTAAGGTGAACAGCACCTTCTTTTTCAACGATCTGGTTGAGGCGTTCCTCGACGACCATCTGGTTTACGTTCCCTTAAGTTCCTTTGATTTCATTCTGAGATTGGTATATCCGCATTTCCTGCATCTTGTTGCGCGTACTGAATTGCGCGCATTGCATTTCATGCATATCTTCATATGTAAAAGTACTTTTTCCGCTTCTGGAAATCTTGCCATGATTCACCTCTGGTAGGACTGCTTACTATAATGTTATCAGATTTAACCCTTTGGTTCAAAATTTCTTCCCTTTCTTTTCTTCAACCTGCCGCACGATCTGCGGATAATTCCCGAATACAGAAGCAAGGTCGATTGTGCAGACCACATCCACAATACCTACGGCTGCAACAGGATTTCCTTCGCTGTCCTGGATCGGGGCAACCACTACCGGTATTCCCTTGTATGCACCACTGTCAGGGATGGTATGGATAACATGATTTTTGTTTAAAGCCTCTTCAAGTACCGGACCTGTATAATCATTATCAACCACTTTCCCTTTTTCAAGCCTGACACCTCTTTTATTCTTGCTGCGCATCGTGACAGGAAGGGAAAAAAGTTCATGCACCATTTTTGCAATCGGAAGAATTTCCTCGCTATCGGAATCTGATGATAATCTCAAAAAGGACATTTCAATCACTCCTTATCATTAATCTTATTCTCCGCACTTAATATCCTTTTCCTTAATCTCCCCGCACGGCTCAATCTCCTCGAATATCTGCCCTTCAAATGAATATACCTCGGCGCCGTTAAGCCATGCGTCAGGCATAAGACCGGCTTTCATGCAGGTCTGGCACAGGAATTCGGTGGAATCAAAACCATGTTCAACCGCAACCTGGGGGAGTAATAACCCTGAACTCATGCTCGCCGCCACTATCAGGCCGTCCTTCCCGATTACTATTTTATCCGGGAGTTCTTTTGGCTTTGCCTTTATACGTTTTGGAATTGTGAGCACGGTTACTTCGATAACAAGGTCATTTATCTCTTCAGGTTTAACAGGGTGAAAACGCGGGTCATCCCGCGCGGCGTTGATTGCCGAGACTATTATTGCCTCCCCGAGCGGCAATATGGGATAAGGCCGCCCTATGCAGCCGCGAAGTTCTTTAACCCCTTTTTTCATATTTAAAGTCACAAAGACGCCGCGTTTCTCTTTGAATACTTTTGGCAGGTTATCCGGGTTGGTTTTCTTCCCGTTTTTCAGGCATTCTTCTATTGCCTTTCTTGCAAGGTGAACTGCCAGTTCTCCCTCTTGTTTTGTGAGCATGATTATTGATTATCCTGCTTGGATATATGTTTTTTCAGAGCGTTAAATATATATAATTAAAAATGTATTAATGCCCCGATATTATGAATCTCGTTGAAAAAGTTAAAGGATTTTTACTTAAGCCGGGAAAAACATTTGAATCTTCGAAAGAAGACTCACTGACCGAGGCAATGAAATATTATATAAGTATCTCAATGATATTTTCTGCATTGGTCGCATTAATGTCTTATTTTTTCCCTGAGCTATTTTCTCCGATAATAAGTTTAAAGGAGTTTGGGCTTACTCAGCTTACGGGTTTCGAAGAAGCAGCATTATTATGGATTCTTGGGGTTATTGGAATATTCCTATCGGGTTGTAGCCTTCATATTTTTGTGTACATGTCGGGTGGAAGAAAGGGTATCACAAGCACTATAAAAGCAGTCGTATACGGTTCTACCCCAGGATTACTGTTTGGCTGGATACCATTTATATATGTAAAAATCATCGCAGGATTATGGTCATTACATCTTTTGATTCTCGGGACATCAAAGCTTCAGGAGATCACGAGAATAAAATCATCAGTGGCTATGATAGTAATCTCAATTCTGGAAACCATCATACTCTTTGCGGTTTTTTTGGTATTCTTGGGAACTGTGGAAGGATAAACTTTGGTTTATGGATTTCTTTGAAAAACTAAAAGGGATTTTATTTGCACCTTCGAAGACATTTGTAGCTTTAAAAGAAGATACTATAGGTGATGCCTGGATATATTTCATCAGCACAGCCCTTATATCTTCTATTATAACACTACTTATGATATTATTCAAGTATAGTTCGGAAGGCATAGGTTTCTCAGATATTCCTTCCATGATTATCACATCTCTATTATTTCTATCAAGTTTCCTCGTAAGTGGGGTAATCCTGATTGTTATGTTCATAATTGGAACAGTAATTAAAATTGTAGTGGGAAGAAAAATGGCGATAGCCCGGGCGATTAAAGTCATGATGTACGGATCTACACCTGGATTATTGCTCGGCTTTCCCATGTTCTTGATTGGTTTGAAGGATGAAAAATTAGTATTTATTTACATTATGATTGGCATATGGATATGGTCAGCAGTGCTTGTAATTATCGGATTACGCCAGTCAGAGGAGACTACTAATGTTCAGCCAATATAATAATAATAATATTATCTCGTGGAACTCATTAAATCTCTCTACTTCTTCACTTTTTTCAATCCCTCAATAACAGCATCATACCTCTGGCAAATCCTCTTGATAACATCCATTTCAGCATTCTTATGCGTAGGTATCAAAATATCAGCCCCACTTCCAATCTCCTCGCCTTTACTTGAAGTACCGTAATCTGGAGCTATCTTGATGCCATCCCCTGAAATCCCAAGGCGCAGTTCATTAACTATTCTTGATACCATTTCAGTTTGCGGCGCTACTTTCGCGGTAATGAAATTTGCTCTTTCGATATACTCCTGCTTCAAACCCGAAATATATTCGATACTTTCCTTCACTTTTCTTTTACTTCCGTATTCGGCAAGGATATTGATGGAATTGCTCAAATCCTCAAACGTAGTTGCCTGGACTTCGATTATTCTCCCGTCAAAGTATTCGCCCAGCTTTTCTTTATAACCCCTGGAAATCACAAGCACGCCCAGGTCCATCAGGCTGTCACGTTGTTCGTCTGTGGGGTTGTACGGGTTTACGAGTTCGTATTCCTCAATCCCGCATAACGCCATCAATGATTCATACATAGGAGTAACCCCGATGCCCTGCTTACCGAGCCATTTGTCAAGCCCCATCTTTTGCTCGCGGGCAAGTTCAATTATCTTGCGCTTTATGGCTTCAGGGTCACCTGAATCCAGGTTGAAATACTCTGCAAACCTCGCCGTTGTCTGGAGAAGCCGGGTCCTTCCCTGAGGCGTTGCAGATACAAATCCACTATCTGCAAGCTCCTTCACATGGTCATAAGCGGCCGCTCCTCTCCTGTCAACAAGGTCAGCTACGGTCAGAGGCTGGTGGTATGCAACCATGGCAAGAGTCCGAAGTACAGGCGAGCGCAATTCCTTGGGCGCAAGCGACCTGACTTTTTCGGCAAATTCAGGCTTGACCTGCATCACGAACCTGCCCTCGATTTCCCTTATCTCAATAGCGCTTCCGCGTGCTGCATATTCGTCTATTAATTCCTGGAGTAAATCCCGCACATTCTTTCCTCTTAACAGATTTTTAAACTGCACGATATCCAGAGGCTCCCCGGATGCAAACAGCGCCGCTTCAATTATCTCTTTATCGCCGCTCATGATGCTACTTGCCTCCGTATGAAAAGCTCTCCGAAAAGTTCTTCCTGCTCAAGCCATATTTCCTTTTTCGTGGCAAGGAACAGGATGGCGAGATAAGCCATGACCATTCCGGTTCTGTCAAGAGGAGAAGAAATGTCTGAAAATTTTATATATTTTTGTTTCTCGAATAATTCATTTAATAAATTTCTCATCTTCCCCACCCTGCTTTCGATATCCTCCTCATGGGCGATCGAAAGCACTTCCTCGATAGTTGTGCGGCGCTCTTCAGTCTTGTTTTTGACACGGTCAAACCTTCGCTTTTCTATCGCCTCTGCCTTCTTCAGTTCGGATAGCAGTTCCTCAAGCGTCACCGGGCGGTTGGACGAGCGCCGAAGAGGCATCGCAGGAATGGGATAATCGCTGATTTCAAAATTGTCTGATTCATAATCCATTATTTCTCCGGGAGGTTCATCCACTTCCACAAGAGCGTTGGATTTCATGCGCAAAAGTATGGCTGCGTAGAGCAGAGTTCTCCCCGAAACGCGTAAATCCATCTTTTCAAGCTCTTCGACGTGTTTTAAGAATTTATCCGTAAGCTTGACGATATCGATGTTCCAAGGGTCAATCTCTCCGTTTTTGGCGAGGTTTACCAGGATTTCGATGGGTTCTTCAAGTATGTCGTCACCTGAAATTACCTCGGCCTCTCCTTCAGTCATATTTGCTTGGATATAAGCATATAAAAGCAGATAAGGATTTTGTTAGGCAATATTATGTTTTGTCCCGTCCTTTGACAGCAATACCACACGGCTGTTCACAGATTCATCTGCAATGCAGTAACCCAGCGCCGCCGCAACCCGATTAGAAAAATCCAGTACTTCCTCATGAGAAGGCATGTTATCCTGAGTCAGGCGCTTTCTTGAGAATCCAAGATGCATGTAAGCTTTCAACTCAACATATTCAGGCTCGGCAAGTCCTATCAGGCGTGCAAAACCTTCAGGATTCGTCATATTAACCCCGTTAGTCAGGGTTATCCTGATAGTAGTCCTGGTTTTAGAATATTTCATAATCTCAAGCGACTGCTTGATGTTCTCCCATGTATCGCAAAGAGGCGCGCATACTTTTTCATAAGTCTCCCTGTCGGGTGCGTTCAGGCTGATATAAAGCTGCGTGGGCTTTATTTTTCCAATCATTTCAGGATTAGTCCCGTTACTGACCACAAACGTTGTGAGATTCTTTTTATGGAATTCATCTATGAGTTCGGGCAGATACGGATAGAGCGTCGGTTCACCCGATAACGATATGGCAGCATGTTTCGGCTCGAATGCCTCTTTCCATTTTGCTTTGTCCATGGTTTCCGAGCCGCCATAGCCTGAGACAAGCCGCCGCTGCCCTGCGAAGCAGGTCTCAACTATGTTCTCCGGGGAATCCCATTTTTCAGGAACCTCGACCGGCGACTCAATGGCGCGCCAGCAGTGAAGGCAGCGGTGGTTGCACACAAGTGTGGGCGTCATCTGGATGCAGCAGTGCGAAGTAATGCCGTAGAACTTTGATTTGTAGCAGCCGCCCTCGTTGCGCAGGCTTTTATTGAGCCACAGGCATGTTTTTACAGCCCCGTGGGTGCCCGCGAGGTGATAGCCGTGTTTTTTGAGGAGGGTTTGGGTGGATTCTGAGATTGAGTTCATCGCTTTTATCCAGCATAATATTAAAGCATGATAAATAGATTACCTCAAACCGAAAGGTATTATATACAAAATAGCATCATTTGGGTAAAAC
>JBGPUU010000113.1:0-6764 GCA_041491305.1 Candidatus Methanoperedens sp.
CTCAGGATTTCCACACTGTCGGAGGTCACCGTTTCATCAAGCGGTACAGGAGTGCCTTTCCGGAATACAAGGACTATTTCTGGATTTATGTTCAGGGATTTTAGCATCCCTTCATACGTTGAATCCGGTGAAAGTTCCAGGACTTGCTCTTTGACACCCCCGGAAAGAATTTTTACTTTTACCTTCACTTATATTTCCTCGGGCAGTTCCTCCAGCTCCCCTTTCGTTTTCGTTAAATCCACAAGATGCTCATCCATTAATTTGTTCTCCTGAATCTTTCGCTTTTTTTCGCCTTTTCTTTCAAGTTCCCGCTTTTTAAGTTTTGACATGGTTTTACCTCGCATCTTTTGATTTGGTTCAGTTATTGAATCTAATTGAGAATAAATCACTAACAAGTTTAAGAACGGCCTCTGTCTGTAATCTATACTTGGATTCTTTCGTTTATTAACTTTATGTATCTATGCTGAAATGTTTTTTCCGTTTCTTAACTCACAAGTTCATACTTCCTGCTCCCGCATCCAATTTTTTCGGCAGCTTCGATATGTACCCACGGGTTCACACCCCATACATGGTATATCGATTTCCCGTCAGGTTTCATTTTCCCGTTGATTAAATCAATCGTTGCAGAATCAATTGCCACAGGGTCGCGCCCGGCCAGGATTCCTATGTCTTCAACAAAACGCTCCCCGGAAAAATTAAAGCAATCGCATCCAGGCGTGAGGTCGTAAACCCAGTTAATATATCCAATCCGCCCACTCAACGCTTTTATCGGGCCAAGAGCGGCTTCACCCAGCCTCTTTTGCATTTTATCCGTCGCATCCGGTGGCGGAATTATCGCCTCCTGCTGGCAAGCATCAGCGCAGGACAACTCACCGCAGCATTTTGTATGGTCGATTTCAGGCGGCGTTATGGCGCCCCACGGGCATACTTCCACGCAATCCCCGCACTGTATGCATTTTTCAGGGTCGATAGAGGGCTTGCCCACTTCATGCACTTTTATCTTTCCTGCCCTGTCAAGACATCCCATGCCCAGGTGCTTTACCGCGCCGCCGAATCCTGAAGCAGGATGGCCTTTCCCATGTGAGATGACAATCATCGAATCTGCTTCTGCTATGGCTGAGGCAACCGTTATGCTGCCAAGCGCTTCCCCGTTAATTTCTATCTCTTTGCCATCGCCACCTTTTAAACCGTCAGCCACGATAAAAGGGGCGTTCATGCTTGCATGTGTAAAACCGTTCATTGAAGCGCCTTTAATAAGGTTCACAGCGTTCAGCTTCATTCCCCTGTATAATGTCGTGGTGTCGGTCACGAACGGGATTCCTCCGGCTTCTATCACAAGGTCAACCACAGTTCTTGCAATTACAGGTCTTATGTGAGTCGTATTCCCGTATTCCCCCGGATGTATCTTTATTGCTACGATATCACCTTTTTTGACAGGCGAAATATACGGGAAAAATCTCTTTATCTGTTCTGGCTGGTTGTCTTGCGGCTTTGTGATTTTCGCATCTTTGAATATTATATTACTCAGGAATATCCCTCCACATCTCTTTTGGTTTGTGACATCATTCTATTTAAATTGAACACTATTAAACCACAATATTTATATAATCTCTCGTTAAATAGATAATTAGTCAAAAACGGGAGAGGGTTATGTTAGAAACATCTAAAGAAAGAGTAAAACTGCTCAAAGCCGGTATCCCGGGTGAGAGAATAGAAACAATGTATATTAAATTTAATAATATCAAGATAGTCCAGAAACCCGTCCGATCCAAAAAAAATGAAAATTATAACAGCCAAAAGCTGTGATTCAACGCTTTTTCTAAAGATTGCTGTTTAATAAAATTTATATGTCCCAACTGCGTTAGCAGACGAGCTTATGACTGTAAATGTAAATCGTTATAAATGCGGATACTGCGGGGCATGTGTGGGAGTGTGCCCGGTCGGAGCGCTTGAACTGGTGGAGACCTGGATAGAGGTGGATAATACGTGCACAAATTGCGGCGTGTGTGCAAAAATCTGTCCCGTGGGCGCACTGGTGGTCATAAGATGAAAAACCGGTACGATGTAATCGTTGTGGGAGCTGGCCCGGCGGGTTCAATTACCGCAAAAACCGCCGCAATGGGCGGGCTTGATGTCCTGCTTATTGAAAAAAGGCAGGAGATAGGGGACCCTGTGAGATGCGCAGAAGGCGTAGGAAAAGAGGATTTGAAAAAACATATAGAACCTGACCCGCGATGGATAGCGGCAGAAGTAAAAGGTTCCAAGATACTTGCTCCTGACGGGACTGAAATCAAAATGTCAGAAGAAGCATCAAGCGGAAAGGCTGGTTATACTCTTGAAAGAAAAGTTTTTGACCGGGCGCTTGCCCAGGAGGCTGCAATGGCCGGGGCTGAGGTGATGGTAAAGACACGGGCGACCGGATTATTGCGGAATAACGGCCAAGTTACAGGGATAAATGCTATGTATATGGGTGAAACCCATGAGATTAAAGCTGATATCGTGATAGGCGCTGACGGCGTGGAATCAAAAGTAGGAAGATGGGGCGGGATAGACACATCATTAAAGCCTGTCGATATCGATACCTGTGCACAGTTCCTGGTTTCAAATATCGACGCCGGTGAATACAGTATGTTCTATCTGGGTGAAAAATATACTCCCGGTGGCTATGTATGGGTATTTCCAAAAGGCAAACATACAGCGAATGTCGGATTGGGGCTCCTCGGAAGCAAATCCGGGAACGTCCGCGCCATTACACTCCTTGAGAATTTCCTGAAAAATTATATGCCACAGGCTAAAATCCTGGAAATGGTGGTTGGCGGAGTCCCGGTAAGCGGACCGATTAAACAGACAGTAACTGACGGTCTGATACTTGTGGGCGATGCTGCAAGGCAATCGGATCCCTTAACAGGCGGGGGCATCATAAACGGAATGAATGCGGGAAAAATGGCCGGGGAAGTTTGCATCAGGGCAAAAGAGAAAGGGGATTATTCTGTTAAGACTTTAAAAGAATATGAAGATAAATGGCGTGCAACTATCGGGATAGAATTGAGTAAATCCCTTCTTGTCAAAAACCTCCTCATCAAACTCACGGATGAACAGTTAAACCAACTTGCCCATTCGCTCAAAGGGATAGATACGAGCAAGATGGCTTTACCAACTTTGTTGCCTATTTTATTCAAAAGAAACCCCAGGATATTGTGGGATTTAAGAACACTGTTTGTGTAAAATTAAAAAACATTGAAAAAAGAATGAAACTAGAATTGATTATTATTTTCTAACTTCATTCCTTCCCGAAGAAGCTTCTCATCATCGGGTGCATTTCCATCATCTGCTGGCTGGCGATATCCTCATACAGCCTGTACATGATGCTGACTGTGAGCAATAAGCCCGTTCCGCCTGCGCCTCCCAGAGTACCGAGAAGGCTGGCTATGAGCGTGAGCAACCCTATGAACGCACCGCCTATTACCGTTACTTTGGGGATATAGCGCTGCATCACACGTTCAAGCGTTCCGCTGCTTCTGCGGTAACCAGGTATCTGCATCCCGGATTTTTGGATTTTTTCAGCCACGTTCTTTGCTCCCATACCGGTTGTTTCAATCCAGAAGAGAGCAAATATTATACCTCCAATTATTAGCATGAAAGCATCGGTCATGACATGAAGCGCAATCTGCCAATTAGCCGGAGGCGGGACTCCGAGACTTGTGAACTGAGAATCCACAAGTGATGGTATCCAGTTACTAGGTCCCTGGATAGGGGAAAGATAATACATAAGACCATTCACAGGCGTAGCCTGCTTGAAGTCACCCAATAAGCTAACACCTCTGCTTGAGAGGATAAGCCCCACCATCTGGATATTCGCCTGCAGCGCCCTCACCAGGATCATGGGCAGAACACTTGCGTAGATAAGTTTCACGGGAAAGCGCCCGCGAGCACCCCTTACGGAGGCATGAGCCAGCGGTATCTCAATCCTTGTACTTTCCACATAAACTACCATCAGGTAGATTAATACAGTACTGAGAAGTGCCAGGATACCCCCTTTCACCAGTAAAAACAATACCCCGTCACCAGTCAGTAAATAATCAAGACCGACATTCGATGCCGGACTTGCAATATATATCCATTTCGGGATAAGCCCTATCGGGAATCCCGTCTCATCGAGTTTCCAGTTGAATATGCCCTGGACGATTTGCTGCGATACGCCGGCTATAATGAACATTCCCACGCCTGAACCTATTCCCCATTTGGATACAATCTCATCCATGTAGAGAATCAGTACACCGCCGATGCATATCTGTATGAACAGCAATACGGTTATCCAGCTTACGCTGATATTGAGCTGCGCTGCAAGCCCTGCGTCGGCTTTCATATAGCCGCCAAGGATTTGAGGCAATGCTTCAAGAGCTATCATTACAAAGACAAGTAATTTCTGCAGACCCTGGAAAATGGCCTGCTGGTGCGGATTGGTAAGATCCATCCTGATAACATTTGCCCCCACAAGTAACTGCAATACTATAGATGCCGTTACTATGGGCCCTATTCCAAGGACCATGAGTGAACCCGACGCACCTGCAAAGAATGCGCGGTAGAGTTCAAAAAGATCTATTGAGCTTTTATCAAGACCGAACAAAGGTATGTTCGCCAGGGCAAAATAAAGAACCAGAATCCCAAGCGTCCATCCCAGTCTTTTCTTGAAATGTACATGGCCTTCCGGACGCGAAACCGCAGGAAGGCGATTCAACAGGGGGGCAAGACTTTCGAATACCATATTCTTTTACTCTGCGTTAGTGGGTTGTGACGCTTTTGCCTGTCCTTTGGCTTCTTCGATTTTCTGTTTTGCAACAGATGAGAATTCATTAGCCGTAATAAAGAGCGGTTTTGTTATCATTCCACTGCCAAGCACTTTCTCAATACCGATATTTGCAAGGTCTATGTGGAACGCTTCGCCTTTCTTTTCAGCAAAGCCGTCTATCACCAGTTGCTCTATGGCTTCATCGAGTTCACCTACATTTACGATGACTTTATCGGATGCAGTCGATAACGGTCTCTTGAACCCGTGTTTACCGAAACTCAAGCCCCGCTGCATTGACCTGACAAAGTGGTGTTTGCATGTGCCTGCATTCCCGCGTCCACCGCGGCTTCCGCCGCCTCTCCTGTTCTTATGCGTGCCGCCGCCGCAGGTTCTTGAACCCCTGAATTTCTTTGTTTTTTGTTTTGCCATAAAAATTACCTCATCTTGTTTAACAGGGCATTGATTTGCTCACCATGGAAACCGAGGTCTCCACCTTCCTGGAATGTCCTCTTGGTGCCTTTAAGACCTTTTCTTGCCGGATGCATCCTGAAAACAGGCTTTAATTTAGGAACGTCGGATATAGATGATTTCCCTTCGCAAATGGCTTTCGCCAGGTCGCCAAACGATTTGAATTTGGTATTCTTTGTAAGGTATTCAAGGGTCAAAGCGTCTCCGCCTTCGAGCCTTCCTCTATTTTCCAGCATCTGTGCAAGGGTTTCAGGACTAATCATACCCCAGGCAATGTAATCCTTTGCTTTATGAATCATCCCCTTGTAATTTGGTGTATCGGGGAGTATTACACAGTGGTTTATTCTATCAAGACGCATCATACTCAATGTATCCCTGATATCCTGCCGCGTCTTCACGCCGCCGCGAAGTCGAACTGCTGCGTACATTTTTCACACCTTCATTGTTGTGGTTTTCATAAGAGCATCGTATGTTGCCTTGGCAAAATTAATGGTTGTTCGTGTTTCGCCATATACTTTTGTCCACGCATCTTTTATGCCTGCAATTTCAAGTACTTTTTTTGCGGTTCCGCCTGAAGCCAGACCAAGCCCGCGGGGTGCAGGTTTAAGTTCCACTTCTACACTGCCTGCTTTACCTATAACCTCAAAAGGTACAGTATGACCCAGACCACAGCCGCATTCCCATGAGCCGCAGCCTCTCTTGATATTGATTATATTCATCTTGGCAGTATCTATCGCTTTTCTGATAGCAACGCCAACCTGGACATCTTTGCCTTCCCCGATGCCGATAAAGCCGTCGCCATTGCCTACGATTACAGTGGCTCTGAATTTTACCCGCCTGCCGGAATCTGTCATTCTCTGGACCATATTGATATCCAGCACTTCATCTCTTATTTCAGGAAGCAATGCGTCAACAATCTGGGACTCCCTTATAGGTAGTCCTGACTCAAGGGCTTCGCTCATCGTGGTTACCTGTCCTTCCTTGACTAATTTGCCAAGTCTTGTCTGGGGAACCCATTCCACTCTCTGTTCTTCGAATTTCCTATCGAATTTTCTATCTGCCATATTTTCACCTGAATTCGCCCTGAATCTTTTGTTTTACTGCCTCAACCTGCTCTGCAACGTTTGTTTTCCTGTATTTATCTATATGTTTACCCGTAATCCTGTCATCAGACGGGAAAATTGCCGGGTCATGGGGTATATCAAGACCTGCATCTACTGCTCCTTTCAAAACTGCAAACAGCCGTCCGCCCTGTGTTGTGTGATATAACCCGGTGTCGAGTATTGCCTCTTTCTGCCCGGTTTTTTTTGCACGATGCCCGAGCAATAACCCTGCCAGGTACGCTGATGCGATATTTCCCGTTCCCGCAGTATAACCGTATTTCTTCAATTCACTGGTATTTGCCGAAACGAGAGTAACGTCTCCAGATGCGGAGTAAATTACTATCTGTGCCAGCGTATTTTTTGAACTTTTCCTGACCACAAGGCGGGGTTTCTTTGAAATTAAC
>JBGPUU010000114.1:0-6745 GCA_041491305.1 Candidatus Methanoperedens sp.
ATTGTTGTATTATTAGGATCCCTGTTTTATTATACAAATACCTCGAAGATATATGAGGTGAGCGAAGCGGTTGCCGCAAAGGGGAACCTGACAGAAAAGGTTATCACCATCAATGGAAGCATGGTTCCGGGTACAGACAACTGGGACTCGCTTAACAGGACACTTACTTTGAAAATGACGGACGGCATTGCAACGCTGGATGTTGTTTATACAGGCGATAAACCCGATCTTCCCCCTGAAGCCACAGATATTCAGGTAGTAGTGACTGGAAAATTCAACAAAAATGTATTTGAAGCTTTCAATATGTTAACGAAATGCCCCTCCAAATATCAATCCAACAACTCCATATATACTCCTCCAGCCAAAACCTAATAATTTTTTCATCTTATTATCTTTTTTTAAATGAAAACCGAACAAAATCGAAGGATTTATTAACTACAATATCTTTTAATGAAATAGTTTGAGGAACCAAAAAAAATTAGGTTTTTTGGATAGGATAGGAAATCAGGTTCCTCATATTCTAAAATAACAATTATACTTAAAGCTGTTTTCCGTAATTATACCCAAATTTATACCTATTTGATGTATTATACGATATAATCTGAGCGAGAAGGCGGTGTTGAAACAAGGAGCGCGAAGAACGCTAAAGCCCGAGTTGCGCCTGTCTTCGACACGCTTTGCGAACGGGAGGGCGCACACACATATGCCTTGGCATATGTGGATTTCTTTGCGTCTTTGCGTCTTTGCGGTGCGCGCCCAACCATAAAACATCCCGCTGCAAATTTACATTAAGTCAACAACTCCAACAAATGCATGCAAAAACAAAAATAGGAATAAACGAATATCTCATCCGGAGACAAGCTGAATGGACAAGATGACACCTGCGATGCGCCAGTATTACGAAGCCAAGGAAAAGCACAAGGATGCGCTCATTTTCTTCAGGATGGGTGACTTCTACGAGTCCTTCGGGGATGATGCGAAAATAATCGCAAAGGAACTTGAAATAACGCTCACATCAAGAGGCAGGGATAAAGAGGGTGAGGATATGCCTCTTGCAGGTATTCCGTATCATGCGGTGGATTCATACCTGCCGCGGCTTATAAAAAAAGGCTATAAAGTCGCGATATGCGAGCAGCTTGAAGACCCGAAAAATGCAAAAGGCATTGTCAAAAGAGGAGTGGTCAGGGTCATTACGCCAGGGACAGTTATCGATTCATCCCTGATTTCTGACCAGTCCAATAATTACCTGATGTCAGTTTCAGGGGAAGGAATGGAATTCGGTTTATCGTTCCTGGATGTGAGCACCGGGGAATTCCTGACGACCCAGTTTACAGACAACCAGAATTATGATAAAACAACAAGCGAAGCCGCGCGGATGAAGCCAGTCGAATGCATACTTCCAGCACAACTTTTTGAAAATAAAAAATTCACGCAGCGGTTAAAAGACCTTGGCATCATAATCAATAAATTCGATGCTGACGCTTTTTTAACAAAGATTGCACGGGAACGCCTCCTGAAACACTTCGGCGCCGTGACGCTTGAAGGCATGGGATGCGAGAATCTCGTTTTTGCAGTTTCGGCATCAGGCGCAGCTCTTGAATATGCGCAAAAAACCCAGATGAGAGACTTGAATCACATACAGGCGATGAGGACATATTCTGAGAACGAGTTCATGGTGCTGGATTCAATAACGCTGCGCAACCTTGAGATAATCCAGAGTATTCGCGGCGAGGGAACGGGTTCACTTTTATCTGTTATTGACCGCACAAAAACCCCCATGGGCGGGCGGATGCTTCGGAAATGGCTTTTGCAGCCTTTGATTTCTGTAAATAAAATAGACGAGCGGCTTGATGCTGTGGATGAGATTATTAAAAAGACATTGATGCGGTACGATTTGCGCTCGGCGCTTTTGGGTATCCGGGATATTGAGCGTCTCATCGGTCGCATCGTATATGGCAATTCAAATGCCAGGGATCTCATAGCACTCAAGGTATCTCTTGAAAAGCTTCCCGAAATGATAAAATCCCTTAAAGAAAGCGATATTAAATCAGGACTTCTGGCAGAAATAATAACGAAACTTGGTGATTATGATGATATTGTCGCACTCCTCGGGCAGGCGCTTGTGGACGCTCCTCCTGTAAGCGTTCGTGAAGGCGGGATGATTAAAGAGGGGTACAATGAAAAGCTGGACGAGCTTAAGAAAATGTCGCTGCACGGTAAGGACTGGATTGCAGAAATGCAGCAGAAAGAGCGCGACAGGACTGGCATAAAATCCCTGAAAATCGGGTACAATTCCGTGTTCGGGTATTACATCGAGGTAACGAAAACAAATCTTTCGCAGGTTCCTCAGGATTATATACGAAAACAGACCACTGCGAATGGGGAACGTTTCTATACGCCTGAACTTAAGGAAAAGGAAG
Organism: Candidatus Methanoperedens sp.; assembly: GCA_041491305.1. Taxonomy (GTDB): domain Archaea; phylum Halobacteriota; class Methanosarcinia; order Methanosarcinales; family Methanoperedenaceae; genus Methanoperedens. The sequence goes on from JBGPUU010000114.1 coordinate 2,421, forward strand.
TGATGATACTTTCTGCTGATGAAAAACGGGTTGCACTTGAGTTTGAGCTGTTCACGGAGATAAATTCCCAAATTGCCGGGAGGTCAAAGGAGCTGCAGGCTACAGCGCAGGCGATAGCTGAACTGGATGTAATAGTGAACCTTGCAGAGATGGCTGTTAACAACAAGTATGTGCGCCCGGAGGTTAACGATAGCTGTAACATCCTTATCCGCGACGGGAGGCATCCTGTTGTTGAATATGCGATTCCGGCCGGATTCGTCCCCAACGATACGCACATGGACTGCCAGGAGAACCAGTTCCTGCTCCTCACCGGTCCCAACATGGCAGGGAAATCGACATACATGAGGCAGACCGCGCTGATAGTGATAATGGCGCAGGTAGGGTGTTTCGTGCCCGCATCATACGCATCAGTCGGGCTTGTGGACAGGATATTCACGCGTGTCGGGGCATTTGACGACCTTGCAAGCGGGCAGAGCACCTTCATGATAGAGATGGTAGAACTGGCGAACATCCTGAACAATGCAACCCCGAAAAGCCTCGTTCTCCTTGATGAAATCGGAAGGGGCACAAGCACATACGACGGCTACAGCATCGCAAAAGCCGTGGTTGAATTCATCCACAACAAAGACCGTGTGGGTGTGCGGTCGCTTTTTGCAACGCATTACCACCAGCTTACAGCGATAACCGCAAGCCTGCGGCGCGTTAAGAATTATCACGTTGCTGTGAAAGAAGAAGGCAACGACCTTGTGTTTATCCGCAAGATAATCCCGGGCGCTACAGATAAAAGTTACGGCATCCATGTGGCGAGGCTTGCCGGAGTGCCCCTGAAGGTGACGCAGAGAGCTAAGGAAATATTAAAAGAAGTGGAGAACGGAAGCGCTATCGGAAGGGGGAAGGACAGCGCAAAATATACACAGTTTATGCTTTTTGATTCGGAAAGTCAAAAGGAATCGCCGGTTGTTGAGGAACTTAAAAAGCTCAATGTGGATGCGATGACGCCGCTTGAGGCGCTGAATGCGCTGGCGGAGTTGAAGAGGAAAGTAAAATAGTATTTTTCTTTATTTCATTCACCTGGTTCTCCTGCTTGTGGGAGGTGCATGGCAGCCCGGTGAGTAGCATCCTTCCGGAAATATGCCTACGTTTGAAGAATGCAGTGTTACATTTGCACCGGGATTTGAATTATGACATGACGACTGGCAGGAAATCCCTGTACTGCCCATCAGGTTGTGATTTAAAGGAACGTCTCTGGCATTGCCGTAATCCGTCCCGTATATGCCGCCCAGTCCGCCAACTGAATGACATTGGTTACATCCATAATTAGTCCCGGTCGTGCTTCTTGTGTTTGGAAGGGCTGCCGTCACCGCACCGCTTTCCATCAAAATCTCACCCTGTGTCCTGTTGGCAGAATAATGGGATACAGAAGCATTCTTCACTTTACCTGCTTCGTAGGTTCCATACGAGAGATTCTGGGTAATTACCTTGCTATTGTTATGGCATGAAACACATGTTCTGTTGGTGTCCGTTGCATTATACGCGATACTGCCTGTAAACAGGGAACCCGGGTAATGCTTGAATACCAGTGGTGCTTTGTACTTGCCTGACTGGCTTCCTGATTGAGTGTGACAATCTGCGCAGTAAAAAGGCTTTTTGTAATTTGCAGGATGTTGCGTTGGTTTCGTTCCGTTGCCGTGGCATGCCCAGCAGCTTGCATTGATTCCGTAGCCTGAGGCATTGGCGCTGTTCAAATTGCTGTGAACTGATAAAGAAAAGTTGGCTCCGTCAAGGTAATATATAGCTAGACCATCGCTTTCGAACCTGTGGGGACTTGATGTGTTGTGGCACTCAAGACATCCTGGTCCTGAGCCATCCGATACTGTGTGCGGGTCGCTTCCATGGCATGTTGTGCATTGAGTTCCTCTGTCATGAGAAATACCTGTATGGCAATTCTTACATTCACTGGCAGCCGTGGTCAGCGCTTTTACATCATGCTCGCTGCTGTGGCATTGACCGCAGGCTACCGTCTGATTATTAGAATGTGACTTGTTATCAATCGAGCCTGGAACACCGGTAAGATTTGAATCAGGTCTTGGATGACAGGTGGAACAATCTGGTTTTGCGTTTATAGAGGGGAGGTTTCCGTGGCAATCCGTACATTGTTTATTTGAATGCACATCCTTACCATATTTATCAGATAGAACCGATGTTATTGAAACATCCGCACTATTTTGAACATCATTATGACATTCATTACATGTAAGAACCGGCTTGTGGCAGGAATTACCATTACATCCATCCATATTATTGTTAGGCTCTGAATGCACCACAAAGAAATTACTTACGTCATTATTGTGGCAGGAGCTATCACAAGTCATCGAATGCTCTGTATTGATGTGCCTTGAATGAACTGCTGCACTACTGAAATTAGACGGGTATCTTTCCCCATCGGCATGGCAGTTCACACAACTCCATTTGAGAACGCTGAATTCCCCGACCATAGAATAATTCGTTATCGTTACATAACCACGTTCATCTGGAAAATAATCGGGTAAAATGAAGTTTGCATAATAAGGACCGTTACCGGTCAGGTTAATCCTTCCGATTTCAAATCCTGAATTGTTGTAGACTACAGCCTCCAATGATAAACCAGGGATATAACGACCATTACTTGAGAGAGGTGCAGCAGATATATTGATAGTACGGAAGTTTGAGGGTGAACTTATCCATCCTGCCGGACTGACCATATATTCTGCAGGGCTTATCCAGACTCCGGGTTTCACGGTTGTGAGGGACAATGCTTTCAAAGAATTATTGACCGTTCCCGAATACCAGGTTAACGGCCTATAATAATATGTGGTATTCGACAACAGACCTGACAGCCTGATTACCGGGTTTATGGAGTTATTATTCCACACGCTCCAGCTTCCATTCACAAGATTATTGACATCTGTTTCATTCAAACCATAATATACCCTGTTATCTGAGGATACATCATTATTCCAGGTAATATAGGAACTGCTAAAAGTAGTGGCAGAACTTACATTGAAAATATTATTGCCTGTTAACTGGTTATTCACTTTTAGTTCAACGTAATTCGTGTTCAGGGAATAATAATAATCCATCCAGGCGTATGCAGATACTGATGAACTTTCAGTATACGTATAATTATCACGCGTTTTAACACTGCAGGTATTATCTGCATAGAGGGCAGAGCCAGTGAAGCTTGTATCATTGATCCAGCCGCTGTTTAATCCATTTATATCAGCAAAATATTGAACGAGATCACCATCTAAATCTATTACAGGCTCCCATGAACAGGTAATAGGTTCAGTTTCATATGTCCCGTCTAACGAGATCCAAGAAGGGGTGCCGGGAACATAATCATAGTGCCTCGCACGTGCTGCAATATACACGAATCCGTAGAGGTCTATGTAGTTGCCGGGGTTTATGGTAATTGACCTGTTCAGGGTACCGTCAACACCCAGATTTTTGGTATCGAGCAGTTCCCAGGAAACGTCACTATAATTCCAGATATAGAGATAAGCATCATAACCCGATTTATTCTCTCCGTGCCCTATCCATTTTACACTGAGATTCTTCACTTCATTACCAGGTTGCATCACATTGAAGCGATACAACTGGTCATCATACTGGTCATGACCGGTCGTGAGTTTTGTTTCCCATATATTTGAATCGTTATACAAAACGGCATTCTTTTGAGCTAATGTGGCCGGAATCCAGGAAGCGCTATAAGGTAATGGGAGATTATATCCAGATGAGTGCCAGGCATCCCTGCCCCGGGATACTGCGGGTATAAGTGAAATATTGGCATTTGTAACATTTGCTCCGTTAATAGTCACGGTTGTAAAATTAATAGCATAGTTTTGCAGGATTGCGACTACTGAATGCCCGCCATCTATCATTGTGAAGTTGTAGAAACCATCTTCACCCGTTGTCATGCTCAAATAGGTGTTCGTTACTTTAACTGTAACGCCACTGAGAGGAAGACCGCTGGATTTATCAATAATAAATCCTGAGAGTTTGTAGGGATGATACAAAAGCGGTATATTGATATTTGTTGTTTCGCCGGTCACTGTTACGGTTGTGGAATTAATATCATATCCAATCTTACTTGCATTGATAGTATATGTGCCATCGGACACTGCGAAATTATAAAACCCGCTTGTATTTGTGGTCGTGTTCAGACCTGTGTTTGTTTGGACTAAAACACCGCTGAGAGGAAGACCCGAAGATACATCGGTTACATAGCCTGAGAGGTCGTGAAGATAATATAATAACGAAATATTCACATTCGTTAAATCCTTGCC
>JBGPUU010000115.1:0-6696 GCA_041491305.1 Candidatus Methanoperedens sp.
ACCCCCATCCAGTCTATTCACACTGAGATTCCCGCCCGTGAACTCTCCGACATTGGTTTTATTTGCTTTTGTGGTATTCAGGGTATCCAAATCTCCCTGTAATCCTGTAACCTGGGCGATTGATGCCAGAAGTGCAGAGCTATTCACTGCATCCATATATCTTGCAGTCGGGATTGTCCCGGTTGTTATATTTGAGCCATTTACATTATAGAGATTTGCGGATTGGTTTATGGTATCAGATATAACACCAGTACTTGAATTGTAGCTCAATAATCCACCGGATGATGAAATATTGCTTCTTACTGCTGCTGAAAAATCAGTAATTAATCCGCTTGATAAAGTTACAAATTGTTTTATCCCATTCCAGAAAGTATTGCTTGTTGAGCCTGTGATTGTCGGTTCTTTCCCGGTTAAATCCGTAACAAGATTAGTTACCTGGGATTCTCCTATCTGTGCTGAGGAATTTACCTGAGCGAGAGTGGTTTTGGTTGAAATTGTACTGTTCGGGAAATTTCCACCGTATGTTGAAATTAAGAGATAATTTGGCAAAGACGTATTCGGGAAGTTGCTGCCATAATCTGCTACTGTGCTGTTCGGGAAATTACCATTGTAAGTGTTGATTAAAAGGTAGTTCGGCAGGGAGGTATTCGGGAAGTTGCTGCCATAACCTGCTACTGTGCTGTTCGGGAAATTACCGTTGTAACCTGCAATCGTAGAGTTCGGAAAATCCGCAGGAATTCCAAATAAATATACCCAACTTAAATTACCTAAAATGTTTTGTGCCGTAACGTTATTCGCAACTATTATATTGTCTCCGATTTCTGTAAATGCCGACGCGAATGATGTTATTGCAAGTAAAACTAAAACTGCAGCCCCAAGTTTATAAATCCCTTTCATATACTAACCTCCGATTTTCGAGATATCCCCGTTTTTAGCTGCTGATGCTATCCCTGTAATCAATTATCAGCCAATTATTATGATTGCGTCCATCACTCAAACAAATACAATCATGTCTGATATTAATATTAGTCTAATGTACATAAATAATTTTCGCATACAATATATTTTTGTAGAGTATGGATATTATTTCGCCATGCTTATTCCGGGCCCGATTGCGCAAATTGAACCAAAATCCATCGAACACATTTATGAGTAAAGCTTCAGAGCGTAAAGCTTAAGCATTAATGTGCCTCCTATTAATTGGGGTGATATGATGCCCTTACAGCATCAGTATCAAAAGAAATTCACCACCGGGCAGGTCTTAACTTTGCTCGATGGTCATGAAAAAATGCTGCGTGAAATAAGCGATAATCTTGATTGCAGCACGTCAACTGCAGAAAATCTCGTAAAAATCCTGCTTGAGATGAATAAAATCAAACGCCGCAATGTAGGCAGTGAAAAGAAACCGCTGTGGATGTATTCATCCAAAGAAGCATACGATGAAAAATAAAGTCTGGCCTGAACATACAACCTGACAAAAAATCGGGAGTTTAGAAGATAATGAAGGATGAGTCACAGAATCAAAATAATCCTATAATGTTATTAAAAAATATTTTCTCTTTCAATGAGGGGAAAAAAGGCTTGGTGTTGGGAGTTGCAATTGTATTGATTTTAGTGGGGATTGACTTTACCCAAACATTTGACAGTTCACAACTGCAGTGGAGACAGGGCGTGTCAGGCAAGCTCATGCGAGGCGAGACGCTCACATACGGGGGGTATTCCATAGAAGTTACAACGTTCCCCGCACCTGTGGAATCGGAAAAATACAAACCAGTACCAGTCGAACCTGTTGAGCCTTTCGTGGGACTGAATATATCGAAAGATGGCAGTTTCATCGGCAATATTGCTCTCCGGCTGGGAGAATCGTATATTGTGCCTGACGGTGAATTGAAAGTCACCGCGAATGAACTCCCTGCTCAAAATGCAAAAGAGTGGATTTTTGAAAGTTATGCGCCATGGGCTGTAATAGAATTGGATCCAAGAGGCACTCCAAGCCTTGCGGTATCGATACAGACAGATGAAGATCAATACGTATCCTCATACACAACAGAAATTGTCACAACTGTAAACCTGGAAAATACAGGTTCGGCTGATGCAGTTAATGTCGATATGATTATTGAAACGGGGCTTCCAATAAATAAGGGAAGTTTAAAATATCATTATGATAAAATCAAAATGGGGGAGACTATCACTGAAACCATTACATTCGCGTCACCCATTCTTGCAGAACTGAAAGTGTTTGGCATAACAGCAAACGTCAGCGGATATGATGTTAAAGGTATTCCATACCCGGCAATATCCACGAAGAGCATTTCAATAGCAGCCGAGCTTCCTGTGATTCTCTCATTCACGAAGAGCACTGTTGGAAAGATGTACTTGAAAGATTACACTATCATTTCATTATCTATAAAAAACAACGGAAGGCTCGACGCTAAAAATGTGAATATTACAGATTACCTTCCTGACAGTTTTAGACTCATCAGCAACCAATCGCTGCACTGGGTTACTGATATTCCTGTCAATGAGGAATGGAACTACCATTATCTGGTAAGACCCATCGAGCCAAACAAAGAAGGCATAGTATTTCCTGCAGCCACTGCCGGGTTCGTAGTAATGAACGAATTTTATACCGTGAGGTCAAACCAGCCGAAGATTGTGGTATACGGGCCTAAGATTGTCCTCACGAAAAAGACGGATGTTTCTGAGTTTAACCCGGGCGAAACCGTGACTGTGACTGTGGTCGCCGAAAATACAGGAAGTACCCTTACAAGGGTTACTATCACGGACACACTTCCGGATAAAGCGACCCTTATCGGCGGCGGTACAACTTTTGGAGGATTCCTGGAAGCAACGCAGAACGCGAGTTTTAAATATACCCTTAGAATAGACTCCAAAGAGCAAGTCACGCTCCCCGCTGCGATTGCTGAATATTATGAACTCGGATCTTCCGGTAGAAAAATAAACACGAAGAGCAAGGAAGTTGAATTACAGCTTAAATCAGCAAAGAAAACTCCGTTACCAACCTCCGGCATCACAACTCCAACACCTCCTGTGACGATAACCCCGACAGCGCCGACACCCCGGATTACAATAGGGCAGCCAACGCCTGAGCCTGCTGAAACACCACCCTTACTTGAACCACTTAACACTGTTTATGAAGGACTTAGCAAAGTGTATATTTTTTTGAACTCCATATTTTTTGGTGAGCCCCATGCGACTCTTTCTATAAGGAAGAATACGGATAGTACGATGTATTTGAAAGATTATACCAGCGTTTCATTATCGGTAGAAAACAATGGAACCTACGATCTTAAAAATGTGAGTATTACGGATTATCTCCCGAACGGTTTTGAAATTCTTATCAACCAGTCGCTGCACTGGGAAGCTGATATTCCTGCAGGCTGGGAGTGGCAATACCGCTATCAGGTAAGACCGCTTGAACCGGGCAAAGGAATAATATTTCCCGCAGCTACTGCAGGGTTCACAATTAATAATAAATCGTACAGCGCACAATCAAACCAGCCAAGGATTATTGTGTTTGGGCCAAAGGTTGTACTCACGAAAAAGACAGATGTTTCTGTTGTCAAGCCTGGCGATACTGTGAATGTAACGGTGATTGCTGAAAATACAGGAAATGCATACACAAAGGTGACTGTCAGGGACTCACTGCCGGATAACGTATCTCTTGTCGGCGGAAGCACCGGGTTTGAAGGATTTCTGGAAGCAACAAGGAAGGCAAGCTTCAACTATACTCTTAGAATAGATTCCAAAAAGCCCATCATGCTTCCTGCTGCAACTGCCGAATATTATGAATTCGAAGCCAGGGGCAGAAAGATCACAACCAGGAGCCAGGGAGTTGAAATAACGATAAAATCCCCATAGAAATTTCTACTTAGAAAAAAGTTAACCTGTATTATTTATTTGCTCGTCCCTCCATTCATCATTTTCATAGACCATTATTTCTTTGATGCTCCCGTTTAGATAGAGAAATACTTTTTCCCGGTTCCATGTTTCTTCCCCTATGTACCTGCCCGGCAGGGAAACTTTCTTTCGAATCGTTTCACCAGAAGCAACATCTCCCATGGGAATAGATTCTTCCGAATATAGGGTCCCGCTTGATATATAAAAATCAAACCTGAACTTCACGTTTAATATGTTCTTGCCCTTGTTTGCGAATGTTAATACTCCTAAATCCCTGCTTCCTTCCCTGCCGTAATAATCGATTCTCCATCCATACATCTTTTGCGGATGTTCGAGCGAATAAATTTTCTGCTCTATGCCCTGGTTGTCCCTTTCAAAAGTGACCTTATTTTTAGCAATTAAAACAAGTATATCCGAAGTCCAGTATTGGCTTAATACATCCCTGTGTTCTATAATATATGTCGCAAGCCTCTCTCCGGCTTCTATGCTTTCGTTGTTCCTGCGCCTCCATTCGATGTAATTCTCAACAGGCGCCTCTGTTCCCATAGCATCCGTGCGCTGTTGGATTTCCGCTACCAGGTTTAATTTCCATTCATAATCATCATACAACCTGATTGCATTGTCCGATATTCCCTGGCTGTTGTTTATGTTTTCCGCTATTTGTCCTTTAATGCCCGGTGGTTCAACGCATCCTGTAAATATCGCAATCAGGACAACCAAAAAAACAAACAACTTTTCTATCATACTTACCTTAATTTCATGGCGAGCGCCTTCAAGGACTTTTCAATTATTTTACTTCTTCTTTTCGGTTTTCAGCGGTAATAAAAAGGTAAAGGTACTTCCTTCACCAAACTCGCTCTCTGCCCGGATATTGCCACCGCACAGCTCAACCAGGTTCTTGCAAATTGCAAGTCCGATACCGGTTCCGTCGGATTTTCTTGTCAAGCCGGATTCGATGTGCGGGAAAGGGGTAAATAGTTTGTTCATATCTTTTTCCATGATGCCTATGCCGGTATCCGAAACGGAAATCTTCGCCATATCGCCCTCTTTTTTGGTCGCTACGGTTACAACGCCCCCCGCTTCCTTGCTGAATTTCACGGCGTTATCCAGCAGATTGCTTAAAATCTGCTTGAAAATGTGTTTGTCTGTGTCTATATGTTCTACAGCAGGGTCAAATTCTTTTTTGATGAGGATATTTTGCTTTTCAGCTTTTTCCTGTACGAGACCGATGCATTCAGTTATTGTTTCAGGCATGGATATTTTCTCGACAACCAGTTCTACTTTTCCCGCTTCTATCTTGTTCAGGTCTACAAGATCACTGATAATGGCAAGCAGCGTCTTTCCACTTGAGTGAATATTGCTGAGGTAATCGTTCTGTTTTGCATTCAATTCACCGGTTATCTTCTGTTTCATAAGTTCTGAAAAACCAATAATTGAATTCAAATGGGTGCGCAGTTCGTGGCTCAAATTGATTAAATACTCGTTCTTGACTTTGCGTGCGTACTCGATGCGCTCTTTTTTAATGCGCATCTGTTCTGCTCTTTTCTTTTCGGCTGCCCGTTTTATCCACGGACGGAACAAAAATACGTAAACGACCGGCATCAGGATGATGGCAAACAGGGTTGGATTGAATATAACAAAAGATAGTTCGGTTTCCGAGCCTGTAAATGGAGAGAGCAGAAAAAGCAGGAGGATAGGATTGAAAATTATATCGTCAAGCCATGTAGGAAAAGACGGACGAAAATAACTCAGCGCCACAATAAATATCTCAGAAGCCAAAATGGAAAGAATTATGAGAATCAGGATTTGAACAGAAGCGCGGGATAAAATCATATCTGTAGGCGTCTTTTCCGGCTCATCTTCTTTTAAATTTCCTTCCAATTTCACTGGTTCGCTGCTTCCGGTTTCCATATTCATACCTTGTATTTCCCTATTATTCTCATGAATTCCGGTATATCTATGGGTTTGGGAATATAATCATCAAAACCCACTTCAATAAGTCTTTCCCTGTCTCCTTTCATGGCATATGCAGTTAATGCTATTACAGGCGTTTTCTCATACCCGGCCTTACTTTTTATTATCCTGGTTGTTTCGATGCCGTCAATGCCTGGCATCATTATATCCATGACAATCAAATCATAGGATTCTTTCCCTGTCTTCTCAATTGCTTCTTTCCCGTTTGAAGCTTCATGGACAGTAAATCCATTTGACCTGAGTATTTCACATACCAGTTCCATGTTCAGCGGGTCATCCTCAACCACCAGCACATTTGTCATTTAATATCCCCCTTTTCACAAAATCTAAAGGTATTCCCCTTTTGGAATTTAATCTCCGCCATGATTGTTCCTCCATGCAGCCTGACTAATTTTTTGAAATAACCAGGCCCTGATCAGTACCACCGTGTTTCGTATAGATTACTCTGTTTGAATTCTTTAAATAATTTTCCTATATGTTTCCCTGGTGCTTACCGACTTGAAATTGTTGGCAACTTTTTCACTTTTTAAATCAAATAAGCCACCGAAAAACTATTTTCACGGCAGCAAATGATATAATTATGTAAATTGAATATATACATCAGGGAGTTAAATGGCAATAACAAAGAATGAGCTAAAATTGCTGGGAATCATTGGGCTTGTGTTTTTCATCGGATATTTCATTGAAGCATCGGGATATGTTCCCGGTTTACTGAAAGATGATTTTGAATTTTTAGCTGAGTTGTTCTCTGTTTTTGTGTCATTTTCCATCTTTGCCATGACGTGGTATGCATACGGCAGA
>JBGPUU010000116.1:0-6688 GCA_041491305.1 Candidatus Methanoperedens sp.
ACACTTCATGAGCTTGAGGTCGAGCAGGATGACAGGGGAGCGTTCTGGGTTCAGGTGGTTGTGGATACATAAGAAAAAGCACCATGCTTAATAGCTTTGCGAGTATTATTAAAACAGAATTACCGGAAAATACAATGCCTGAAGAAAGAAAAGATGCTGCAAGCATCCTTACAAAAGTGAATGATTATACATGGGACATCCCCATGACATATAAACCCGGCATGAGAGTGCCAGGGCGCTTATTTATCTCCCCGGCATTGCTGGGGAGTCTTGAGCATGACACACTTGAGCAGATAGCTAATGTCGCAACCCTTCCAGGCATCCAGAAATATTCCATGGCAATGCCTGACGCCCATTCAGGTTATGGTTTTCCCATCGGCGGAGTGGCTGCTTTTGACCGGAATACAGGTATAATCAGCCCGGGCGGCGTGGGATACGATATCAACTGCGGCGTGCGTATAATCAGGACGAACCTGACTGCGGATGAAGTCCGCCCCAGGATGAAAGAACTAATCGAGCTTCTTTTCCATGAAATTCCTTCAGGCGTTGGCTCAAAAAGCAAGATTCGCGCCTCGGACAGCGAACTGACAGATGCCTTCCTGCACGGCGCAAAATGGGCTGTGGAAAGCGGGTACGGCGTTCCTGAAGATGTTGAGCACTGCGAAGAAAACGGTTACATGAAATTTGCCGACCCATCCAAAGTAAGCGAGAAGGCGCGAAACCGGGGCAAGCCGCAGTTCGGGACACTTGGCAGCGGCAATCATTTCCTTGAGGTTCAGTACGTCGATGAAGTGTACGATGAAGAGGTTGCGAAGGTCTTTGGTCTTCACAAAGGACAGGTTACAGTCATGATACACTGCGGTTCGCGGGGCGCGGGCCACCAGATTTGCGATGATTACCTGAAGATTCTCGATAAAGCCACACGCAAATACGGCATCGTCCTTCCTGACAGGCAGCTTGCATGCGCGCCTGCGGAATCGCCTGAAGGCCAGGACTATTTTAAAGCCATGGGTGCGGGTGCAAATTATGCATGGGCGAACAGGCAGGTCATCACCCACTGGGTCAGGGAAGCGTTTACACGCTTTTTCAGGCGCGATATGGATGACCTGGGCATGAACCTCATCTATGACGTGGCGCATAACGTAGCCAAGCTTGAAGAACATGTAATTGACGGAGAGAAAAAGATGGTGTATGTGCACAGGAAAGGTGCAACAAGAGCATTCCCGCCAGGGCATCCGGATGTGCCGGCGGTATACAGGAAAGTGGGCCAGCCTGTTCTCATACCGGGCAGCATGGGCACACCCTCTTTTGTGCTCAAAGGCACGCAGAAAGCCATGGAACTCACTTTCGGAAGCGCATGCCACGGCGCCGGCAGGGTTTCAAGCCGGGCGGCTGCAAAGCGGGAATTCTACGGAGAGACCATACAAAAGGAATTGGCCGCCAGAGGTATCACAGTGAGAGCTACGCACCCGTCCATAATAGCTGAAGAAGCCCCGGGAGTCTATAAATCAAGCGATGAAGTGGTGAACGTGGTTCACCAGCTTGGTATAGCCCGGAAAGTCGTGAAGCTTATGCCGATGGGAGTGGCGAAAGGATAAAAATTTTTAATTTCCAAATATGCCATACGCAGCAAAAGACAGACAGGAATTCATCAAACGTATCAACATGACGCCTTATGCCCGCATTCTCGATTTCGGAGGAATGCTTGTAGAAGAACTCCCATCTGCGGTTTTCGGGATTACAACAAAAAAACCGATGACAGGCGCCGTTCTCATAAAACCAACTTTATTGCCATTTAAAAATTCAGTGTTCAAATCGGTTGTTTCTTATCATTACTTTGACCTTATTCCATCCGACATTCTTGGTTTTTCTTTTGACGAGGCGGCGAGAGTACTGGAAAGGGATTCAAGCTTTTCTTTCATGATAACCCAATGGGCGGCGCAGAACGATGCGCAGCGCTCAAGCCTTTTTTTCAATGAACTCCTGAAAAGCACAGGCGTTCTTTTCCAGCATGATTTCGAAGAAGTAAGCAGGCTGCTCTCCGAATCAGGTTTCAGTGAAATAACCGCAGAAAGCGTGAAACGCGATATAGTGATACCCAGGGAGTTTGCAAAGTCGCACCTGTTGATGCTCGGGAATCTTGTGAAAAAGGAAAAAGAGCAGGGCGGGGAATTAATAAAGACCCTTGCAAGGCAGTATTTTAAGAATGTAAAAGTCCACGGCGAAGCCATGCTCCCTGCAATTCACTTTACGGCTAAAAAATAATATGAGAAAGAAACACCTTGAGATATTGCTTGAGGAGCTCAAAGGCTTTGAGTCCCCGAAACCGGAAAAGGAGCAGTACTCCACACCGGCTACCGTCGCTTCCGAGTTATTGCATTTTGCTTTTATGCGGGGAGACCTTGTAGATACCGTATTCGACCTCGGCTGCGGCGGGGGAATACTCGCGATCGGGGCAAAACTCCTTGGAGCAGAAAAGGTTATAGGTTTTGATGATGATAAAGAAGTTCTTGAGATTGCACGGGCAAATGCAAAGAGACTTGGCGTGGATGTCGAGTTCGTATGCAGCCGCATTGAAAATATTTGCGGGAAAGTGCATACAGTCGTGATGAACCCGCCGTTTGGCGCACAGGTTAAAGGAAGCGACCGCCCTTTTTTGAGGAAAGCCCTCGAAGTAAGCAGGGTGGTTTATTCCATACATAACGCCGGAAGTCTGGAATTCATAAAAAAATTCATTAGCCCATCGGTCATAACAGAGTATCAGTTAATCGATTTTCCTATTAAGAGGACATTCAGGTTTCATACGAAAGAGATTAAGGTCATAAAAGTCGAGATATACAGGATTGAGAAACGAATAGAGGGATATTATTAGAATCAAAAGAAAGAAAATGACAAGTCGGAGAAAGCTTGGAAAAGGCGATGCTAAAGAGCCTAAAGATATTAAGGAAAACGGGCTTGAACTGGAAGAAGAAATAGAAGAAATCGAGGAGGCTGGTGAAGAGACAGAACAGCCGGAACAGATGGAACAACCAGAGCAGCCTGAGCAACCTTCAGAAGAAACCCCAAGGGAAGAGCCGAAGGAGGAAAAAAGGGCCGTTTTGCCCGGAGACCTTATCGGGACTTCAGAAGAATATTCGCCGAGGAACGGAACCTATGTGGATAAAGGGAATATTTACGCTACAGCCAGTGGAATTGTTAAGGTAAACGCAAAGGACAGGTCTATTTCAGTTATTCCCGTTACCAAAACACCGCCTCTTATCCAGGTAGGCGATATCGTAATAGGCCAGGTTACAGATGTAAAAGATTCGGTTGCACTTGTCGAGATAGCAGGGATAAAAGGAAAGGGAGAGCGGGAGATTGTTAATGCAGACCAGGCGGCTATTCATGTTTCAAACGTAAAAGATGCGTACGTGAAAGAATTATATTATGAATTTGCCCCGTTTGATATCGTTAAAGCCCGGGTCATTGACCTTCGGAATATGCGCTTAACCACAGTCGATAAAGAACTCGGGGTCATGAAAGCCTATTGCGGCAATTGCAGGGAAGTGCTGAAAAATGATGACGGTAAACTAAAATGTCCTAAATGCGGAAGAACAGAGACAAGAAAAATGTCTGTGGATTACGGGACAGGAATTGTTTAGGTGATATTATGGAACTTACAATCCTCAATAAGACGGAAAATGAAATGAATATCAAAGTGACAGGGGAAACGCATACCATGCTCAGTATCTTAAAGACGGCTTTACTGAATAACAAGCATGTCGAGATTGCAACATACGATATAAAGCACCCGACTATCAGCGAACCTGTGCTTTTCGTGAGGACAGACGGCGCAGACCCTGTTGATGTAATTAAAAAGGCATCAAAAGATATTGTCAAGGAATGCGACGAATTTATTAAATTATTTACTAAGAAGACGAAGAGTTAATTAAAACTTCAAATTCCTCATCGATAAGGTCATCCACCATTATCCCGTGCTCAAGCGCAACGAGAATGGCGCTGACCTCTATCAGCACCTGTTTTCCGAGTTCTTCCTGTCTTTTATTTATTAACGCTATTACTTTGCGCTTCTCTATTCCGGTTTTGAGTATGATGCGTTCGGTAATCCTGTCAAATATGGTTTTTTTCTCAAAAATCCCGGGTTCGGGCCTGAATCCTGAGGGGATTTCAACCTTGGATATATCAAAAGCAGGGCGGACCTGTTCCCCGTCTCTTTTCAAAAGACCTGATTTTTCCGCATCCTTCAGGACATTTTTCGCCTGCTCGGGATTGAACCATTTCAAATCAATGGAAAGTGCAAGCACGAATTCGCTGTCTTTCAGCGCGTCTTTTCCCTTTCTTAAAAAAGGCATTGAAACCGTATAGGTAAGGTCAGATGAACCCATTGCTAATCACTCCTTTTTAGCGGGTTCATCAAACATTTGGCGCATTTTTTACTATTTCTTCAACAATTGTATCTGCTATCCTTTCACTTTCGGTCCTGCCGAGACCATCGATATTGTGAACCTTCAGGGTCAGTACGTTATTTTCAAGATCTGTCCTGACAAGATACGAATCCCCCTTGAATGGGATGCGGTCAAACTTTTCATCAAGAAAAGAATAATGAAGAGTAACTTTGAAATCAATTATCCCTTCAATTTTTACATCTTTGAGCACTGAATTCAGTGTGCTGTTGTTGAGAGGATGGAAATCAACTGTTCTATCCGTGATTTCAATGTTTATGCTCCTTTTTGCTTTTATTGGGCGGCCTTTCTTATCCGGGCCGTCAGTGATAAATTCTCCGGATTGTCCGTCCATTCCTGCCATTGTTTTGACAATATAGGGCAGGTTTTCCTTGAAATTATATTTTCTTACAAATTCGGGGTTTGTTGGGAACTGGTGATACATGCGTCTCATATTTATCTTGTATTCGTCAGGCATTCTTAAAAGCTTATTGCTGGAATCATGGACCTTCCCTATTCCCGTTCCTTTAAATTCGAAATATAAATCCTGCAGGACTCTTCCATTTTCCGGAATTCCCGGATTTTTCCAATAAGTTCCGGGCTCCATCCGATTAAAGCCTTCGAAAGAGCATGAACATTCAGGTCTGAAACCTCTTCCCACTTCCCTGCTTCTTTGATTATCGCATCAAGCTGCTCTCTTTCCTTTTCCTCTTTTGAAGGAAAATGTGGTTTTTCTTCGATCTTTACACGCAATTTCTTATCATTGCCGCGGATGATTTCCACTCCTTCCCTTTTTGCATAGGCGGCAATCGCTTCTTTCAGCAATTCAATCTCTGAATCTATATTTTCAACCAGCTTTTTTTTCTCCATTGATTTCTCAACATACCGGTTCACAAGCAAAACACCCGGGTCTTCCAGGTATTTATTAAGCGGCATCTGGCCGGTTTTGACAAGATGCATTCGTTTCGGGCACAGCGACTGATAATCGCACCAGTCACATAAGCCGCTTTCCTCGGCCTCGAAATCATTTTCCTCTTCAGCCCGTTCGATAGTCTCTATCAGCTTTACAATCCCCGCCTTGAGTTCAAAAAGATCATGCGGCTGCCGTTTTGATTTTATCTCCCTGTCAAATACGAGATAATGCCATACAAGGTCGACCTCGTTTACATCCCCGAACATTTCCTGGACTCCAACCTGGTAAAGCGCAAGCTGCCTGTCCGAGTCAAAATGCGATTGCTGCGGCAGGTACTGTGAGGTCTTGTAGTCATGAATTTCATAAACCCCGTCGCGGCTTGATGAGAGCCTGTCGATGAATCCCCTGAGTTTATATCCTTCGATATCGATTGCTATCATCTGCTCAAGTCCTAGGGTTTTCCCGTCATTGAAAGGCTGGTATCGTGTGTAATATTCGCGGATGCACTTGGCGCCTGTGTCTTTATAATTCTGGGATGTGTAGCCTTTTTTTACGATTTTAATATCCTCCGAATAGTTCTTGAGCCACACGTCATCATAAAAAGAAAGAAGTTCTTCCGGCGAGTTTGGTTTTGAGAGGCGAAGGTCTTTATAGAGTTTCTCAAGCGTCTCATGGACTCTCGAACCCATGAAGGCTTCAATGGTTTCACTCTCATCGATTTTTATCTTATCCACATATCTCAGGCGGTATTGGAGAGGACAGGTCTCAAATGCGGATAATCTGGAATGAGAGTAGATTGTCATTGGCTATGGATTAGATTTGGCGATTATTAAGATTATGTGAATGAATCCTTTGAGAAATCCAGATTATCAAATACTTCTCTAATGTCTATATTTTCATACCTGCATAACTCAAAAAAGTGTCTAAGAAGTCTTGCGACCTGCTCGGGATTTAAATCATCGATTTTAACCCTTGAGTCTTTTGATTCAACAATAAAAGTTTTAACCTTCCCATAAATATCATTTAAATTGTTTTCTGTACCTACATAAAATGCTACTAAATAGTAAAAATATAAAGCACATTTGCTTTGCAATTTTTCAAATTTAATTTCTTTATTATTTTCATTATCTCTTGTGTCTATAATCAATTCATGGATTTCTTTAATTAATTTCTTTATATTTTTTCGGCACTTCTTATCATCAGGACATTTTACTTTTCGATCTTCTTTAATGACATCAAGAGCATACCTGAAGGTTCTAAGATTTGTATTTTTTTCTTTAAATATATATTTGATATACTTTTCTACATCTAATATTTCATCAGTAATCTGATC
>JBGPUU010000117.1:0-6617 GCA_041491305.1 Candidatus Methanoperedens sp.
CACCGCATCAGGCCCGATTGTCACGGTCTGCGATATGGGAGTGACATTCATCCACCCGTTCTGCAGGACTTCGGTAACGTTGTAGGTTCCTGAAGGAAGGTTCTGGAATTCATAGAAGCCGTTTGCGTTTGTGATATTGAACCTAAGGAAAAGACCTGATGTGGCGTTATAGAGCGTGATGTTCCAGTTCTGCAATTGAGTGCCGTTAGTATCGTTCTTGTAACCTGAGATATTGAATAGCTTCTGGTTGGTGAAGTTCACGTTCACCGCATCAGGTCCAAACGGCGCCGCGCCTGCGTTGCCTGCAAGCAACACAAGCGTAAGCAGGGTTATTCCAAGAGCTGTTCTGAGGGCGTGCCCTCCGCAAATGTTATTCGATACCATTTTCTCCACCTTATTATACATGATGCTCAACGATGTGTTTTTTGAGCGATACCACTAAGATAAGTGGTAAACCTTGAAACTATAAGAACCTTTTGAAATTAGGTACTGTCAAGTTGTCGGTTGCTGATATTGTTGCGAAAATTTTTATTAAATTATAGAGATAAATAATCTATTTTTATTAATAACCACATTTTAAATACTATTAATTCCAATTCATATTTTAGAGGTTAGTAGTATGGATTGTATAGAAACTATCAAAGGGAGACGGTCTGTCAGGAGATTCAAGGCCCAACCGGTCGACAAAGAGATGATAGAGGAACTTTTGGATGCAGCCCGGATGGCGCCGTCAGCGGGAAACCTGCAGGCGCGTGATTTCATAGTCATATCCAATAAAATTACAAAACAGAAATTGAAAGAAGCGGCACTCGGACAGTCGTTCATCGAACAGGCGCCACTTGTGATTGTTGCAGTTGCGAATGTCGAGCGTTCATCGCGAGTATACAAAACAAGGGGAGAGCTTTATGCAATCCAGGATGCCACGGCAAGCGTGGAGAATATCCTGCTTTCGGCATGTTCGCTTGGACTTGCGGCATG
Organism: Candidatus Methanoperedens sp.; assembly: GCA_041491305.1. Classification (GTDB taxonomy): domain Archaea; phylum Halobacteriota; class Methanosarcinia; order Methanosarcinales; family Methanoperedenaceae; genus Methanoperedens. The sequence goes on from JBGPUU010000117.1 coordinate 979, forward strand.
CTGGGTGGGTGCGTTCGATGAAAACGCAGTCAGTGAGCTTCTTGGCATCCCCCATAAAACAAAACCGATAGCTATAATACCTGTCGGATATGCAGATGAAGAACCGGTTGCGCCGCCCAGGATGGGTCTGGATAAGTTAGTTCACTGGGAAACGTGGTAACTACAATTCCACCTGCTCTATCCAGTTTAACTTCCCCGGCAAGTAACCGTCAGGTGTTTTTCCCTGCTTCAGGGATTCGATTATCGCAATAACAGATTTTACAACAGCCAGCGGATTGATATCAGTGGTATTTATCTCAAATACGTTTTTACTTCGTTCGGCTGACTCCACAAGTATTACATCCAGCGCCTCAGCATTGGCATTTTCCTTTACTTTCGAAAAAGAGTAACTGTTTCTTTTCCCGAGACGCTTCCGAAGAGCCACAGGATGCGTCCTAAACACAATAATAACATCCGAAGGTAAAAGATGCGAAAGATGTCCTTCCATTATGATATCCATACCCTGCGGCACCTGACTGATTATCTGCTTCACGCGCTCTTCCAGTTTATCCATATCAGCTTCGTATGTGTCCCGCGTTTCATCCTTTCCGGTGTAAAGCTTTTCACCCAGGACAATTTTATTCAGGTCGATTATATGGAATTGTTTCCTGTATTGTGAATGCTCAGCTAATATCCCGCAAACTGTGGTTTTGCCCGTGCCGGGTGTGCCAGTGAGAGCGATAATCATAAAGAGATGACACCTACCTGGGATAGAGATATACGCCTCTGCGACCTTTGCGACTCTGCGGTGAATAAAATTCCACACCGCAAAGACGCGAAGAACGCAAAGCGTTCAAAAAATAAAGTGGCAAATTTTGAAGAACAAACCGCAGATAAACACAGATAAACGCAGATAACGGACTCATGCTGGCGGAGTTCGTACAAGTTCGTATTAGTTCGCTGTTACTGTTATTCATAAAATCGTACTCATAGCTTCTATGACCTTATCATTCTGCTCTTCCGTACCCACTGTTATACGGATTAGAGACTGACCTGCGCCCCTGAATGAAGTGCAGTCCCGCACTATTATACCTTTTCTTAATAGCGATTCTGAAACTTCTGCCGATGTATGAGGGGAAACATCAATCAATATGAAATTCGCCTCCGATGGATATACTTTACATAAAGGAGAAAGTCCTTTGCTCAATTGGATGCGCCCTTTTTTCACGGTTTCAAGGCTATACTTTAGATGTTCCTTATCTTTTAACGCTGCAATCCCGCCCGCCAGAGATAATACGTCAACAGAAAACGGGGTCATGACTTTCATGTATTCCCTGGCAATCCACTGCGGCACCACCGCATAACCCATGCGCATCCCTGCAAGGCCGAAAGCCTTTGAGAATGTGCGCCCGATAATGAGATTATCATATTCCCTCACGAGCCCCATGAGATCGTGCCCTGAAAAATCGGAATAAGCCTCATCTACGAACACTATCGCATTAACTGACTCCAGGATATTCCTTACATCCTTTTCGCTGACGGTGTTCCCTGAAGGGTTGTTTGGCGAGCAGAGAAAAATCATTTTCGTGCTGTCATTAACTTTATCCAGAATACTTTCAGGTTTTATTGTGAAATCCGGAGCGCGCTCAACAAAAACCGGTTTTCCCCCGTTTGCGAGAGTTGCGATTTCATAATACGAAAAAGTAGGTATGGGTACGATGGTTTCGGCTTCCGGCGTCATGAAAAGCCTCATCATGGTATCGAGTATCCCATCCATGCCGTTCCCCGAAACGACAATGTTATCCACAGGATAACCTGTATAGTCGGATATCGCTTTTCTTAATTCAAGCGCATCCGAAGCCGGATACAGGTTGATTTTCCCGGCTTTTTCCCGAATGGCAGAAACTGCAAGAGGCGAAGGTCCGAGCGGGTTTTCATTTGAGCCAAGCTTTATAATTTTAGCGGGGTCAAGACCATATTTCTGTACGATCTCCTCGATAGATTTTCCCGGCACGTACTCTTTGATACTCTTAACCGAGGGGCGCACCAGTCCTTTAAATTTCATTCAGCACCGACACCGCCGTATCAAGCTGTTCTTTCGTAATTGTCAGCGGCGGGACAAAACGCAGTACGGATTCGGAGGTGCAGTTAAGAAGCACGCCCTGTTCGCGGGCCTTGTTCACGATGTCCTCGCACTTTATCGAGAGTTCCATGCCTACCATCAAACCTTTGCCGCGTATCTCTTTGACGTAATCCTTGTTCAAACCTTCAAGTTTTTTAATGAGATAATTACCCAGTTCTTCGGAGCGCTTCACGAGTTTTTCTTTTTTGATAACATCTATATTAGCAAGAGCGGCCGCACATGCGAGGGCGTTCCCGCCAAACGTGGATGCATGGTCGCCGCGCACGAAATTTGCAGCCACATCTTCACGCGCGAGCATTGCGCCCATGGGGAAGCCTCCGCCCATTGCCTTGGCTGTTGTCATAATATCGGGTATGATGCCTGAATGCTCTTTTGCAAACCATTTTCCCGTCCTGCCAAAACCGGTCTGAACTTCATCAAGTATCAATAAAGTATCATTTTCATCGCAAATCCTGCGCACTTCTTTCAGGTATCCGTTTGACGGTATTATCACACCGCCTTCTCCCTGGATGGGTTCAAGAATCACGCCGGCTGTGTTTTCATTGATTGCCGCCCTTATTGCATCGGCGTCGTTGTACGGCACGAATACAGCAGGCGCAAGGGGTTCGAAGGGCTTGCGGTATTTTTCCTTGTGTGTGACGCTGAGAGCGCCGCGCGTCCTTCCATGGAATGCATGTTCTGTAGCAATGAATTCTTTCTTACCCGAAGCTTTCCTCGCCAGTTTCAGGGCGCCTTCAACGGCTTCAGCTCCTGAATTGCAGAAAAAAACACGGTCAAGCATCGAAAGTTTAGAAAGTTCCTCGGCCAGGAGTGCCTGGTTTTCTGTATAATAAAGATTCGATACGTGTATTAGCTGCTCTGCCTGCCGTTTTATAGCATCGACTACTGCCGGATGGCAGTGACCCACGTTATTCACCGCTATTCCTGCAACGCAGTCAATGTATTCCTTACCATTGACATCCGTCACTACTGCGCCGCATGCTTTTTTTATCGCAATTGGCTGGCGTGTATAGGTCTGGAATACATATTTTTCGTATATCCCGACTATCTCATCATAATTAAGAGCCATATAAATCCTGAATATTATCTTTTGGCAGAGTCAAAAAGACTCACTTCATCATTCATCACGGTCTCACCCGGGTAAACGACGATGCCTTTGTCCTTTATCTCATATGGATGAAGGGTTTCATCATGCTTGACGCCTCTCATCTTTAATATTTCGATTGCTTTTACCCTGTTCCCCGCAACCCTGAACACATGCAGCCTGATGACGCCGGATGAAAGATATTCTTCAACACTGAATGGAGCTTGCTTACCCTGTAACTCACTTGACATAAGGGTTGTGCAATCAAGATATTCAAGATTCTTAATGAACTCTGATATTTTATGCCTGACTTCTGATTTATCTGCTGATATTTTAAAAGAAGTTATGGAATCAATAAATATCCTTTTTGCATTTATTTCTTCTACTTCAGCCTGGATTTGCTCAAAGATACTCCCTGTATTTTTTCTTGCCGCTATGGTATTGATAGGGCTTTTTTCATGGGTTTTTACAAATTTCGTATATGTAAAAGGGTTCGCATATATTATTTTCATTTTTTTCTGGGATACGAGTTTTTCTATATCCCAGCCGAATCTCCACATATCCCTTATTATCCGCGAAGGGCTTTCTTCCATCACGACAAGGACCCCGGGTTCATCAAAATTTACAATCCCTCCATACAGGTACTGCGTCCCGAAAGTGGTTTTCCCTGTGCCAGGCCCGCCTGTTATTAGAATTACATCGTTCTCTACATAACCTCCTTCGATTAATTCATCAAGACCTGGGACTGCGGTTTTTACTTTACCCATTCGTTTCCTCGTTATTAGTGATGCGATGTATTATTAATATATATAATTAGTGCAAAAGAGATTACGGGTGAGCAATAAACCGGTTTTTCTTAAACTCAGCGCATACCAGTTCCTTTACCGGTATATCTTCTTCTTTGCATTTTTCATCTTTCCATGCCTCTATTGAACGAAAAATAAAAAACATACCATCTTTTTTCCTTGAGGCTAGAAGATTGGGATCGCCAGATTCATCAAAAAATGCCTCGTATCCGTCTAATATTGTCATTGATTGTTAAACGTGCTGATTATTAATGAAGCTTACGGAAATGCTATCACCAACCCTGAATTCACACCTTTTTCACACAATCCTTTATAACCATGAACAGCAACTCTATTAAATACATATTAATAAATATTTGTCTGCTCCGGATAACGGGATAATCAGACACAATAGACAAGAAGGATAGGAAAGATGGATATCACAATTGGCCGCTGCGGTATTGCCTGCGAAGTATGTAAAAATTTCAACCACGGATGCCTTGGGTGTGAAAATGAGAACCAGGCAAAAAATTCCTGCCTTATTTTTGTTTGCGCTGAAAAAAAGAATATTCGAAATTGCCTCAATTGCGATGAATATCCCTGCAACCTGATGAAGGGCTTATCAAAAGCTTATTGCCCTGTATTTGAGAGAATAAAAATATAAAATCAATTTCTTCTATAAATTCTCCTTTACATACTCTACAGCATTCCTGAATATCGCAATGCCCGCCCCTTCCTCAGGCAATTCCTCCCGTGTCCAGGCCGGGTGGTTTGTCCTGTGCTGGAATGCCTCGGGGTGCGGCATCATCCCGAAAACCCTGCCGGTCTCGTCACATATCCCTGCAATGTTATCCACCGAACCATTGGGATTATGGGGATAGCCTGCAAGGTTTCCCTCTTTATCGACGTACCGGAATACAACACGATTGCCAGTTTTCAATCTTTTAAGAATCTCCGGGGTTTTTGCCACGAACTTGCCTTCGCCGTGCCGCACCGGAAGATACATGCTTTCAATTCCTTTTGTGAAGATACATTTTGAGTTCTTATTTGCCTCAACGTGAACCCACCTGTCCTCAAATCTCCCCGAATCATTAAAAGTAAGTGTGACATCCTGTGTGCTGTAATCACCGTCAAAAGCTGGCAGCAGACCCATTTTTACCATCGCCTGGAAGCCGTTGCAGATGCCGATTATCAATTTCCCCCCGTTCATGAACTCCCGAACCTGCCCGCCCAGATTATATTTTATCATGTTGGCCAATACCTTGCCCGAGGCGATATCATCCCCGAACGAGAATCCGCCGGGCAGCGCAAGGATATTGAAATCCGAAAGTTTCCTTGTCCCGTTAATCAGGTCTGTAAGATGCACACGTTCGGCATCAGCGCCTGCAAGTTTGAAGGCATGCTGTGTCTCCATGTCGCAGTTGATGCCGTAACCGGTGAGGACGAGTGCTTTTGGATTCATTTTATATCCTTATTATTGCTGTTAATAAATCATCAACTATTATAAGAATTTCCTCGCAGAACAGGCTTCGAAAAATTTTTTGGGGCCCGGGTCGGGATTCGAACCCGAGTCGTAGGATCCACAGTCCCATAGGATAACCAGCTACCCCACCCAGGCACCTTGATTGATGATGGGGGTATCCCCGTA
>JBGPUU010000118.1:0-6599 GCA_041491305.1 Candidatus Methanoperedens sp.
GCCGCTGTAAAAGGACGCGGCAAGGAGCTTGCAATGGAAACGCTGCGTTCAGGGAAAGCCCATGATAAGCTCATGGAAATTATCGAAGCCCAGGGTGGAAATCCGAAAATTGTTCATACCGATATTAAACCCGGAGAACACAAGGGAGACCTTACTTCTCCTGCTGATGGATATATAATTGAATTCGATAACAAGCGTATTGTCGAGATTGCACGGATTGCAGGGGCTCCAATCGATAAAGGAGCAGGTGTCTGGATTCACAGGAAAAAGGGTGAGATTGTCAAGAAAGGTGAACCGCTTATCACTATTTTTGCAGATAAGGACTGGAAGCTTACCAATGCTTTAAAAAGCGCAGAAAAAGATTACCCCCTGATAGTGGAAGGCATGCTTCTTGAGCGGGTTCAGACCTTCAAGGTTATTTAGATGTTAGAGGAGATGTAGCGACGATTTTTAACGATCGGAAAATGCTACACTCTCCAGTGTCATGGCTTTTACTACAGCATTATCCAAAGAGACAAGAAGCGTCGAGATATCTTTCTTTAAGTCTGAGATAATCTCTGTCGGCTGATTTGCCTTCCTGCCCAATTCTTCATCAGGCATAGCGATAATGTCGCCCAACTGCATTTGCAGTATATTGCCAAATAATTCTCTCTCTATTTTAACATCCAATGCAAGCGTCGCCCTTCTTTTAATCACATAAAGCTTAAACAAAGGAATACCGACTTTTTTATAGAGGGAGAATACGTTTGCTAAAGCCATGTCTTTGATAGTCTTGACTCCCTGTTTCTCAAGTCTCTCAGCATAGGAATCACCTACACCCTCAATATCCCTGATTGGAAGATTTTCAAGCACTGTTGAATTTCCTACTACTTTGATAAAATCAAAGTCCACATAACCTGGGGGATTATTTGAACCATTCCAACCATCACCTTCTATTTCGATTTCCTGCTCATTTCCGAAAGAGCCTGGAGGAAATGTATATTCACGTACATATTTAAAGGTTGAATCATCGCCGCCTGTGCTTGCCCTGATGGCGACGTAATCCTTGTTACGCTCTATCTCGAAATACCATCTATCAGCGGGCAGGGGATTTGGCGAATTTGGGAAATATATCGTTTCAATATTACTGCCTGAAGACAGGGACATTGAATTTGAGCCGGGGTTACTATCGTTTACACCCACGCTGCGGTCTATGCGCACCAGTGCCGCTCCATTATCACCTGGAGCTCTAATTATGAAATGCATATTGCGGTTGTTTGTTGGCAACCCGGGGCGCATATTATAGGTTATCGCTGTTTTTAGAATCCACCGGTTTCCAGAAAATGGACGAACAAGCCAAAGGGATTTCGCATAATTTTGTCCACTTCCAGCCACGCGAGCCGTATGAGCCGCATCGATTATGTAACGCAGGTATCCCGCATTATCGGTAAGTGAATAGCTGCCCCTGCCCGGGCTTATTACCCAATCTGAACCCAATTTTGGGCCTTCAAACTGGTCATCAAAAATCACAATTTCCATTGGTTGGATATTAGCATGTGACCGAATTTCCTCATCCGTCCTTGCAGCCTTTGACACATGGTATTCATCAACAAACCCAAGGTCATTTCCACCCCAGTGATTTAGATATGCAAAAACAGTGCCCGAAAAGGCAGGCCAGGCATTTGCTTCTGAATAAGCATCCACTTGCCCGTTAACGTATAATTTGGTTCCATTAGGGCCCCATGTTACTGCTATATGTGTCCATTTATTAAGAGGTATAGTGGTTTTTCCGACAGGCGCCTTGTCATAATTTCCACCCCATCCTCCGTATATCAGCTTACCATCAGCATTTAATTGAAGGTTCAAAATTGTGCCTGCTTTTGGAGAAGACGCCAGATCATACCAGTTAAATTCCAATAATACGATTGAATACTGTCGTGGTTTTATCCACATTTCAATTGTCCCTTCAGTAAGTACCCCCGGAGCTGCCTCATTTCTATCCCATTTATGAACTCCATCCCAGCGATACCAGGGAGAAAAAGAATACTTAATATAAGCGCCCCTGGTAAGATTTACTGCCTGTTCTAAGTTCGGCAGGCTTTCTCCATAAGTCAACGCTCCAAAACCTGTTCCTTTTACTGTGCCATTAAAATGGTCTAACAAAACAGTATTGCTATCAGGCTGGATTTGTAAGATTTTTGACATTTGCTAACCACCCGTATCATAGTTATTTTCTTTCTTTATATATCTTGCTTACACATGTTGATTTTTTTGAAAATTGGCAATTAAATATAGTGTAATATAAATTTTTACTTATAACATATAGTGATTAGATTTATACATTATACGATTATACTTGCAATCGGTGATATTATGGAAACTATCAGTGCACACCAATCGGTAAAAGAACAGTATAATATACTGAAAAAAGACATGATGACGAATACATTTGACAGGTTCAACGCCCAGGGAAAACGCTGTTCATTCTGCGAGCAGGGCATAAGCTGCCAGCTTTGCAGCAACGGCCCGTGCAGGATAAAACCCGGAGCGGAACGCGGGGTTTGCGGCATAGATGCAGACGGCATGGCCATGAGGAACCTGCTCTTCCTGAATACCATGGGTACTGCGACCTATACTTTCCATGCCAAAGAGGTTGCAAAAACGATGAAGGCCACGGCGCTTGGAAAAACCCCATTCCAGATTAAGGATGAGGCAAAACTCCGAAGTCTTGCGGGGAAGTTCGGGATAAAAACTGATAAAAGCACGAAAGAACTTGCTCTTGCAGTGTCGGATGCCATGCTTGCGGGAATAAATGCGGATTCGGATGACGAGCTTGCCAATGTTTTGGCCTTCGCACCGAAATCAAGGATAGAAATCTGGCGGAAACTGGGTATCCTTCCTGGAGGCCCCCTTAACGAGGTTATGGATTCCGTTTCAAGCACAATGACCAATATCGATGGGGATTACGTTTCACTTGCAAAGAAAGCCCTGCGTCTTGGTATTTCATGCATATACGGCGCCCAGATTCCACTTGAACTCGGGCAGGATGCGCTGTTCGGGACACCATCGCCTCACAGCGTTGATGTCGATATAGGGATAATCGACCCCTCGTATGTGAATGTTGTGGCGAATGGTCATGAGCCTTTTATCGGTGCGGCACTCATCGGGGCAGCTCACGATGCAAAAAACCAGGACAAAGCTAAAAACGCCGGCGCCAGAGGTCTTCACATCATAGGCTCGATCGAAACAGGGCAGGAACTTGTGCAGAGGTTTGCGACAGATAATGTATTCGTGGGCCTGACAGGAAACTGGCTTTCTATCGAACCCGCGCTTGCAACAGGGGGCGTAGATGTTTTTGCGATGGATATGAACTGCTCGCCTCCGGCCATGGGCGAATACCAGGAGAAATATAATACAAATCTCGTTTCGGTTTCAAAACTTGTCAACGTGCCTGGAATGAAAGGCCAGATAGTCTATAAACCAGAAGAAGCTGCTGCACAGGCGCAGAAGCTTATCGATATGGCAATAGAGAATTTCAAGAAGAGAAAAGGAAAGACCACAAACCAGTCGGGCAGGAAGCAGAAAGCTGTGATAGGTTTCTCGACTGAAGCCTGCCTTGGCGCGCTTGGCGGAACGCTTGACCCGTTGCTTGACGTCATCAAGAAAGGAACTCTCAAAGGAGTGGTTGCTCTGGTGAGCTGCACAACGCTTCGGGACGGAGGCCAGGATGTCAATACTTTGAAAATTGCAAGAGAACTTATAAAGCGCGACATACTCGTGATTAGCGCGGGATGCGGAAATGCGGCTCTCCAGGTCGGAGGTCTCACCACGCTTGAAGCAAAGGAGGAAGCAGGTCCGGGCCTAAGGGCGGTATGTGAGCTGCTTAAAATCCCGCCTGTATTGAGTTTCGGAACCTGTACTGACACGGGAAGGATAACCCTGCTCGTTACGGCGGTCGCGGATGCGCTTGGAGTTGACCCCTCAGCTTTGCCGGTAGCTGTAACCGCGCCCACGTACATGGAACAAAAAGCGACCATAGACGGCATTTTTGCCGTGGCTTTCGGCCTCTATACCCATGTTGCGCCGCTGCTACCGGTCGGGGGGGCGCCGCGGCTTGTGAAGCTCCTCACTCAGGACGTAGAAGGACTGACAGGCGGCAAGCTTGCAGTAGAGACAGATATGGTGGCGGCTGCCAATGGAATTGAGGCACACATAATGAAGAAAAGGGCGGCGCTTGGATTGCCGGCTTAACAGAACATATTTGGAAAATGATGCGCCGACGGCGCATCTCTTTTTTAAATAGCTCACCGCAAAGCCGCAAAGAGCGCGAAGGTTATAACGATCTGAAATCCAAACTTAGTCAGAACTTTAATGACGTCCTTAGCTGACAGCACTGGCAGTTTGGGCATATTTTTCTATGTCTATATCCAAAAAAGAGAGCTTTTTGCTCTTTGGAGCGAGTTCCATGAGAAGCTGATAATGTTCCTCAAGTCCTTTTTTTAAGTTTGCTACCGCTTCTTCTTCTGTAAATCCCTGGTCTGCCACGTTTGTTATAAGGTCAACAGCTACGAAGTATTTTCCTTCTTTATAGATTTGGATTAAGGTTTTCATTATCAGTTGTCTTTTTACGAGTTAACGTATAAATATTTAATTATGCATCACTTGCCGTGCACTATCCTGGATTTTTACCTTTTAGCTAAATCCCGGAAATCCCGTAAGACTCCAAGATAACCTCGCCGTTCAGATGGCCCGTGTGATACGTCTTACCTGTTTCAAGGTCGTTAACCGTAATCTCCGCAGGCGCAAACACATTTGCGTCAATCTTGAAGAAGTCATAGCCTGCATCCTTGAAAGTCTTATAGAACGGTTTTCCGTAATCCTTTGAAGTGCTCGAAGGTACCTGCCTGAATTTCTCCTCGTCGAAGCCCCTGATTGTCAGGAACACAGAGCCGTAATATATAACGCTGTCATTGGTGCTGCCCATTGCCTTCAGGTCGTCCTTGACCACCGGCGCAATCGGGGCGGTACCTGTGCCGCTGACTATTTTGGTCGTATCATATCCCAGTTCGTTTAGCTTGAATATCGCAGTCTCAACCACACGTCCTGATACCTGCACAGAGCCAACGATGCTTGCTGTGGGGGCGACAACAGCTACCACGTTTTCAGGCTCTACATGACATGCCTCTGCAATGACGCCGATTACCTTTTCATCAGGCAGCTGGTTTGATTCAAGAGCAATTATAGCATGATCGTAATCATCTTCATATTTAATTCGCTCAAAAGTTTTCTTGGGTTTAAGAGCAAGCGCTCTTGCAGGACCTGACCCCATGGCGAAGTACTTGTCCACGCTAATCCTCCATCCGGCTTTCTGGGCCCCAAGACATGAAATCGCAGGATGGTCTGTTGTAACATCTACGAATGCAAGCGGTATTTCATTTACCTTGTGCACAGACATCGAACATGCGCCAAATCCGCCCATGCAGATTTCAGTAAACATAAGACCTGCTTCATATCCTCCGTCAACATTTATTCCGCAATCTATTACCTTGCCGCCGTTTTTGAGTTCGAGAGCTTTTACTTTCAACTCATCGGACCAATCCATCATATCTTCCACAATTTCCATCGCTTTTTCGTTAACACTTACCAAAATAATTCACCACCAGGGTTTGTAGTAGAGTTAGTAGGCAAAACAGACTTATAAGGTTTTTGAATTATGCCGGATTATATTACTATGAATATTCATGCCATTTGCCATATGCTTAATACGGTTAAATCCTAATTAAAATAGAGATTAATTATGGACAAGCAAATAAAAATACTCGGTTTTGCAGGAAGTTTGCGCAAAGGTTCTTACAATAAAGCAATATTGCGTGCAGCTCTGGAATTATTACCGGAAGACGCAGAACTTGAAATTTTTGATCTTGAAGGAATCCCCCCTTTTAATAGCGATTTAGAGAACAGAATGCCTGAAAAAGTTAAGGAATTCAAAGCGAAAATTAGAGCGGCTGATGCACTATTGATCGCAACACCTGAGTACAACTATTCAATACCGGGTGTTCTCAAAAATGCAATTGACTGGGCTTCTCGTCCCTATGGCGACAATGCTTTTGAAGGTAAACCTGCTGCTATTATGAGTGCCTCTTCGGGAATGCTGGGCGCGGTGAAAGCGCAATTTCATTTACGGCAGACGTTTGTTTTTCTCGATGTAATTGCAATTAACAGACCTGAAGTCGTTGTAACCTTTGCAGGTGAGAAAATCGATGACAAAGGCAGAGTAACTGATGAGAAAACAAGGGAAAAAATAAAAGAGTTGCTCAAGGCCTTGGTTGCATGGACAATCAGGTTAAAAGGGGATAACAGCCAAAAGGCAAAATAATTTAATAGCCTGTTCGCCTTGCATTATCAGGGAGCTTTTAAGTATCGACGTCAAGTAAGGAAAGTATTCACAAGAATATGCACGACCATAAATATAAAACGCAGTAAATCCATAAAGTGGGATAAGATAAAGAGGAGGCTTAAATATAGAGGAGAAGTACGATGAATCAAAGCCAATCAGGGTCACCTATGCTGTCCTGGGAAGCGGCGGCATCGGGCTTGCAATAGCAAAGGAACTCGAAACA
>JBGPUU010000119.1:0-6543 GCA_041491305.1 Candidatus Methanoperedens sp.
ACTTTGGTTGAAGTCAATATATATATAAGCTATTCGAAAGAATCGAAGATTATTATTTAGAACAGTATAATATACATAAAAAAGTTATTATTAAAATAAATTCCAATGATGTGGATGCGCTTAAAGGTCTTATATCAAATATCGAATCTGTCGAATCCACAAATGAACAACTGAGAAAAGAACTAGAAAAGGAGAAACAAAAAATATAGTTCATCAATTTATTATGGATTATGAACGTTACAAAATTCATCACGACACTATATTTAGGTATCATATTCCACATTAGTACAATCACCAACACGAATTGAAACGGTCGATAATTCGTAAATTATTAATACCGATTCTGGTCATATAATTAACATAAGGCGGGGGTTGTTTAAAAAAGTATTAAGCAGCTTCTCGTCTATAATGGAGGTGGGAATATGGCGATCAATCAAATAGCAACTATTGCGGTCATGGTATCTGATGAAAACAAAGCAAAAGAGTGGTATAAGAAAAAATTGAATTTCGAAGTCAGGAGTGACGAACCACACTGGATTGTTGTGGGTCCGAAAGGCTCTTCAACAGGATTTCATCTCTGTCCGGACGCAGAACTTGAACCTGGAAACCAGGGTATTGTACTAAAAGCAGATGACATAGAAAAGACATGCAAAGATTTGAAAAAAACTGGTGTTGAATTCGTGCGTGAACTTTCTAAAGCAGAGTGGGATGAAGATATTAGATATGCAATATTCAAAGATCCGGATGGAAATGAGTTTTGGCTTATGTGATTTTATTTACTGGAAAAACAGATTTAAATAACATGCCGAACAAACAATGAATTATGGTTGAAACTGATAAAAAGTTTTGAACTTCACCGTCCTTATAGAGCAGGACGAAGACGGTATTTATGTCGCTAAGGTGCCTGATATTATCGGCTGTTATACCCAGGGTAAAACCGTAGAGCAGGCAATGGAACGCATAAAAGAGGCAATACAGGTATGCCTTGAAGCAGATTCGGGCTTTTAAAGGATATCCTGAAAACAGGTTAAAATTTCCAGAGAAGAATACGAAAAACTGAGGAGAGAAGTATAAGACTTTAGAAAAACTACATCTTCTCAAACATCTCTTTTGGCGCCCCGCACACAGGGCAGACCCAATCATCAGGCAGCTCTTCAAAAGCAGTTCCCGCCTTCGCTCTCGGCTCGTCCCCAACCTCCGGGTCGTATATATAACCGCATACCGTGCATCGATATTTTATCATTTCCTCACCACAGGTAAATGCTTCTGCAATAATTAAAAGATTGCCGTCAAAAAGTCTCAAAATCATTTACATTAATTTAAATACCCGAAGGGACTGAAAGGACAGACTTTACATTCGATGTAAAGTTTGGAGAAAAATGAATAAAAAATTTTTAATTTTTAATCTGATTTTATTGTTGTTTGTATTTGGATTACCCGCGAATGCTGCCGGAATGGATAATATGGATATGAGTGACCATAGCACAATGAACATGGGTGGTGCGGGACATGGCATGAATGAGGGTGTAAACTGGTATGTGATAGCATTGTTTATCGCGGTAATCGGGATTGCAGGATACAACGTTTCAAAGACAGAAAAACTAAGGAAAATCAATTTCCTGAATTATGCACCTTTAAAAACTCTTCTTAAAAGCCGTTGGTACCCCCTGATTTTCGTCCTTCCTACAATTATAATATTCACAATAATCTTGATAAAACTTTTCTTTGGCAGTGCTGAAGCATCTTCTAATTTCGGTTCGATCATGGTATGGATACTGCTCTGGCCTATCCTACCCGTTCTTTTCCTGCTGTTCGGGAGACTGTGGTGTTCGGTATGTCCTCTCTCAAGAGTGAGCGATGAAGTCCAGAAAAACGTAGGCATGCACAGGAAAGTGCCAAAATTCCTTCAGGCGTATGGTGTCTGGATAATTATATTCGCATTTCTTGCCATAACATGGGCTGATGTTATCTTTGGAATTGTTGAATCTCCCATAAATACGGGAATTCTATTATTATCTGTCCTGATAGGCGTAGTTGCCATGGGAGCAGTATTTGAAAAGAGAGCATGGTGCCGTTATTTATGTTTCCTTGGAGGTCTTTCAAGCAACTATTCCATGAGTTCAGCACTTGAACTCAGGGCAGACGGCGATATCTGCAAGACCTGCAAGACGCCTGTATGCTATAAAGGCGATGGAAAAACAGGTGGCTGCTCGATGTTTGAATATCCAAGGACCATGGATTCCAACCGAGCCTGCAACTTCTGCTCTAACTGCATAAAGACATGCGATCATGATGCAATAAGAATAACACCGCGCCCGCCAACAAGCGAACTCTGGTTCATCAGGAAACCGCGGTTTGAAGAATCATTCCTTGCCACTGCTTTAATCGGGATCGTTGTAAGCCAGACGATGATAATGCTTGATGTATGGGAACCTTTCATGATATGGTTTGAGAATACAACTGGAATCACGAATTTCCCGGTAGCTTGGACACTTATCTTTGCTGCAGCAATGTTAATACCCATCTTGCTTATGCTGGCTGCAAGTTTTGTTTCAAGTAGAATGTCAGGAGAAATAGCGAATTTCGATCTGCTATCAGACCAAACAGCAGAAATGAGTGCCGTATCGAAGGATTCCACAGAAACCATTCTTTCCGGCTTTATTCGTTATGGATACGCTCTTATTCCGCTGGGACTGGGAATACACCTTGCGCATAATGCAAAGCATTTCCTCGGTGAAGGTTTTTCAGTGCTCTATAGTTCGGCCTCTCTTGCAGGATGGAATATTACAGGAGACCTGTCGATATTGAACATGCCTACGATACAGGTTATCCAGTATATTATCTCGATACTCGGAGTCCTGGGCGCCATATATACGGCATATAAGATATCCACTAACAACCCCAATTCAAGGTCATCCGTGCTGCCTTATATCATATTGATATTGATGTTCGGTATTATGGCACTCTGGATGTACTCTATACCCATGGCTGCGCGGGCGCACTAAGAAAAATCAACATCAGAGAATAAGAAACACAGGGATTTAATAACCCTTTTGTGTTTCCTTTTTTTCTTTAAAATTAATATGGAATGAATCTCACATAATTCCTATTTGCCAGGGACTGTAAAATAGTTTGGTTTTTCACGAAAAATATTAGCCCCAGAGGCGCAGAGAACACAGAGAAATAATAACTCTGTGCCTCCGTGTCTCGGTGGCTATTTTGCTTTTTGATTAAATAACACCAAAAGATTTTACACCAACATTTGCCAGGAAAGCTTATCTGATTAAAAGCAAAAATATCCTTTATGACAAAACCCGGCTGGCTTAAAACAAAACCTCCATCCGGTGCAAAGTTCCTTGACTTAAAGAAAATTATTGAAGACCTTAAATTAAACACTGTCTGCACGGGCGCAAGATGCCCCAACATGGGGGAATGCTGGACAAGGGGCACAGCCACTTTTATGATACTGGGCTCTATCTGCACAAGGAACTGCAGATTCTGCGCAGTAAAAAAAGGAAAAGCAGGCGAACCCCTCGACCCTTCCGAACCCGCGAGGGTTGCGCAGGCTGTGGAAAAAATGGGCTTGAAATATGCAGTTCTTACATCAGTGGACAGGGACGACCTGCCGGATGGCGGCGCAGGGCATTTTGCCAGCTGCATAAAAGCGATAAAAAGCCCCGGTGATAATATCGGTGATAATATTATGGTAGAGGCTTTAATTCCTGATTTCGGTGGGGATGAAGCTTCCTTGCAAAAAATCACGGACGCCCATCCTGATGTCGTGGGGCATAATATTGAAACCGTAGAGGAACTCCAGGCGCTTGCAAGAGATTGTAGGGCAAGCTATAATTTGTCCCTTGAGGTGCTTCGGAAAACAAAAAAAATGTCCTCTTCGATATACATAAAATCCTCCATTATGCTGGGTTTGGGGGAGACCGAGGAAATGGTTTTGAAAACGATGGATGATTTAAGAAATGCAGGAGTGGATATCATTACGCTGGGCCAGTACCTGAGACCCTCCGAAAAGCAGCTTGAAATTAAGGAATACATCACACCTCTTAAATTTGATGACTATAAAAAGAAAGCAGAAAATATGGGATTTCTTTCAGTAGAGAGCGGCCCGCTTGTCAGGAGTTCGTATATGGCCGATTTTTCGGTTTCAGTAAAGAATAAAAAGGTATAGAGCTATTCAATCTTAAGGGAGGATAACGTGTCCAGACAGAAAATTCTCGATATGAGTGTGGATTGGCTTTCGGTTCTTGACCCCGAAGGCAATGTGGATAAGAGTTTAGAGCCTGCTCTTGATAATGAAACGCTTGAAAAATTCTACAGGACGATGGTGCTTACACGCATGTTTGACGATAAAGCGATAAAGCTTCAGCGCCAGGGCAGGATGCTTACCTACGGCTCGTGTCTCGGGCAGGAGGCAAGCCAGATAGGAAGCGCTTTTGCCATGAAGCCGGACGACTGGTTCTTCCCTGCTTTCAGAGAGCACGGCGTACAGATAGCAAGAGGCATTCCTTTGAAGCTTCTTTACATTTACTGGATGGGTTCGGAAGATGCAAATATGAACCTTCCCCCTAAAAATTTCACTGTCTCTATTCCTGTAGCCACGCAAGTACTGCATGCCGTCGGAGCATCGTGGGCTGCGAAGATAAAGAAGCAGGACATAGCTTCTGTCGTTTATTTCGGCGATGGCGCGACATCTGAAGGGGATTTCCATGAAGGCATGAACTTTGCAGGCGTGTTCAGGACGCCGACGGTTTTCATCTGCCAGAACAACCAGTATGCCATATCCCTTCCAAGAGAGAAGCAAACCGCATCAAAAACACTCGCCCAGAAAGCTTTAGCTTATGGTTTTGAAGGCATCCAGGTTGACGGCAACGATGCGCTTGCCGTGTATAGCGCAACAAAAGCCGCACTTGAGAAAGCAAGGTCGGGAGGAGGGCCTACATTGATAGAGTGTTTCACATACCGCCTCGGGGCGCACACGACATCAGACGACCCAACAAAATACAGGAAAAAAGACGAGGAAGAGGAGTGGAGGAAAAAAGACCCTGTAAAGCGCTTCCGGATATATCTTGAGAAAAAAGGTATATGGAGCCAGAATTATGAAGAAAAACTCCTGAAAGAAGTAACTTTGCAAATCGAGAAGGCAGTTGAAGAAGCGGAAGCTCATAATCCAGATGTAGAAAATATGTTCAAGTATGTTTATGCCGAAATTACTCCAAACCTGAAAGAGCAGATGGATGACCTTTTGGGTTTCATCGCAAAAAAGAAGGGGACTTGAAAATGGCGAAACTCAATATGGTACAGGCAATCAACCTTGCGCTTCATGAAGAGATGGAAAAAGACCCGTCAGTAGTAGTCATGGGCGAGGATGTGGGAGTAGATGGAGGAGTGTTCAGGGTTACCGAAGGCCTCCTGAACAAGTTCGGAAGCGACAGGGTTATTGATACGCCGCTTGCAGAGTCAGGGATTGTGGGGACTGCGATAGGCATGGCCGTCGCAGGACTGAAACCCGTGGCAGAAATACAGTTTGAGGGTTTCAGTTATATGACCATAGACCAGCTTGCAGCCCATGCTTCCAGGATAAGGTACCGCTCCCGCGGAACATACCACTGCCCGATGGTGATACGGGCGCCTTACGGGGGCGGGGTGAGGGCGCTTGAACACCATTCAGAAGCGGTTGCCACATTTTTCATCCATATTCCGGGATTGAAAGTCGTAATTCCCTCATCGCCTTATGATGCCAAAGGGCTCCTTATTTCAGCTATCAGGGACCCTGATCCTGTTTTCTTTTTTGAGCCGAAGAAACTCTACCGGGCTTTAAGGGAAGAAGTACCAGAAGGGGATTACACGGTCCCGCTTGGCGAGGGAAAGAAGCTTACAGAAGGAGATGATGTTACAGTTGTTGCATGGGGCGCGATGGCGAGGGTATGCCAGGAAGCGCTTGAAAAAGTCAAAGACATAAGCGTTGAACTTATAGACCTTCGCACGCTATCGCCGCTTGATGAGAAGATTATAATAGATTCTGTCAGGAAAACGGGACGGTGCGTGGTTGTCCATGAGGAGCCGCGGACGCTGGGTTTAGGCGCGGAGATCATTGCAAGGATAAATGAAAAGGCTTTTCTTAATCTTGAGGCGCCTGTTAAAAGGGTTACAGGGTACGATGTTCCTGTGCCGCTACCAAAGCTTGAAGATTATTACCTGCCTGACGCCGAAAGAGTGGCAAATGCAATAAAAGAAACTGCGGGTTTTTAGGAGGATAATATGGTTGATATAAAGTTCCCTGATGTCGGTGAGGGTATAACCGAAGGAACGCTTGTAAAATGGCTTGTAAAAATTGGAGATGAAATAAAGGCTGACCAGGCCGTGGCCGAGATTGAAACTGATAAAGCGATCGTTGAAATACCTACGCCAAAGGCCGGGAAGGTATCGAAACTTTTTGGAAAAGAGGGGGATATCCTGAAAGTGGGAAGTATTCTTGCAACACTTTCGATGCCGGGGGAAGAGATTCCCGCGGCCAGATCGCCCGAAAAG
>JBGPUU010000120.1:0-6270 GCA_041491305.1 Candidatus Methanoperedens sp.
AACTTTTATTAAGAGGATTTAGATGTATAAGAAAATGAGATTATCGGATACGGTGAGAATTGCGCCGGAATTACTTGGTGAACCTGTCCAGGAAGCGGTTAAACTCGCTTTGCGCGAAAAACTTGAAGGGCTTGTGGACAAGAGAATCGGCGCAATAGTAGCGGTAAAAGACGTGATTGAAGTCGGGGAAGGACATATACTGGCAGGGGATGGCGGCGTTTATTACGATGCCGTCTTTGATGCTTTGACCTTTATGCCTGAACTGCAGGAAATCATTGAAGGAAGCGTTGTTGAAGTTGTCGAGTTCGGGGTTTTCGTGGGCATAGGTCCTCTTGATGGTCTTGTCCATGTAAGCCAGCTGACAGATGAATTCATCAGTTATGATGAGAAAAATTCACGCCTGATAACCAGGGAATCGGGGCGTGCAATAACAGAAGGGGATAAAATCCGCGCAAGGATAATTGCCGTGAGCTTAAATGAACGTGAACCCAGGGACAGTAAAATAGGGCTCACCATGCGCCAGCATGCCCTTGGCAAACTTGATTGGCTTGAAGAAGCCCGCAATCCCAAAGAGGGCGGCGAAGAAAAAGCAAAACCCAAAAAGAAAAAGAAAGAAGAGCCAAAAACCGGGAAACCAGATGAAACCGGGGGAACATAATGGCAGAAAGCGTTTGCAGGCAATGTCACAGGATAGTCGGGGGGCAGATATGCCAGATCTGCAATTCGACGGCGCTAACCTCTGATTGGAGCGGTTATGTGGTTATAATCGACCCGGAAAAATCACAGATCGCAAAAAGACTTGGCGTTAATTTACCTGGAAAGTATGCACTGAAGGTACGTTAACTTGAAAAAATACTGCCTGCCGGAAGAGTTAAGAGAAGAACTTCGAAAACTCCATGGTGAACTTTATTCCGGAGACGGTATCGAGAATGCAAAGAAGATTGTCAGGGATTTACATAAATATTCCAAAATAATTTCTGTAGGGGATATTGTCACTTTCAATCTCCTGACAGCCGGGCTTGTCCCTGATATATCTTTTGTGGATGACAGGACAAAACGCGGTCCGGCTTCAGATAAAATCATGAAGGGCACAAGGCATGCGTATTTTAAAACAATAACGGTTGAAAACCCTCCAGGAACGATAACCGGGGAACTGTTGCAGGAAATCGCAAAGGCAATGGAATCCAAAACACCGGTACAGATATTTATAAAAGGTGAAGAAGACCTTGCTGCCCTGCCATCGATTGCTATGGCGCCTATTTCATCAGTAATTATATATGGGTTGCCTGACAAAGGGGCGGTACTCGTCCGAGTTACAGAGGACAAGAAAAAAGAAATACAATCATTGCTTGATAAAATGAAGTGTAAGGAGAATTAATAATGGAAGTTCAGATCATCAAGGATAAGACAAATCCCATATTGAAAAGAAGAGAGATATCGATAAAAGTTAAGGATAAAATAACCCCCTCAAGGATTGAGGTTAAGGGTAAACTTGCGGCGCTTTTGAATTCAAAACCCGAGTTAATCGTGATAGAGCGTCTGAGAACGATGTATGGAAAACAGGAATTGTCAGGGACAGCCTGTATCTACCAGACCGAAGAGCGCTTAAAACAGCTGGCTCATGAGCATCTTGTAGCGAGGGATGCGCCGAAGGTAAAAGAAGGCGAAGAGACTCCTGCCCATGCAGCACCGGCTGCGGCAAAAGAGGCAGAAGTTAAAGCCGAGCCAAAGGCTGAGGCTAAACATGAACCTAAACCCGAAGCTAAACCCAAAGCGGAAGCAAAATCAGAAGAAAAGAAAAAACCTGAGACGAAGTGATTTTAATGGCAGTTAATGAATATTACGAAATAAGCGGGAACAAAGCAAAGAGGATAAAACCGTCATGCCCAAGATGCGGGCCCGGCGTATTTCTGGGCGAGCACAAGAACCGCCTTGCATGCGGTAAGTGCGGCTATACCGAGTTTAAGAAGTAATTTTTTTGTATGGGCGCTCCCCCTGCGCCTTTGCGGTGCCCAGGTTAAACTTTGGCGCCCCACCCGCCAATAAGATGTATGTGCAGATGGAATATTACCTGTCCCCCGCCTCTCTCTACATTTATCACGAGCTTGTAGCCGCTGTCGCGTAAGCCAAGCGTCTGGGCTATTTCCTTTGCCTTGAGCATCATTTTTGAGATGATAGCGCTGTGTTTCTCTTCCAGCGCATTTACGCTTTCAATATGCTCAACCGGGACTATCAACACATGGACTGGCGCCGAGGGCTTGATGTTATGGAATACCACCATATCCTCACATTTATAAACGAAATTTGCGGGCGCTTCACCTTTTATGATTTTGCAGAAGATGCAATCGGTTGCCATATTTCATCCAGCTAGCACTTTCTCAAGCATTTCAAACCGGCTCACTGCAAGCTCCTTGCTTGCTATGCGCCTGATTATTGCGCGCCCGGTATCGAAAACAATAATTTTCTCAACAGGAGAATTCGTAAGAATAAGCATCTCGTTATCTGGCGTCACCTGCACGCTATTGAAGTGTTTTTTAAGTTCTTCAACAACATCTTGAGTTATTTTTATACTGCCAAGTTCAGCCTCTCCACTGAATAAATCCTCCTCTCCCTTTGTGAAACACGGGTCAATTGTGATTATTTTCATAAAGATGCATCCCACATGAGCAGTATACCCCATGAACAAATCTGCGTTCATCTGCGTTTATCTGCGGTTTCATATCTGATAAAAAATATTCATTTAACTTCAAGAATCGCCTCGACCTTGTCCATTATCTCTTTTGCTATCTCATGCTTGGTGCCGCTGACTTTTTTAATCCCGTCATCGACAAGATAAACCTCATTTGTATCCGTGCCCATGCCGCCTGAAGATACATCATTCGCCACGACCATGCTGAGCCGGGATGATTCCATCGACTTGCGCGCACTCTCTATCAGCTCATCTTCCGTTACCCCGGTTTCTGCTTTAAAGCCGATGATTTTTAATCCAGGATATTTCAACCGCACCTGTTTGATGAGTTTAGGCGCTGGTTTCAGAGACAGGGTTACTTCCTTATCGGACTTTATCTTGGTTTTGGAAGGCTTAATCGTGAAATCAGAAATCGCAGCCGCACTGATGAGCAGGTCGTATCCTTTGTCCAATTCTTCAATCACCGCATCTGTCATATCCTCTGCGCTCTCCACGCTGAACTCGCAAATCCCCTGAATCCCGATGCAGCCCCTGTGAACAAGTGTGACATCCGCGCCCCTCCTGAAAGCCAGAAGTGCAAGCTCGATTCCGGTCTTCCCGGAAGCGCGGTTGGTTAATATCCTGATGGGGTCAATGGCTTCGGCTGTTGCTCCGCCTGTAATCAATATGCTTTTGCCGGCAAGGGTTTTCCTGCCAAGCGCCCTCTCCGCACGCAGCACTATTTCTTCATTTGAGGCTATCTTCGCTGCGCCTTCCTCCAATATGGGATTTATGAACTCAACTCCCAGCTCAACGAGTTTTCCCGTGTTCTCTATCACTATCGGATGGTCATACATGGATTCGTGCATCGCGGGGACTATTATTATCGGGACGCCTGAACCAAAAGCCGTTGTTGCAAAGGTCGTAACCGGCGTGTCATCGATGCCGTGTGCAATTTTGCCAATCGTGTTAGCGGTGCACGGCGCAATCAGCAAAAGAGAGGCTTTTCCGCCGATTCCGCAGAATTCCACGTGCTCCACGCCGCCTGTAATTTCTGTCATCACAAGATTGCCCGTGGCGTAACGCATCGCTTCGGGATGAATGATTTTCTGCGCCGCCTGTGTCATCACGGCATGCACATCAGCGCCGTGCCTCCTGAGTTCCCGGGCAAGTTCGACGCACCGGACGGCTGCGATGCTTCCTGTGATGCCGAGGACGATGGTTTTGCCTTCGAGGGAGCTTGAAGTTTGGGTGATTTGTGCCATTGTTTTTTTATGCTATTATCTTATATTGTCAAGCTATTATACAAAACTTCTTGAATGAACATAAGATTAACGGCAAATTGTGAAATACCAGAAACTATTTATTATAATAATCTAAATATACCTAAAAAGTGGTTGGTGTAAATATGGAATTGGAGCTTTACGTGATTGCAGTCATATTTTCGATTGTAGGATTCTATTTTGCCATAAGGGCATTTTTATCTCTTAAAAATACACCTGATGATATATTCAGGGCAAAAGTGTTTCTAAACAAAAATTTTTTGCGTAATAATTTAACTATCGTGTTTATTGTGGGCTCTTTGGTTTGCATTCATGCAATTTTAGAATTAGCACAATACAGGTTCGTATCAATTCCCTTTAAATCAACCTTTCATTTACTTTACTCTCTCACACTACCAATTATTGCGCTTTTTGTGGCTTTTTTAGCATATCACTGGAATAAAGCGTTTTATAAAAAAAATGAAATGTTTGGAAAAACTAAGTAAAGAGGGCAATCACAGAAGCTGGATAATCCCCTGCGAATTGGTAAGGGCAAGGAATCGCATAAATACACTCCCATAAGAGCAAGCATCCGAAAAAAAGAACGGCAGTTTAAAAAAAGGTCATGTGAAAGGTAAAAAATGGGATTACTATATATTTATATAATAACTTGATAGAAATGGTGTTTAAAATGAGTGATTTAATTCAAGTAAATGGGTTGTATTTTTTCCCACCAGTCTGTTACGAAAAATCCTCAGTTCCTTGGCTTAAACTAATGTCACCGTTTCCTTTTAACGGGAACAAGATATTCATTGATCAGGATGGATATTTAGCTACGAGTATGGATAATAAAGATGTTTCAGAAAATATAATAAATTCAGTTTTTCTTTCAACATCTTTGCTGAAATACCAAGTTCTTAGAGCTAATAAGGGTGAGTTAGAAACATTAAAAATTGATTTGAATTCAAATATGATGACGTCCCATAGTGCAGCTATTACATCCCTCCGTGGATGTATGCACATTCACCCTGAAATCAGAAAAGAATATCCTGAGGTGATTATCAAAAAAGAGGAATTTGAAATAATCCTTCAACATGCGGAGAAGATATTTAACTCTAAATTTAAAACAGCGGTTCTAACTTTTTATGATAGTTATACCCTGTACGATATTGGGGATTACACGGGAAGTTTTTTGATGGGATGGATGTCAATTGAAAATTATCTATCCACAAAGATAGAGGAATATTTCAAAAATATGAGTGTATTTCAAGATTTGATAAATAAACTCAATCGCGAATGGAATGTTGATAAAAAATTGAAGTATCTAAAAAAGAATAACATACTTTCTAAGGACAAATACGATGAATATGATAATTTGAGACAAATTCGAAACAATATCATTCATTCAAACTACATACCTACAGAAACCGACTCGGAAAAATGCAAACTCGCCGCGAATTTGGTTATGTGGGAATTATTTAAAATGGAAGGAATAGATCACAATTATTATTTAGATAAAATGAAAAAGTTATCATCGTAATAAAGATACAAGCGAAATCATTCAGTGGTGTAATCATCGCTATAAGATATGACAAAATTCCGCAAGACCAAAATACTTAAGCGACAAATAATAAACCAATGATATCAATCAGTGTAATAACGCGAGGGAAATACGGTCACCGCCTCATAGAAAATATTAAAAAAAATTCAGGGTTCAAAGTATCGACAATAGAAATCCCTGAGTCTCTTCCCGATTTCATAGAGGCTCCGGGAGAGTTTCTGGAATCATTAAACCTCGACAAAAGCATTTTTTCAAGCGACCTCATCATAGCATACATCCTGCACCCTGACCTCACGCCCGAAATCGTGCGCCTTGCAGGGGATAACGGCGCACGTGCAGTAATTATCGCAGGCGGCGCAGCAAGGGCAGGCGGGTTATCCGAACTTCAAAAGATTGCTGAAAAATATAGTATGCATATCGAAATCCACGAAATCTGCTGTGATATAGAACAATGCGGTAATAATGTCGTTGACGAATTCGCTTCATGTTTCGGAAAACCGAAGCTTAAAATAACCACAAAAGCCGGCCTTATAACAAAGGTGGAAGTGCTCCGCGGTGCACCATGCGGGAGCACATGGCACATGGCGAAGGGGCTTGTGGGAGCGGGCATACAGGATGCGCCTGCTAAAGCGGGGTTGCTCGTGCAGCAGTACCCGTGCAGGGCTCTTCGGGGCATAAAAGGCGGAATACATAAGGCAGGGGAGTTACATAAAAAAGCAGTGGAAATGGCTTTATAGTTAAAAACTAAATGTTTTAACTTATCTTTGCGGCCTTTGCGC
>JBGPUU010000121.1:0-6217 GCA_041491305.1 Candidatus Methanoperedens sp.
ATACCATCTCTGGATTTATAGTTTTTCCATCTATAATCACAGATTCGCCCTGAGCCAGTCTTCCAAAGAGAGGGCCTTCGCATATTCCATATGATTCTGCAAGTCCGGGGTTAAATTTTTTTTCTGTTATTTCCAAAGTCCCGTTGTCCAGTTTGACATCATAATGTTTTTTAAGTATTTCCACGCATTCATCTGTCAATTCTTCGGCCGCCAGTCTTGCGCAGCGGTCATTCAATCCGATAAGGACATGGGCGAACCTGCCGTCTTCATATTCAATATATGCAATGTTATGGCTTGAGAGGAATTCTTTCAACCTGTTCCTGTCAAGTTTTTCGGCTTCAGATAACAGAGCAGGGTTTATCCGCGCAATTTTCACCTTCGGGCATATGCAGCCCTGGCATGATGAAACTTCACATTTTATGCCGCTAGTTATCACAGGTTTGCCCGAGGGACAAATTTCTTTTACTCTCTTCCTGAGCTGCGCGCAGAACTCCCAGGGTACGCCGTCCATGTCTTTTATATCACTTTCTTTCAGAACTTCAAATCCGATACTTTCCACCAATTTGCGCAATTTTTCGCGCTGCTCGCTTTTCATGGATTTCCTGTCAAAATAAGCAAAATCTGCCTTTGATTTCATAAACGCCTGGCGTACCATATCCTCATCCAGTACCTCGAGTGCATGGGACGGGAATATATGCCCGAATGCGATGTCCGATGACAGGATTAGCGCAGTCTGCCTCGGGGCGTAATGAGTTCCCCCGAAACCCACAGCAACCGGCGAGTCGTCTTCTTTTAACATGAGTATTGCGTTTGCAACCATCCTGCCTGCAATTTCATCTGTCCACCGGGATTCGTCGCTCCCTATTTCAATGAAGACTGAAGGAACACCGATATCACTTGGCCCGTGGTGAGTGCATTCAAGAGTAACTTCATATTCCTCATTTTCAGCCAGTATTTTGAGGGAACGGATTAAAGAGCGCACAGCCTGCGGCGCTGCAACTGAAAGTTCCTTCGGGCTTCCCCCGAAAACGGCATCATTGACATTCCCTGTTGAATGGACTGTAAGAATAGCCCGCATGTCTTTGCTCCTGTGCTTCGATGCAAAGATTATAAGGGATGCAGGAAAACCCCACGCATTTAATTTTTTATCAATCCCATCCTGGTGAATGAGGGATTCATTTATTTCAACAATCCTGAAATCCTTGTACTCAAGGACTGTACGATCAGAATCGGTTATGGTCTGCCATTTCCTGCTATTCAGGAGATTGTTTTTAATATTCTGGCTTGCCCTGTCCAGGGTTGAGCAAATTATTGTGACTTTTATTTCACCCTTCAAAACATTGCCTTCTGATACCGCCCCTGATTTTAAAAAAATTTAATCAAAATCGCTGCCTGTTATCAGCTTTTTATCAACGATAGCGTAATCCTTTGCAGCTCTTACGGCTTCAAACGGTATCAATACGTAACCATTCTGTGTTTTATATTTTGAAGTTTCAACAGTTGCGGTTGGTTTGACAACCAAATATATCAAAGCTCCACTCTGGGTATCTATAACCACGTTGCTGGCAAATCCTAATTCCGACCCGTCAGTAAGCATTACCCTCTTATTAGCTAAATTTTTTGCAAGTATTTTTGCCATAATAATCTCCTATCTTTTTTCATCTATAACCTATATAAGACTTCTGTTCCTGCTTTGTCCCGCCTTTGAATTGTTCCTGCAGCTTCTCATAATATTCCATCATATCTTCGGCTAGAGCAGGTCTTACTTTCTTCTGTGCATCAAGGAAATGTTTCATTTCAACCTTCTCTGTATCGAAATTCTCCCTGAGTGCAAGCATAACCGCTTCCCTGCACAGTGATTCTATATCAGACCCTACATAATTTTCCGTAAGGTCTGCCAGTTCTTCTATATTCACGTCTTCCGAGACAGGGATATTTTTCATGTGTATCCTGAATATCCCTATCCTTCCTTCCCTTGATGGCGGTCCTACGAAAACCAGCCTGTCAAACCTGCCCGAACGGATAAGAGCAGGATCGATTATCTCTGGCCTGTTTGTTGCCGCAATCACCACAACGCTCTTTAAAACTTCAATCCCGTCAAGCTCCGTGAGCAGCTGGTTGATTACTCTTTCAGATGTTTTTGAACCGAATTCCGTGCCCCGGATGGGAGCTATCGCATCAAGTTCATCAAGGAATATTATAGAGGGCGCTACCTGGCGCGCCTTTTTGAAAACCTCGCGTATCGCTTTTTCCGATTCTCCCACCCATTTGGACAATAACTGCGGGCCCCTGACGCTTATGAAATTAGCAGAACTTTCGGTCGCGACTGCTTTTGCAAGGAGTGTTTTCCCGGTTCCCGGAGGGCCGTAAAGAAGTATTCCCCGCGGGGGACGGATACTCATCTTTTCAAATTTAGACGGATGGTTAAGAGGCCATTCAACAGCTTCTTTTATTTCCTGTTTTGCCTCATCAAGCCCGCCCACATCATCCCAGGCAACCTTCGGGATCTCTATCATCACTTCCCTCATTGCCGAGGGTTCAACTTCCTTGAGCGCATCTTCAAAATCCTCCGCCGTGACGCGCATGCTTTCAAGCAGCTCAGTCGGAACTGCTTCATCCTGTTTGATTTTAGGAAGATATCTGCGAAGCGCTTTCATTGCAGCTTCTTTTGCCAGGGCTGATATGTCCGCTCCTACAAAACCATGCGTCCTGTCTGAAATATATTCAATTCTCACATCATCTGAAAGCGGCATGCCACGCGTATGTATCTGGAATATCTCTATTCTTTCATGCCTGTCCGGCACTCCAATTTCTATTTCGCGGTCAAACCTTCCAGGGCGGCGAAGCGCCGGGTCAATGGCATCAATGCGGTTCGTGGCGCCTATTACCACTACCTGCCCCCTCTCTTCAAGCCCGTCCATCATCGTAAGAAGCTGCGCCACAACGCGCCTTTCCACTTCTCCTGTCACTTCTTCCCTTTTTGGGGCAATGGAGTCAAGTTCATCTATGAATATAATCGACGGCGCAGCTTTGTTTGCCTGTTCGAATTTCTCGCGAAGCTGCTGCTCGCTCTCCCCATAATATTTGCTCATTATCTCAGGACCCGCGATAGAGAAAAAATTCGCCCCGGATTCATTTGCCACCGCCCTTGCGATAAGCGTTTTACCGGTCCCCGGCGGGCCGTACATCAGAACGCCTTTAGGCGGCTCTATTCCCAGCCGTTCAAATACTTCAGGGTGTTTCATTGGCAGTTCTATCATCTCGCGCAAGCGCTGGATTTCATCAGTCAGGCCGCCAATGTCCTCATAGGTAATTCCTGTCCCCCTTACTTTCAGTACCACAGGTTTTTCCATGAGTTTTATTTCAGTATTATCTGTGATCAGTATGACGCCGTCAGGCTCGGCTTCTGTTACGATAAGAGATATCGCCTGCCCGGTTACCACTTTTCCCAGGAAAGGATGCGCCATTGTGCTCATTACAGGTATAATATCCCCTTTTGTGAGGGGGCGCTTCATTATCTGGCGTTTGACCATGTCGTCGGCTTCACCTTTAAACTGGATAGATGTGCCTTCCGAGGGTGCAAGAACCACCATCTCAGCCGGTCTGACCTCGGCTTTCTTTATTTTAATGGAGTCACCGATGCCGACTCCCGCATTTTGCCTGATAAAGCCGTCAATCCTGATAATATTCTGTTCCCAGTCATTCCGGTCCGCACGCCAGACTTTTGCAGACGTTGTTTTTTTCCCTTCGATTTCTATGATATCTCCGGGCACAAGCTGTAATACCATTAATGTATGCGGGTCAAGACGCGCTATTCCTCTTCCTGCATCGTTCGGGTATGCCTTTGCAACTATGAGCTGGTTGTTATGCTTTTCGTCCATTTTAATATCCCCTCAGATATTTTGTTTCCTTCAAGTCCATTTAAATATATTGCTGGCTACTTAATAGTATCACATAGATAAAACTGTTTGCAAAAGAACAGAACCGGCACAGGTTTCACCTATTTTCGATTTCTTTCCTTCATGATTGCCTTCGCGATAATGGCGCTTCCCGCAAGATTGGCAAGCAGCCCGATGATGATGAATGTGTTCTTGTATTCTGTGAGGAACGACGATGCAGCAAGGATAAAACCCAGGGCTGGCAGCAGTTCACCCGCATGGTGGAGGCAGCACAATACCATCGTGACAGAAGAAGTGACCGACCCGGTCATCCCTATTTTTTCAGATGCGCACAATTTTTTTTCTGCAGTAATGTTCCTGTGCCACCTGAAAAGACCCATCTGCACACCTACGGCAGGCGGAACAAGGTATGCAAATATCCCGTTATCAAGAAATACAGAATATCCGTTTTCCATGGAACCTTCGATTATCGAAACAATCAGGATATTGATAAGGATTACAAGAATCCCGGCTGATAACCCGAAAAATAATGGGTTTCGTGAGAGCCTTTTGATTCCCGCGATTCCACGTTGTGTGTTTACCAATTGAAGACCCTTTCTTTTACATCCCCTACATCCTGGATTACGAGTTCAAAATTTTTGCTTTCTATCTTCGGGAAGCGAAGCGTTCCTGTGGCATGATGCCCCCTGCTTCCCTCATAGGATACAGGCTGGTAGATTTTCCCGCTTGAATCCTGCAAATATGAACTATTCTCAAATCTATCGTTGTAATCCATATGGGCTGTAACTTCAATAGCAAATGCCGTGCCATCAGAGATTTCTGGTAAATATGTTACGGATATTTTTATACCCCCATCTGAATTTTCCCTGACTTTCAGCATATCTGCGGATGTATTCTTGTTACCTGTTAAGCAACCGCTGATTGCAGTTACTATAACCAGTAATGATACTAAAAAAATTCCATAAAGCTTCATGTTTTTTCGTTTTAATATTTTGAAAAAAACTACCAGAATTTCCACCAGGGTTTTTCTCCGCCCATACCCACAGGCCCGCTCTTTAAGTATTTTTCAGGCTCGGACTCAAACGCTTTCTTGCATCCCGGGGCGCAGAAATAATAGGTCTTGCCTTTATAGTCGGTCTTATACTGTGCGGTTTTTTCATCAACCTGCATTCCACAAATCGGGTCTATCTGCATTTTATCTTCTCCTTAATTTTATTTCTTGAATTACTATGGTTTCAAAATGGACATATCAATTTATGTACTTTACGGTTAATGTAAAGTTATTCCCTCAACCTGTGCATTGTTCCGTTATAAATGCGCAAACTAATTAAATAAGGAGATACAAAAAAGAAAATGGATAGAGAAGTGAACGATGTTTATAAGTGAATTGTCTATAAATGAACTGATGCTTGTAGTATTCCTAATCAACCTTCCATTTGGTTATGTTAGGGGTAATGCAGCCAGATTTTCAAAAAAATGGATGATGGCAGTGCATATCCCGGTGCCGTTTGTGTTCTTATTAAGGATTTTTTCAGGCTTGGGCCTGACTACTATACCATTTCTTGTGTTATCAGACATCGCAGGGCAAATAGCAGGCGGAAAGCTCAGGAAGCGCGTGTGAAGGTTTATTAGAGATTTTTGAATCCATTGCAACCTAAGCTCATATTTAAATAAAACCCTCGCCTAAAAGCAGACTAACAAAAATCTGCGTTTATCTGCGTTCATCCGCGGTTAATATTTGTGAAATACTTATGAGCAAAATCTTCGAAATCACCCATCGCGACTGCGCTGCCAGGATTGGCAAACTGGTTCTGGAAAAAGAGCTTTCAACCCCCGCCATTATAAATATTCATGAAAAAGACAGTCCCATAATCGATTCCGGCTCCCTCTGGAAAAGGACTGCGCCCCCCGAACCTGATGCCGGAAAAATAGTCATCCTCCCTCATAAGTCATTGCCCCTCTATACAAGAGAGGAAATCATAAAAGAGCTTAAGGAGGAAGTAAAGCCCACATCAAATTTTGCTCATACAGGCGCTGTCATCCATCCATTCGCCAGTGAATACCCGGAATCAGACCTCTATGTTCTTGGCGCCGCAAAGCAGCTTGAAAACAGGGCGCGTGAACTCGTGGAATCCATAATCAGGCTCAAGGAGAACACCCGCGCCGACTCGCTTCTATATGCGCCGGCGCTTGCCACGCCCGAAAACCTTGCCATGCTTGTGTATATGGGTGTCGATATCGTTGATGAAACTTTGCCAATTATCAAAGCGTACCAGGATATTTATCTGACAAACTCGGGCGAACATCACCTTGACAGG
>JBGPUU010000122.1:0-6110 GCA_041491305.1 Candidatus Methanoperedens sp.
CAAGAAGAGAATCATCTAAAATACCCAAAAGGAAGGGAGAATATACATACAGAGGAAAAACAGTCGAAGACCTCAAAAAGTTGACCCAGGATGAGTTCGCGCTGCTGGTACCGGCAAGACAGCGCCGGACATTACAGCGCGGCCTTTCGGAAGACCATAAGAAATTGCTGCATAAAGTCAGGATCAAAGACCAGAATATCAGGACGCATTTACGGGATATGATTGTACTGCCTGAAATGATTGGCCTGAAAATCGCCATCCATAGTGGAAAAGAGTTTGTGCCGATTGATATTATTCCTGAAATGGTAGGTCATTATTTCGGTGAATACGTGATGACACGAAAGAAAGTTTCACACGGAGCAGCAGGTATCGGAGCTACAAGATCAAGCAAATTCATCCCGCTGAAGTGATTCACATGAAACTAAATTATTCAATTGAACCTGAACCCGAAAAAACTTCAAAGGCGTTGGGCAAGGAACTTCATATTTCAAAAAAACATGCCCATGAGATAGCCTCTGCAATAAAAGGCATGAAGCTCAATAAAGCCAGAGTTTTTCTTGAGAATGTATCCGAGCTTAAACAGGCTGTGCCTTATAAGAGATTTACAAGGAACATCCCCCACAGGAAAGGGATGTGTACAGGCAGGTACCCGCAGAAAGCCGCAAAGGAATTCCTCAGGGTATTAAAAAATGTCGAAAGCAATGCCACGTATAAAGGACTTGACCCCGAGAACATGAGAATAACCCATGTAGCAACCAAGAAAGGCCATACATATATGGGACAGTTTCGGCGGGCGCAGGGCAGGGCTTCTCCAAAGAACCACGAAACAGTCAGCGTTGAAATGATACTGGAGGCGTAATAATGGGAGTTGAAAGAAAATTCGTTAAGAACGGTCTTGATAAGGCGCAGATGGCGGAATACTTTTCCAAGCAGTTAGAACGCGCCGGTTACGGCGGCATGAATATCAACAGGACCCCGATGGGTACCCAGATTACGATATTTGCAGAGAAACCCGGCATGATAATCGGAAAAGGCGGAAAGACCATACACAAGCTTACACATGACCTTGAAACCGTTTTCCGTGTTGATAACCCGCAAATAGATGTCCAGGAAGTCAAAATCCCTGAACTCAATGCGCAGATGATGGCCTCAAGGCTTGCAGGCGCGATCGAACGCGGTCTTTATTTCAGGAAAGCAGGTCATAACATGCTTCGCAGGATACTGGAATCGGGCGCACTCGGATGCGAGATTGATATCGCAGGCAAGCTTACAGGCCCGAGGAAAAAGACTGAAAAATTTGTCGGCGGCAACATGCTTCATGCAGGCAACCCGGCGATGGAACTTGTCGATGACGGATTTGCGATTGCGATTAAAAAACTGGGAGTTATCGGATGTCGTGTCCGGTTAATCAGACCGACAGTTAAGCTTCCTGGCAGGTTTAAGACTGTCCAGGTCGGAGCCTCCCCGGAAACAACTGAAAAGAAACCTGCTGCTGGCATTGTAGAGATTGTCAAGGCAGCCCCGCAAGAAGTGAAACCTGTAGTGATACCTGAAACGGTGTCTGAACAAGCGCCTGAAGCACCTGTTGAATCCACAACAGAAGAAAGCCATACCGGTAGTATCGAGGAAAGAATGCACGGGGATGTTATGGAACACAAACATCCTGAATATGATTACTGGCACCCGGCAGCACGCCTCCATAAGAAGGAGGAAAAGTAATGGCAATACTGCGGGTCGATGAAATCAGGAACATGAACATAACCGAGCGGCAGGATGAACTGGATAAGCTCAAAATGGAGCTAATCCGCGAACGTGCTGTCGCATCGGCTGGTGGCGCCCCTGAAAATCCGGGCAGGATAAAAGAGATAAGGAAAACTATCGCAAGGATAAAAACAATCCAGAAGGAGCCTAAAGAATAATGAAGCTGACACCACACAATATCATACACCATGAACTCATCGGTCTTGATACAAAGGTAGTGGACAGCACAAACTGTTCCCTCGTAGGAATAGAGGGAAGAATAATCGATGAAACAAAAAATTTGCTTACAATAAGAACCGATGCACAGAGAACTGGTATACAGGTGAAAAAAGTACCAAAATCCTGTTCATCGTTTATATTCACAATTCCATCATTGGTGAGGACGGCTCACCAGGCAGTTGACGGTAAACGTTACTTACCGCTGACGCTCAAAGTCGATGGAAAATTATTGGTCTCGCAACCCGAAAACAGAATCCAGACAAAATTTAAGAAAAAATTCAGGAGATAGAAGGTATAATAATGGCACGAGATATCGGGCTGGATGTTCAATCGCCAGCAAAAGAATGTACTGATCCCAAATGTCCTTTTCATGGAGCATTGCCCGTAAGAGGGCAGATTTTAAAAGGAGTCGTAGTCAGCGATAAAATGAATAATACTGTAGTTGTGCAGAGAACATTTGTCAAAAAGATTGCAAAATTCGAGCGGTACGAGAAGAGAAAGACGAAGGTACATGCCCACAACCCTCCCTGCATAAATGCAAAAGAGGGCGATAATGTAACGATTGCAGAGTGCAGGCCGCTCAGTAAGACAAAATCATATGTAATTATTGAGGTGGCAAAATGAAAGGGATGAAGGCAAAAATACCGCGTGCAATTAACACGGCGTCCCGTATGGAAGTCGCTGATAACACAGGTGCGCGCGTTGTTGAAGTTATTTCGGTATTAAAATATCGCGGCGTAAGGAACAGATATCCTCGCGGTGGTATTGGAGATACTCTTATCGTAAGCGTCAAGAAAGGAACCCCGGAAATGAGAAAGCAAATCTTCAAAGCAGTCATAATACGCCAGAAAAAAGAATTCAGGCGGCCGGATGGAATGCGGGTTTCTTTTGAGGACAACGCATGCGTGATAGTTGATGATGAAGGCGTGCCGAAAGGCACTGAAATAAAAGGCCCTGTTGCCAGGGAAGCTGCCGAGCGGTACTCGAAGATATCATCAGCAGCCTCGATTATAGTGTAGGTGAAAAACATGGTATCAACACAACCAAGAAAACAGAGAAAATCCAGGTACCAGGCGCCGCTCCACAAGAGGCATAAACTGCTGGGCGCTATGCTGAGTCCCGAACTTGTGGAAAAACACGGAATTAAAAGCATACCTGTACGCACAGGCGATACTGTAAAAGTCCTCCGCGGCGATCATAAAGGTAAAGAAGGAAAGGTAGCCAATGTAAATCTTACAAAAATGACTATCACAATAGATGGTGTTAGCGTCAACAAATCAGACGGCACCGAAGTACCAAGACCGGTACAGCCTTCGAACGTAATGATAACAAAATTAGAAATCAAAGATGAAAAGCGCTTAGGTGATTAAATGGCAAGACATCAGAAAAGAGTAGCGGCACCAACAACATGGCCGATTACAAGAAAGACGCATCACTGGGTAGTTGGAGCCAATGCAGGGCCGCATTCCAAGGGAACAGGGATTCCATTGCTTGTTGTTGTAAGGGATATGCTGAAAATAGCCAATACCAGCAAGGAAGCCAAGACAATAATTAATGAAGGTAATATTTTCGTGGATGGAGTGAAGAGAACGAATTATAAGTATATTGCAGGGCTCTTCGATATTGTCTCAATCCCGACAACCAATGAATATTATCGCGTCCTGCTGGATGCCAATAACAGGTTCAAACTCTACAAGGAAGATGCAAATGCCTTGAAATTATGCAGGATAAATAACAAAACCATTGTGAAAAAAGGCGCTGTACAGCTAAACCTGCATGATGGCAGCAATATTCTGGCAACCAATGAGTATAATACGATTGATACTATCATTCTGGGTTTCCCGGACCGCAAAATCATCAAACACATTCCGTATAAACAGGGAAACCTTGCCATGATTGTCGGCGGAGAACACTCCGGGGAAATCGGGAAGATAAAACAAATCCGCAAAGTCAGGGGTTCAGGGACAAACATGGTAGCCATATCAAATGAAAAGGAATTCGATACAATTGAAGATTATGTATTTGTCATAGGTGAATCAACGCCTGAAATCAAGGTGGTTTAAATATGAATACAATGAGAATTCCATTAATCGAGAAAGTTACAGTTCATATAGGTACCGGAGAAAGCGGTGAACGGTTGATCAATGCTGAAAACCTGCTTGAGGCAATAGTGAAGCAAAAACCGGTCAGGGCAATTGCAAAGAAAACTTTGCCGACCTTCTCTATAAAGAAACATGAACCAATAGGATGCAAAGTTACTTTAAGAGGAAAGAACGCCCAGGAATTTTTAAAGACTGCATTAAAAATAGTCGAGAATAAAGTGAATGCATCCCAGTTCGATGAGAATGGCAACTTTTCATTCGGGATTGAGGAACATACCGATTTCCCGGGCATGAAATATGACCCGTCAATAGGCATTTACGGAATGGATGTAAATGTTTCAATAAAGCGCCCGGGATTCAGGATAAGCTCCAGAAAGGTAGAGAAACATAAAATACCCATGAATCACAGGTTGAACAAGGAAGACGCAATATCTTTTTTAAAAGAGAAGTACGGCGCGGAGGTAGTTTAAATGGAACGAAGTAAGAAAAAATTCGGAGCCGGTGCCAATGTCTGCAAACGCTGCGGCAGGAAGCAGGGGCTTGTTCGGAAATATGACATATACCTCTGCAGGCAATGCTTCAGGGATATCGCTTATGACATGGGCTTTGAGAAATATACATAGGTGATTATAATGTTATTAGATCCACTCGCAGACGCATTATCAACAATAAAAAATGCAGAAAGTATAGGTAAACCGGATTGTACCATCAGGCCAGCTTCAAAAGTAATAGGAAGCGTGCTCAAGGTCATGAAGGATAAAGGATATATCGGCGATTTCGAATTCATCGAGGATGGGAAATCCGGTGTGTTTAAAGTCCAGCTGAAAGGAAAGATCAATAAATGCGGAGTAATCAGGCCGCGGCATGCTGTAAAGAATACGGAATTCGAGGCATGGGAAAAGCGGTTTTTGCCTGCTAAAGGTTTTGGGTCCATTATCCTGACCACGCCAAATGGCGTTATGACCCACTCCGAAGCTAGGGAAACCGGCATTGGTGGCCAGTTACTTGCGTATGTTTATTAGGTGAATGTTATGGAAACGAAGAGAACAATAGGAATCCCGGAGGGCGTGAACGTCAATATCGATAAGTTGAATGTATCGATATCAGGCCCGAATGGACAGCTCCAGAGAGAACTATGGTATCCTGGAATTGCAATAAAGAGAAATGATTCAGAGGTCGTTGTTATGACCGATATGCCAAGGCGAGAACAGCTTGCAATGCTTGGCACGCTTGAATCCCATTTGAAAAATATGATTACAGGAGTAACCAAGGGATATGAGTATACGATGAAAGTGGTTTATTCGCACTTCCCTATCCAGTTGAAAATCGAAGGACAACAGGTAATAATAGGCAATTTCCTTGGTGAAAAGAGAGCAAGAAAGGCCAATATCCAGGGTAATACAAAGGTCATGATAAAAGGAGACCAGGTAATTATTTCCGGGATGAATAAGGAAGATGTTGGGCAAACAGCAGCTAACATCCGCCAGGCTACAAAAATCAAAAGATTTGACCCGAGGGTATTCCAGGACGGGGTTTACCTCGTAGAGAGGCGGTGAAAAAATGGAAGATGAAGCAATCAAACAGCTCACAACCATCGAAGGTGTTGGCAAAGCTAAAGCAAAATTACTTTATGATGCAGGATTTATAACTATCGCTTCGATAAAAAAAGCAAGCGTGGATGAAATTGCAGATATTAAAGGGATAGGTGCAAAACTTGCAAACAAAATAAAAGCTTCTGCCGATGAGATAGTTGTTGAAGAAGAAAAGCAGGAAGAAAAAACAGAAGCACAGCCTGTAACAATTATTCTTGATGAAGAAATGAAACGGCTTCTTAATGTCAGGAAGAAACAGAAAAGCAAGAAACCCGAGTTCAAGCAGACTGATTCCCATAAGAAAAAGAAGCTTGCAGATTACTGGAGGAGACCTGACGGTATACATAACAAGACACGTTATGCACTTAAAGGAAAAACTCCGCTTGTAGAGGCAGGTTATGGAAGCCCGGCAGCAGTTCGCGGACTTCATCCATCC
>JBGPUU010000123.1:0-5993 GCA_041491305.1 Candidatus Methanoperedens sp.
CGATTTTTCAAGCGCCTGTTTTACAGCTTCTAATATCTTTTCTTGTTCCAATGAGTATTCCTCCCGTAGTAATCGACTAGTGTCTCCTACGGATGATAGGGAAGTCCTAATTTTGATGAGATAGTACTTTAAGCTATCGGTTGGATTGCGGTGTAAAGATTACGGTTCTATTGTTTTTCTCCCCGTATCGTTATCACAGTCTGCCTGATCGGTAGGGCCTTTCCCGACCTCGCCACAGCCTCCTCGACTATCCTTTGCAGCCCGAAACAGCACGGCACTTCCATATTAACAAGCGTGATGCTCTTAATATTGTTCTTCTTCAAAAGTTCTGTGAGCTTATCCACATAAAACTCCGCATCATCCAGTTTGGGGCATCCTATTATCACTGATTTCCCGGCAAGGAAATCAGAATGGAAATTGGGATATGCGAATGGAACGCAGTCGGCAGCTACGAGAAGTTCACTGTCCTTAAAATAAGGCGCTTCCGGGGAAACAAGTGTGAGCTGCACAGGCCACTGCCTCAATTCGGAGCTCTGCCGCGCTGTTGCAGGCGCTTTTGAATGTGCTTTCTTATCGCCCCTGAAATCCATCTCCATGCTTCCCGGGCATCCGCAAGGCAGGCTTTTCTCCACTTTTATCTGTGCCGTTTTTGGTTTCAGGTGCATTTTCACAGCCGCCTCATTGAAATCCGGCGCATCCCGTTCGATTATCGTAATCGCATCTTGCGGGCATTGCCCGAGACATGCCCCAAGACCGTCGCAGAACCGTTCGTCCACAAGCTTTGCTTTCCCGTTTATTATCTTTATTGCCCCCTCGGCGCAGTTAGGGATGCACATGCCGCAGCCGTTACACTTTTCCTCATCTATGGATACTATGCTTCGTTTCATGAATTATCATAGCTTATATTTGCATTATAATTTATAAACTTAATGGTTTTAGGATATAGGAAAATCTTATAGTTTGATTGTAAATAATAGAAAACTATTTAATAATCCAGTGAATATCAGGATATATGCGAGAATTTCTTGACCTTGATAAAAGAGACCGGGCGATATTATCACTGCTTGAACTCAACCCCGAAATGTCACAGAACGACATGGCCGAAAAACTCAAAATATCCCAGCCTTCGGTAAGCGCCAGGGTTCACAAGCTCAAACAGAAAGGGGCGCTGTCCCATGTTGTGGGCATGAACCTCAAGAAAGTGAACCTCTACATGGCGAAGGTGGATGTGATTGCAAACAACACATCATCCGTGCTTGAGATTTTCAAGGACTGCCCGTATTTCCTGAACGGTCTTATCGTATCCGGAAAGTATAACCTCTGTCTTTTTTTCATAGGCGAAGACATAGCCACGCTTGAGGCTATTGTGGACGGGCATTTAAGAAGCAATCCCCTTGTCAAAGGTGCAGAGGTCAGCATTGTCATAACCACGATGAAAGACCTTGTCATGCCAGTGAAAATGAGCTTTGGTACAAGCAGCACGCCGCCGTGTGGAAACGGGTGCAACTGCAAGGAATGCCAACATCACATATCGGACAGGTGTCTTGGATGTCCGGTGACCAATAGCTATAACGGGAATATATGGAAATAGGTTCAATGCATTGAATTTCCATAATTATCCTAAACGAACAGGAATTTCTCTTCTTTTTGTATCATTTCATCTATCTTTTCCGCATACAGCCGCTTCAAACTGTCAAGTTTCTCCGCAGGCAGTTTATTTAAAATCGGACACCGCTCATCCACCGCATCGACATCAACAACCGGATATAATTCACAAAGAGCCGGGCGGCATTTGTATATGCGGCATCGGTTCTCCTTATTCAGGAAGATGCACCTCCCTTTAATCATCTTCATCGCATAGTAAATTCCGTATTCGCCCTTTGCCGGCCTGAAATACTTGTGGGGATCAAGTTCCATCGCGTACTCTTCCCTGACGGTTGCTATCAAATCCGAAACTTCATTCCGTGTAAGGACAGCGCAGTTGCGGCAGCAAAGGGATTTGCAGAGTTTAATATCGCAATCAAGGGCACCGTCCTGAGTTTTCATGAAATTTGACTACCAGTTCTCAGCCAGCACCTCATAATATGATTGCGGGTGTTTGCATGCGGGGCATTCTGCTGGCGCTTCTGTCCCCTCATGGATATATCCGCAGTTGCGGCAGTGCCATTTCACAGTTTTATTCCTTTTAAAGAAATTTCCGGCTATTGCGAGCTTCAATAGCTCCCTGTACCGCCGATCGTGAAACTGCTCAACCTCGCCAATTTCTGTAAAAGATTCGGCGACTTCAGGAAAACCTTCTTCTTTTGCTGTCTTTGCAAATCCGGGATAAAGAGTTCCCCATTCAAGTTTTTCCCCTTCCGCTGCCGCAAGAAGGTTATCTGCGGTCTTCCCTATCACCCCTGCCGGGTAGATGGCTGTTATCTCAACATTCCCTCCCTGAAGATGTTTAAAGAATACTTTTGCATGCTCCTTTTCATTATCTGCGGTTTCAAGGAAAATCGCGGAAATCTGTTCAAGTCCTTCGGCTTTTGCAGCGCTTGCAAAATAAGTATATCGGTTCCTCGCCTGCGACTCGCCGGCAAAGGCTGCAAGAAGGTTCTTTTCTGTTCGGCTGCCTTTAACATTCATTTGTGTGTTTCTCCATTTGTATAATGCCTTTAATTGTACCATAAGCTTTTGGGATTTATAATCTTAATACCGGTGGGAGTTTGTCCCAAAATCATCCGTTATATTTATATATAATAATGAGAGTATGGAATGCGATGGACGGGTTAACTAATTTTAAATACACTAACCCCCACTCCCCAATCCGTCCATCATTCTAATATTAAATTCAGCATTCAAGTTAATTTTTTAGCAATCAACTTTTAACATTGGATTTGAAATGCACATCATTTTTTGTTATTTAATCGCCCCGACATCGGCAAAACCCTGCCTCTGTCCGGTTCCTGCCTCACGCAAAAGCTGTTCCTTTTTAAATAATAACTTGAGGACGTTCCGGGCATGCTCACGCGTGCGGTTCTCCATGAGCCATGCAAGCTCGGTCTCGTCTTTAGCCTCATCCTCGTGCACAAAGACTTCTATGATATGCCTGTTCGTCATCAGCTGCGCCTGGATTATCCCCTGAGATGCTTCATGGGCGCACATCTTGTCAATGGCTTCCCTTCCTGGCATGCCCAGCGCCATCACGATATTGCACCCTTTTTCCTCTATCAATATTTTACATGCCACGGGAAGGTCTTTTACTCCCGGGACCGTGTAGCGTTCAATCTCTACCGATGCGCCCTTTTTTAGCTCATCGATTGCGATTTTTCCCATGTTGATTCTTGAGAATGTGGTATCAGCTATTCCGACTTTGTGCATATCTGCTTACTTTGAATGATTTAAATATATTAAATGATTCCCTTTCTTTTGCAAAAGATATACATGCAAGATAGTTGTATTAGCAAAAAATAACAGGAATTATAAGGAGAAACCCATTATGAATCTTGAAAATAATTTGCTGATGATACCGGGTCCTGTACCCGTTGCGCCAAGGATACTCCGAGCCATGTCAAAACCCATAATCGGGCATCGCGGCAAGGAATTCGGCGACATGTACAACGAATGCAGGCAGACACTTCAGGAACTTTTCGGCACAAAAAATGATATGTATATAATCAGCGGTTCCGGCAGTTGCGCCATGGAAGCCGCAGTCGGGAACGTCATCGGGGAAAAAGACACGCTCATAACAATAGAGAACGGCAAGTTCGGGGAACGCTTCAGGGAAATTGGCGAGCGCTATGGTAATGTAAAAGCTGTCAAATTCGACTGGACAAAAGGCGAATCCATAGAACTTGACCGTGTTGAGAGCGCGCTGGCTGAAGGGGCAAAAGCCGTTACCCTTGTGCATAATGATACTTCCGTGGGCATCAAGAACCCGGCAAAAGAGATAGGCGAACTTGCGAAGAAATACGGCGCTTTGTTCATTATGGACGGCGTGACCACCATCGGCGGGGATGAAGTCCTCGTGGATAAA
Source organism: Candidatus Methanoperedens sp. (assembly GCA_041491305.1). GTDB lineage: Archaea > Halobacteriota > Methanosarcinia > Methanosarcinales > Methanoperedenaceae > Methanoperedens. The sequence goes on from JBGPUU010000123.1 coordinate 4,019, forward strand.
TGGGGTGTTGATATAGCCGTGGTCGGCTCACAGAAGTGCATAGGCGCGCCTCCGGGGTTATCAGCCATCTCGGTGAGCAAGAAGGCATGGGATTCCATGGTCGAGAAGCCGCCTTATTATATGGATTTGAAAGCATACAAAAAATCTGCGAACAAGGAAACTGCACAGACCCCTTATACACCTGCAGTTCCGTTATTTTTCGCTCTGCATGAAGCGCTTCGCATCGTTAAGGAAGAAGGACTTGCAACTCGCATCAAGAGACATGCTATGTATGCAGAAGCCCTGCGGGCGGCTGCGGCTGCTATGAACATAGAGATGTTCCCGCAGTTGAACAAATACAGCAGATACTCAAATACGGTAACAGCCATGAAAATTCCCACAGGCATCGACGACAAGAAACTGCGCAACGGGATAAAGGAACTTGGCATCCAGGTTTCGGGCGGGCAGGGACCTCTTGAGGGCAAGATATTCAGGATAGGGAGCATGGGCAACATAAGCAAACTGGATATTTTGAGCACTGTCCAGGTATTAGAGATAGTGCTTCACAGGAATGATGTTGTTAAGAAAATGGGGCCTGGCGTCGAAGCTGCAAGTAATATATTAAAATAAATTAAATATTGGGTAAAATGACGAATGAAATTTGTCCAAAGTGTAATCATAAATCACTGAGATTTAGAAGTTCAACAAAAGAATATGTTTGTGGTTATGTTACATGTAACGCAGTTTTTGATGAAAATATGAAATAATCACCTGCAAAAGATGCTCTAAGAGATTCATACGGGAATTATTATAAAGTAGAAATTGAGACAGAACCAGGAATTATAAGAGAAATCACGACGTATCATTTGGAACATGGGAAAACAACACTAAAAGGGGAGTATCCCAAATTAAATAATGACTCGAATTGTAAATTTCCCGATAGACTTAGCTGCAATTCTGGTATAGGATTCAGAAGATGTGAATTCATGGAGTATGGTGGTTCATTAGGATATTGGAAATGTACTTATAAAAAATAATGCGTTTCATAGCGAAAAAATATTTCAGTTATCATGTTTTATAAAATGTGGTAGTTTTGAGTATGAAGCAATCGTATAGTGATGGTTTACGTAATTTTATAGAAAAAAGTGGCGAAGAAGAATGGATAAAACGCATGCAGAAGTGTGCACATCGAATATTTACATCAGTTTGTTTTAGAGAAACGGCTGAAAGCACGTATCAACAAACAAAAAGTGTGCTTCTTCCATCTATTGGATTTTATTATTCCCTTTACCATATGGGAATGGCAATGCTCTATATGGATTTTATAACGCCCACAGATACATTGCATGAAATGAGGCATGCAACACTAAGAAAACTTATTAATAACAGGCTGATACAGACTAAATTAATTCCTGCGAACTACTTGATTTTGTTGGAACGTTTACAAGAAATACGAGAATACGCCAATTATAATTTTGGTCGTTCATATACTGTACAATTTAAGGATGAATTTAAAACCACTATTCCAAAATTATACAAAGAAACAGGTGTCGCTTTTGATTTATCCATTTCTTATATAGAAGATGTAAATAATGAAGTCACCAATCGATTGGGATTATTCTCACCAATGCAAATTCATATTGGGGATGGCATTGGTGATGATTTATGTCAAATATATTTATCGGAAAATGATGAGGAGCGAGTATTATCTTATTTAATAGCAAAGAATCTAACAACTTAGACATTTTTTACGAAGATAGGCTTCAAAGAGTTGAAAAAAATGGATAGAAGGATTACTTGTTTTTAATCATAGGCACGTTAAAAAAAATTACTGCTGCGGTTTTAACCGCTCAGTGGCTGTGGGACACAATTAAGTGGGGTACAAGTTTAACAAATTATGCCAGACGCCAGTGCATGTTAAAGCGGTACTTATCCTATCATCCCTTTTTTGTCCCACCATCCATCCAAGCATTCTTTTATCAGCTGAAAATCCTGA
>JBGPUU010000124.1:0-5918 GCA_041491305.1 Candidatus Methanoperedens sp.
GCATGAACTTGCCCATAAATTCACAGCCCAGAAGTACGGGTATGTGGCAGACTACGAGGCGAGTCCAATGGGGCTTCTCATGGCAATCGGTCTTTCAGTTCTCACAAAAGGAAGTTTTGTATTTGCAGCGCCTGGTGCGGTAATGATACGCGGCAAATGGACTCATACCGATGACATATACAGCGAGCCGGCAAAAGAGTTCGCATACATATCTATTTCCGGGGCGGTCGTCAATCTGGTACTTGCAGTATTATTTTATACAGCTTCACTCTTCACAGGTCAATCAGGTTTAGCATACGCGGTTCTGACTAAAAGCGCCTTTATCAATGTTTTTCTTGCAGGATTTAACATGATACCATTCGGACCACTTGACGGCGCCAAAGTATGGCGATATAACCCTGTATTATGGGGACTCGTAGGGATTCCTGCGATAATCCTCTTTTTTATTATATAATATCTCTTTGGTCTTCGGTTAACGAGTTTGAAACAGAACACGGATGACACGGATTGGACTGATTTTCACGGATAAGTTTAATCCGTGCGAATCTGTGTGTCATCCGTGCAATTCGTGTTCCAGCACCATATTGCACTTAACCGATGACACATATCCTGCGCTACTCAACTTTCTTGAATTTATCCTTGGACGCGCCGCACCAGGGGCAAACCCATTCGTCCGGAATATCTTCAAAAGCCGTACCGGGCGCAATACCGCCGTCAGGGTCTCCCACAGCAGGGTCATACACATAGTCACAAAGAGTACATTTCCACTTTTCCATGATGATATTCATGTTAATTGTAAAGCTTAACTGTATCGTTTAACGAAAAAAAATCAAATAATACAGCGCCTTCAACATGGAATTGCGCGCTTCGCATCGGTGGAGCCTATCGCCTTATGGATGCGCAAAAACGAGCGCGGAGAGCAGTGACTACAACCGCACTTCACGCCGTGCCTCTATTCTGCAATCGTCCACTCGCCATCAAGCAATCAAAAAATAACTGGAACCGGCACCCCTGACCATTGCCATGCAGCTTTGCAGTCATTTGAAAAACGGGTATCGGCGGGGCTGCTCATGATTTTCCATGGCCGTCAGTTTAATGGTCTCTGTTATTTATTCAAGCGCAGATTTTGATAGGCTTTTATATGCACACATGGTCTGAAGCAATACGTTAGGTTTATGTAACCTGCCACAAATATCTCTCATGGTGGTAGTATCTATGGTAGATAAAGAAACCAAAAATAAACTTAAAGAGAGGGAAAAACTGGTAAATGAAGAGTTAAAACACATTCCAAAAGGCGATCCAAAGCAAAACGAATTACGAAGGAAATATAAAGTTTTAAGAATGTATAATTTCGATAAAAAACCTAAGGCAACAAAAGAAAATGCACTAGCAGAAGCAATGGGTGGTTATGTAAGGGCAGAATATAAATATGATAAAGAATTCTTTAAAATTAAGCCTACAATCGAATTATGATATATATCAATTTCTGGAAAGAGGAAATCACAAATTCATAAATTTCGCTTTGCGGTAAAACCAGTTTAACAAGTTGCCAATTGTTTAAGGCAGTGTTGGTAACTACTTTGCCATCTCATTTGAATTCTGTGATATCATTATTTGTGCATCTGGAAAGATATGCACCAAGATTTTATTTTTTTCAATAAATTTTTCTGGTTTTATATAGCCCTATACGAGCATGAAAACCCCATCGTCTGAAGTCACGGTATACCCCGTACGATGTACGAGGCCTGCATATACCGTTTTTATGAATATACGGGATTATTCCCTCTTATACTCGTATGTATTATGAGCTGAAATATATTTCTCAACGACATCCCATCCATTCCCAACACTACCATGGAAACAGCTCGGTGCCCAGAGATGGTCTCCGCACCATTCTTTGAGATGAGGGAACGCTTCCCGTAATCTCCTGCTCGACACTCCTTTAATCTTCTTAGCGATATAGCTCAAAGAATACTTCGGAGGATACCGGAAGAAAATATGGACGTGGTCGGGATTAACGGCAATCTCGATTATCTCGATACCCATTTCTACGCAGGTTTTACAGATGACGCCCTCCGCCACCATCGCCACATCGTCTATCAGTATCTTCCCCCTGTATTTGGGAGCGAAAACCATGTGGTCTGACAGTAATGATACCGTATGCCTGTCGTGGCGGAGTTCTTTTCCGGGTCTATCCATACCTGATACTTCCATGTCCATATCTATAATCCCGCGCTAAGAGCGGGGCGAAAGTATTCAAATCCCAAAAAAACCTGTGAGAACAAAACCAATATGCTTTTAAATAAAGAAAGACGAATGACCTTAAAACGCAGGAGGAAATTATGTTTGGTATTGAATTTGTACCGGCAGACCCGGTTCTGAAATTAGCTTACTATACAAAGCTCGCAGAGGAAAATGGATTTGACAACGTATGGATAACAGACCATTACAACAACCGGGACGTGTATACCACGCTTGCTGTACTGGCAATGAACACCAACAGGATTAAACTGGGAACAGGGGTAACGAATCCTTATACAAGGAATATAGCGATCACTGCCCAGAGCATCGGCGCAATTAACGAGATATCCGGCGGCCGAGCCGTGCTGGGAATTGGTCCTGGCGACAAAGCCACATTTGATGCGATGGGAATTGAATGGGTTGAACCCATGACAACCATCAGCGAAAGCATAACTGCTCTCCGTGGATTCTTTTCAGGGAAAAAAGTCGCACAGGATGGAAAGAGGGTAAAAATCGGCGGCGCCAAACTTGCTTTCAAGACAGGGAACATACCAATTTACATGGGCGCACAGGGCCCGAAGATGCTGGAACTTGCAGGCAGGGTCGCGGACGGCGTGCTGATAAATGCTTCCCACCCCAAGGACTTTGAATTTGCAATAAAACAAATTGAAGCCGGGGCAAAAGCAGCGGGCAGGGACCCCAAAACCGTAGATGTGGGCGCGTATGCATGCTTCTCGATCCATAAGGATGCTGAGAAGGCAAAGGGCGCAGCAAAAGTAGTAGTCGCATTTATCGTTGCAGGCTCGCCTGATACTGTTCTTGAGAGACATGGTATCGATGTGGGCGCAAAGAAAATAATAGGTGACGCAATCGCCAAAGGAGATTTCCCCGGTTTGAATGCTCTTGTCACTGATATGATGATAGACTCATTCTCAATATGCGGGACGCCGGCGGACTGCAAGGCAAAAGTGGAAGCGCTGAAGAAAATCGGCGTCACACAGATTGTCGCAGGGTCTCCAATCGGTCCTGACAAGGAAACAGCTATCAAGCTGATAGGAAAGGAAATCATCGGAGGCAAGTAAAGTGGAAGTAAAATCGGACAGTGCTATCGCGGGACCCATTACAGAAAAGGGCATCCTCAAATCCGATCAGGATAAGGTGCTCATAAGACTGGGCAGCATGTATGCCCCCAATGCGGGCCTCCCGAAAATCGCGGATGTCGGGGAATACAATTACTGCTCTTCCTGTGGCACTTGCGAAGCAATCTGTCCGATGAACGCGCCTGTAGTAAGAAGAGATCCTGTTGACATCTCCAAAGAAAAGAACAACTACAATAAAATGGAGCTGAAAACTGAAACTCTTTTCAAGGGTGTCAGTCCTTTCAACACAGAAGTTAACCCATGCGTACAATGTTATGCATGCGAAAGGGTATGTCCGATACTGGATGGTTTCCCTGTAGATGAATTCAATAACATAAGGGTGATGAAAGCAGGAAAGAGCAGAACACTCCACGGACAGGACGGCGCCGTGGTCTCACAGATATTGAAATCATTGCTTGAACTGGGAGAGATTGACTGCGCCCTGGGCGTGGTAAGAAATGAGAAGTGGGAAACAAAAGTAGTGATGTTCACAAGCCCCGAGGATGTTACAAAAGCAGCCGGGACAAAGTATACTTACCAGCCTGTTGTAGCAAGCATGAGGGACCTTCATCGCGCTTATGCCGACACATATCAGCACGGGCTTAAAAAATACAAGAAAATAGCAGTTGTAGGCGTGCCCTGCCAGGTGCACGGCTCGTCGCTTTTCCGCGAGAATTTTGACAGGATAGAATTGATTATCGGTCTTATCTGTATGGAAAGTTTCTCGGAACAGATAATGTTTGGAGAGATGATACCCAAAATCATGGGCGTGGATATCAGGGACGCTGTTAAGATGAACTTCCACAAAGGCAATTTCATCGTTGAAACTACCAGGGAAACAAAAGAAGTCCCGATTAAAGATGTCGCCCCGCTTGCACGCAAAGGATGCCATTACTGCCAGGATTATACTTCATATTACGCTGATATTTCCGTGGGCTCGGTCGGCTCAGACGACGGCTGGAGTACAGTATTCGTCAGGACCGAGACAGGTGAAAAATACCTGAATAAAGTGGGTGATATCGAGTGGACGGACAAGCCCATAAACCTGGAAATAGTTAAGAAACTGGCAGGGATGAAGCATAAACACAATAAGTGGGACTGGCGCGCATTTATGAAAGAAATCTGGAGCCGCGATTCACCCGTAAGACCATGGGGTGCGGAAAAGATTTCTAAGATTCCACCACCTCCCCCTGAACCTGTAGCTAAAGAAGAAAAAGGGGAGAAAGGGGAAAAACCTAAAAAAGCTGAAAAACCTGTGAAGGCGGATCAGCCTGCTGAATAATATGAAACGGGGACTTTATCTCGGAAGATTTCAGCCCTATCATTTAGGACATCACCAGGTTTTAAAGAAGATTTCACAGGAAGTGGATGAGATCATTGTGGGCATCGGAAGCGCCCAGAAAAGCCATGAGATAGAAAATCCTTTCACGGCCGGCGAACGCGTGCTCATGGTATCAAGTGCTATGGAAGAATTCGATATAAAACATTATGTTATACCAATCGAGGATATCCAGCGTAATTCGCTGTGGGTATCGCATGTGAAGTCCATGGTTCCGCCGTTTGAGATTGCTTATACGAACAACCCCCTTGTAATAGAACTTTTGAGTGAAGCGGGGATTGAGGTAAAGCAGTCGCCACTCTTTAAACGAAACAGCTATTCCGGTACTGAGATAAGGCGGAGGATGCTTGAGGGAGATAAGTGGGAGCATTTTGTTCCTGAGAAAGTTGTGGAGATTATAAGGGAAATTGATGGTGTGAAGAGGCTGAAAACTGTGGCGCAGTCTGACCAGGAATAAAAGCTCACTTTTTCAGTGCGATGTATCAGGCTTACAGATTGAAAAGACCATAATTTTTATATACCATGCACGACCCATAAAACAATGGGAGTGTAAAAATTATGGTACAACAAGATAACCTGCAATTAATGAAAACATTGGATGATGCATGGAATTCCCAGGATTGGGAAACGTTCAAAAAACGTCATTCTGAGAATACCGCTGTATTCTGGCCAGGTCAACCGGAGCCAACTAAAGGACGAAAGGCACATTATGATGAATGTGTGGAATTTTTTAAGACATTTCCTGATAACCATCTTGTGAACAATCCGTATAAGATTATGTTTGGTCAGGGGGACTACACCTGCACTGTAGCTGATTTTACAGGCACAATGAAAGGACCCATGAAAGGTCCCGGCGGCAAAACGATTCCGCCCACGAACAAAAAATTCCGGGTAGAGTTTTGCACGGTCGCTCATTGGAAAAATGGGGAAATCATAGAGGAAAAGCTCTTCTACGACCTGGTGGGATTGATGAGGCAGATTGGGCTGGGCTAAAATGTTATTACGACTTAAAATTACAAAATAAAATCTATGAACCAGGCCAAAAAAGCACCACGACTATATAACGGAATACTTTTTCCGACTGCAGGGGACTATGCTATTGACCCCGTGCATAGCTTCGTTGACTTTATAGCGCAACATCTTATGGTTGGGCAGATAAGGGGAAGCTTCCACCCGCTCACTGGAAATATCAAGATAGC
>JBGPUU010000125.1:0-5903 GCA_041491305.1 Candidatus Methanoperedens sp.
CGTAGGAGACACTAGTCGATTACTACGGGAGGAATACTCATTGGAACAAGAAAAGATATTAGAAGCTGTAAAACAGGCGCTTGAAAAATCGCCTGAACGTAAATTTTCTGAAAGCGTTGACATTGCTATCAACCTCAAAAATCTTGACATGAATCAGCCTACGAACAGGCTTGATGAAGAGATAATCCTGCCAAATGGCCTTGGACGGCCTATAAAAATCGCAGTGTTCGCAAAAGGTGAAACCGCACAGCGGGCAAAAGGCGCAGGTGCTGATTATGTTTTCGATCCCGATGAAATAGCAATTCTCGGAGACGACAAACCACGCACAAAAGCCCTGGCAGAAGAAGTCAATTTCTTCATAGCAGAAGCCGCCTTCATGCCTGCAATCGGTAAAACCCTTGGACAGGTGCTCGGTCCGCGTGGAAAAATGCCAATCCCACTCACGCCCGATAAAGACGTTGTGCAGATCATCAACAAATCAAGGAACTCCATCAAATTGAGGTCCAAGGACAAGATGACCTTCCATATTTCAGTGGGGAAAAAGGAAATGGAGCCGCAAAAACTTGCACAGAATATTGAAACCATAATAAACCGTATCGAACACAGGTACGAACGCGGTTTGTATAATGTAAAATCCATTTATGTTAAATCCACTATGGGCCCTTCAGTGAGGGTGGTATAAAATGACGACAGAAGTTGCGCACCACAGTATTCACATTCCCAAATGGAAGAAAGATGAGATAGAGGAGATAAAAAACCTGATTACAACCCATTCATCCGTAGGAATCGTCGGAGTTCACGGGATACCTTCAAACCAGCTACAGGTAATGCGAAAGAACCTTCGCGGTCTTGCTGATATCAAGATGTGCAGGAACTCCCTTATCGACCGTGCCCTCGAAGGGTCATCTGAAGATGTCAAAAAAATTGGCAACTACGTTGAGTCCCAGACGGCTTTATTATTCACAAACGAGAACCCATTCAAACTCTACAAGATTTTAGATCAGGGAAAGACCCAGGCACCCATAAAAGCTGGGGCGGTCTCTCCAAAGGATATAGTTATCGAGAAAGGGCCGACCTCATTCCCCCCGGGACCAATCGTCGGAGAATTGACCGGCGCAGGAATCCCTGCAGGTATTGAAGGCGGAAAAGTTGTAATCCGCGAGACAAAGACGGTTGCCAGAAAAGGTGACGTGGTTGATGCGAAGCTTGCATCCATACTCGCACGTCTTGATATCCGTCCGGTTGATCTGGGGCTTGAACTTCGCGCCGTTTATGAAAATGGCATGATATATGAATCAAAGCTTCTCTCAGTTGACGAAGCACAATATATCGCCAACCTGACCACAGCAGTCCAGAGGGCATTTAATTTATCCATCAATTCGGCATACCCGGCGAAACCCACGATTGGCGCATTGCTTACCAAAGCGGCATCCCAGTCGAGGAACCTTGCCATTAATGCCGAACTGATAATACCCGATATTATCGATGTGCTGCTTTCAAAGGCAAACTCCCAGATGATATCGCTTGCCGTGATTGCATCCCAGAAGGATGCAAACGCAATCGGCGGCAAGTTGAAGGAAAAGCTTGCTTCTGCGCCAAAGGCCGAAAAGAAACCTGAGGCTGCTCCGGCAGAGGCAAAGGCAGAGAAGAAGAAAGAAGCTCCAAAAGAAACAGATATTCAAGCGGGCTTAGGCTCGTTATTCGGTTAATTTATAAAAGGTGATTAAAATGGAATACGTATATGCAGCGCTGTTATTACACAGCTCAGGAAAGAAAATTACAGAAGAAGGAATCACCGCTGTTGTCAAAGCAGCAGGTGCAGATGTAGATGCAGTCAGGGCAAAAGCTCTTGTTTCGGCCCTTGATGGTGTCAACATAGAAGAAGCGATTTCAAAGGCAGCATTCGCAGCCCCGGCGGCAGCAGCTCCGGCAGCAGCGGCAGCAGCTCCGGCAGCAGCCGAGACGCCTAAGAAAGACGAGAAAGCAAAAGAAAAAGCTGAAGAAAGCGGAATGGAAGGGCTCGGCGCCTTGTTTGGCTGAGCACTTACATTTTTCTTATTTTTTTGTTTTTTTCTGAATAATAATAATAACTGTCTATTGGGGGGTTCATTTTGACAACAAGACGGAAAGTCTTTTTTATTATATTTGCCGTTGCAGTTTTATCAGGCTGCGTAAACACGCCCCCACCTGATAACACACCTATACCAACACCTGTGCAAACTGCGAACCTCACTGATACAGTATCATCCACCGTTCCACAAACGGAAATTATTAATGTTACAACTAATGATTCCGATATTATTCCAAATAGCGAATATGAGGTTTATTCATCCGCTATTTCATCCGTTATTTTATCCGATTTCTCTCATACGTCAGTCAATAAAATTGTTATTAATCAGTTAACATCTAATCAGACAGGGTGCGATTACTATGATTGTTTTCAAAACTTTAAAAATTATTCTTTGAAAAACGATTCCATGTTGGTTGATGAGTTTAAAAATAAGAATGCTAAGGCTTATAAATTGGAAAATAAATTTTCGATTCCTCAAACAGTTATACTTATTTCAGATGGAGAATTAAATGAGATATTTCAAAATAATAAAGGCTGGGGTCCATTCTACGAGAAATATCCTAATTCTTCTGGGGTAATTTCAATATCTCGTGCAGGATTCAATAGTAATCAAACTCAGGCGATACTTTACTTTGGTTATCAACGCGAAAGTCTGGATGGACAGGGTTATCTTATTTTTCTTACTAAGGATGAAGGGAAGTGGATAGTTAAAGAAAAAGTTGGCCTCTGGGTATCCTGAATTTGAATGCTACCTAAATTACGTACTGAGCCAGATACATCGCCGCCAGCGCCGCATATGGGACTGCGAGATTATCATGCTTATTAACCGCCCCGGCAAGCATCCCGAAAGCACCTCCGATAAGCGCTATTCCGCCTGCAAAATAAAAACCGGATAACGATGCAGCAATAAATCCTGAGAGCGTGCCTTCCCATGATTTATTCTTATTAAATGAGAACCTGTGCCGCCCGTATTTCCTGCCAATGACACCTGCAAACCCATCACCCGCAGCAAGAATTGCAATTGCAGCGAAGCATATCTTTTCAGGGATGAAAAACGAAATATAAAGAAGCGAAAGAACTGATATGAAATACGACAGGGGCTCGATTGAAAACCCTTTTAATTCATTTTCCCTGTAAACCATGGAAAGAATTTGCTGAGGAATTTTTTGTTTAAAAACTTCGATTATAAGATAAACAGCAAAACCCGATAATAAAAGAGCTATCGTCTGGCTCTTTCCGATAATGGCGGCGATTACAGGTATTAAGACCCCGCCGATATGGATTATCTTTCGCAATTGCATGATGATATTTTATCCTGTTGCGTAATAAAACCATTAAATTTCAAACAATATTTCTATCGTTTCCCTGCAAGCCTCAAACCCGTCATCAAGATATATCGCGCCAATCACTGCCTCAAATGTCTCTGCGAGAACATACGGCTCTTCATCTGCTTTTTGTTTTTCCTCGCCTTTCCCCAATTTAAGAACTGAGCCAATCCCTATACGCTTACTGACTTCTGCAAGCCCTTCTTGCCTCTCAAGACTTTTTTTCCTGCTTGTTATCTCCCCTCTTGAATTAACCCCGCTTTTAATCAAAAGATCAATCAAAACCGTTTTCAGGACAGCGTCGCCCAGAGTCCGGTAAATTTCCTGGTCTTCGCATTCTATGTTTTGCTGCTTTTGTTCAAGCGCATAGGCTTTCCTTGTAAGGGCGCGGTCTAATAAACTTTTATTGGAAAAAGTATAGCCGAGAGACTCTTCAATTGTCATTGCGCTGCTTTTGAAAATCAGGTAGTGGGATTTCGCTTATAAGGAATTGCCCGGGATAGCTTAACCCGATTTCTTTATCCTCGTAACTGCAAGCCTGATATCCTCTTCCTTCACCGTAGTCCGCTTTGCATGTTTTGCCAGTGTTATGGCTTCGCGGGATATTTCAATCCCATACTCTTCAAGAACCTTTGCAAGCTCAACGCCTGCATCTTCTGCTACCCTGTCTGCTCCTGCTTTCCTGATAATGCGCTCAACCGGCGCAAGTGGAAGTAATGGTTGTATCTGTACGGTCATTTATTTTCACCTATGAATTAAAATTTACAAGCATTTAAACAGGAATAACAGTATATATAGTTTTTCAATACAGGAAATCGAAATTTTAAAGCCTTGATTTGATTTCTTCAGGCGAATAACGAAGCGTAACCACCCTGCTTCTCCCGCGCGCGCCCTTGCCAGTAAAATCAGCGTCTATGAGCTTGATAGAACCAAGCTTGTTCAGGAGTTCATAGAAACGCGTGTATCCGAGGGCGGTTTTTTCATGGAACTTCTCATAAAGCTCGCCCGAATTGGTAAGCGGTGAATTTACTATCAAACCGAGAAGTATTTTTTCTTCTTTTTTCAATGCCCGCATGACGTAGGAAAGATGTACAAGCCGCGATTTTTCATAGGCGGACTCCACGTCTTCGATGGCGATTGTTTTACTTGCCCGCCGCTCTGCATTAAGACCTGCGCGTTTTAAGAGGTCAATCCCCACACGAAGGTCGCCGAGCGTAAACGTATGTTCTGCAATACTCTCAAGAACGCTATCACCAAGCACGTTGGGATAAAATCCAAGATTTGCACGGTTTGAAAGAATATCCTTTATTTCATCGTGTGAATACCTGGGGAATTTCACCTCTTCAGGCAGGAAAACCGATTCAACCTTCGGGTCAAGGATATGCGGGACACCCGTATCGCTCAGTATTGCGATAACACCCATCCGCGCCCCCGGATGTGTTTCATGCGCCCGCAGGAGTGAATAAAGCACCTCATTTACCTCGTTCTCGTAGAAAAGATAATTCATGTCGTCAAGAGCCACCACAAGCACTTTCTCGCGCTCGGCAAGATGTTTTGCAACTTCGCCGAATATTTTTTTGAAGGAAACGCCTGACGTTGGCGGGGCGTATCCGATGAGTTTTTTGAAAATCTGGGAGAAAACCGCATACCTTGTGGAATTCACCTGGCAGTTCACAAGTATCGGAACAATTCCGGGCGCATGTTTCTCTATTTCCTCAAAAATCTTAAGCACAGCCGTGGTTTTACCGGTGCCAGGCGCGCCGATGCACAGGCTATTAAGAGACCGCCCGCCGCTTAAGGCAGGGCGTATGCCGTACATCAGTGATTGCATCTGCGTATCCCTGTGGTTAAAATGCTCAGGGATATGGTCAAGCTCGAAAAGCTCGCTGTCTTTGAATAAAGTCTGGTCCCAGGATAACAGGTCTTTCATAAAGTGATATTACTTTCACTTAGCTGTAAATAAGGTTTCCTGCTTCCACCCCCCAACACCGTATTATCATAGTTTGGTCTTTGGATAATCCCAATTTTCTATTTCTTCTATTATTTTATATTATCGTCAGTGAATCCATACCCGATTTATTTCAATCCCTCCAAGGGCTGATTTTAACTTCATATTTCCTCCTATAGCGGAAATTCCCACCAGCATTTCAATCCCTCCAAGGGCTGATTTTAACGAAGGAAACATCAAAATATGAGGATGTAATCGAAGATGTTTCAATCCCTCCAAGGGCTGATTTTAACAAAAAGATATAACGTCACGGATATACGCACATTGAAGTTTCAATCCCTCCAAGGGCTGATTTTAACTTTCTTCTTCGACAAAAAACCCATCCCTATACCCTTGTTTCAATCCCTCCAAGGGCTGATTTTAACAATTGTCTGCGGTGCGATGTTGAAACTTTCTAATACGTTTCAATCCCTCCAAGGGCTGATTTTAACAAGCATACCAATGTGAATTGGTATGAAGGAAATCCAAGTTTCAATCCCTCCAAGGGCTGATTTTAACA
>JBGPUU010000126.1:0-5407 GCA_041491305.1 Candidatus Methanoperedens sp.
AAACATATCAAAATTGAAAGAAAAAATAAAGAATAAATTGTGCATATACACTTTTATCTTAACTACTTTTAACCCGATAGATAAAAAATTTAACTACGATTCATTATCAAACAAAGAGGTAATTAATCTCTCAAAAAAGTGTGCTGAGATTTTTAATGATGAAGATTTTTTAGAAAAGTATAAGTTGAACCAAAATGGAACTCCAACTATAATAATATCTGGAGAGGAAAAAACTCCAGGCGAGGCTGAATTTAAGGGCAAACCCAGTGGCGATTCCTCAAGTATAGATGATATATTTAGATCAATTCAATTTTGGGGTAAACTTGACAGTAGCGATGCGCGGGATATAATTAATAAAGGTATTAGGACAAAAAAATTAGATCAAGTATATTATTTTTATTCGATATTGACACATAATTATAAAGACGGGCTTTTAAGGAAACATTTTGAAAACGTAGTAGATGTGATGGGATATTGCCAATCAGTCTCTGATGCATATTTTGATATTTTTTATGGAAATGTTTGTTTAGAGGTTACGATTTTACCTAAAATGGAAATATTTAAACAAACAGGTCATGATTCGGAAGAATTCAGAATATGGGAAATACTAGCATTACAGAGCCATATTGTAAAAGATAAACAACTCAAGCCAGAAGATTTTAAAATTTTGGAGGATTTTTTTGATTTCCGAGATTTTACAAAAAAACTTGGAAAAGGAGGCTTTTGGATTGATTACGCCAACTATTTAAAAGAAGTTACAGGGATACGACATAATTATAATATTAGAAAAAGGGAGATCGAACTTGAAGAAAGAGAAAGAGAGAAAGCGTTACAAAAATTGAATCTTTTAATAATAGTATCCATATTTATATCTATACTAACTTTTTTTCTATCACCAATATATAACGAATCTGCAAATTCAACGAATCTATCGAACGTAATGAACAACTCGTTTTATAAAAATCATATTCTTAATAATTCCAATCCAGAACTAACGTTATTCTTATTCATGGTGGGTGCATTTGTGCTATCTTTATTTTTGTTTGTACGGCGCGAATTTGTGAAACATATTAAAAATATTAAAAATTGGATATTTTATCCAATAAGATATTTCCAAAAAAAGGAGTATATATTTGATTTAATATTAGTACTCTTGTTAGCTATTGGCATTATTTTTTTGTTATGGATGAAGTTGAAAAGTATCCCTTAAAAATCACGGAAGTTTGTATAACAGCAATCAGCAATGCGCTCAGATATATAAATGAGCATAAATTTGTATCTCCATATACAGATTATAAAAAACAAAGTGATAATATCGCTTCCGATATCGATATCAAATTGCAAAGCCTAATTTTAGAAGCATTACTCCTAGAATCATCTGAAGGGTTCGTATTTTACTCAGAAGAATTAGAGAAGCCAAAGATTTTTTCAAATCCAAACTATAAACTTATTTTAGACCCTCTTGACCAAACATCATCTTTTATTTATGGAAATTTAGAATTTGCTTCAACCTCAATTTTAATATTGGATATGGAAAATAATCCAATGGGAGCTGTTGTAGGAGACATATGTCATCAGAAGATATATTACGCAGACAAAAATGGCGCATGGTATGGTCGCAAAAAAATAAAACCATCAGAGAAAACAGATTTACTGGAAGCCAGAATCGCAGTATACGCAGAAAAGCAATCTCGAGAATACCTCTATGAAGAAATAATTTTTCCCCTAATGGAGCGCAGCGCGCGGGTAGTTAACAACGGAGGCTCTTTATTTGCCTGCCGCGTAGCTGATGGAAGATTCCATGCGGCTTTAGAACCTAAACCTGTAGGTTTATATGAGTTTGCAGGAGCTTATATTGCAGAAATGGCGGGATGTGTGGTCACGGATATCGAAGGAAATAAAATCGACTATGACCCAGAACAAAAAAGTACATACATAGTTTCTTCAAATCTTGATATACATAGACAAATTTTAAAAAGTATAAAAAAGTAATTCTTTCCACTTTCTCGTGTACAAAAAGCTCATATCTTATATACCATAAAAAACATCAGAACGCCTCAATGGTCACGTACGCCGACAGGATAAATTCATTGCCCCCTTACTTATTTGCTAGCATAGACAAAGCAAGAGCCGAGGCTGTCAGGAAAGGCGTGGATGTCATTAACCTGAGCATAGGCGACCCCGATTTACCCACTCCGCCGCATATCGTGGAAGCCATGAAAAAATCCCTCGATAATCCTGCCCGCCACCGTTATCCGTCGTATGAGGGAATGCTGTCCTTTAGAAGAGCGGCCGCAGCCTGGTACAAAAAGACCATGAACGTTGACCTTGACCCTGAAAACGAGGTTCTCACTCTCATAGGTTCAAAAGAGGGGATAGCCCATATTCCTCTTGCGTTCTTAAACCCGGGTGATACTTCACTCGTCCCAGACCCGGGATATCCGGTGTACAACATCGGCTCAATACTTGCGAATGGCAGACCCCATAAGATGCCCCTCCTTTCTGAGAACGATTTCCTTCCCGACCTTGACGCCATCCCGGCCAATGTCGCGAAAAAAGCAAAGCTCATGTTTATCAATTATCCCAATAATCCCACCTCGGCTACGGCTTCTATCAGCTTTTTTGAGGAAGTCGTGGATTTTGCAAATGAAAATGAAATCATAGTGATTCACGATAATGCATACTCGGAAATGACCTTCGATGGTTACAAGGCGCCCAGTTTCCTCAACGTAAGCGGGGCAAAGGACGTGGGCATTGAAGTGCATTCCCTGTCAAAAACATATAATATGACCGGCTGGCGGCTTGGGTTTGCGGTCGGTAACAGCGAGATACTTTCCGGTCTCGGGAAGGTTAAAACAAATGTGGACTCAGGCGCATTCGAAGCTGTACAGGAAGCCGGTATCGCTGCCCTGTCAGGTTCGCAGGATTGTGTCCGCGAAACGAACCGGATTTACAGGGAAAGGCGCGATGCGCTTCTTGTCGGCCTGAATAGTCTTGGGCTTCCCGTAAAGCCGCCCAAAGCCACGTTCTATGTCTGGGTGCATGTAAATGGCAGCTCATCGGCATTTGCGAAGATGCTTCTTGAAAAGGCAGGTATAGTTGCCACGCCTGGCGTGGGTTTAGGAGAATACGGCGAAGGGTATGTCAGGTTTGCCCTGACACAGCCTGTGGAAAGGTTAAATGAAGCGGTTGAAAGAATGCGTAAACTGGATATTTGAAGGGGAATCAGTTAAAATTAAATGACGTTTGAGACATTAAAGGCAAAATCTATCTATAATCAGTTCAAGTTGAGAAGGAATATGCGTTTAAATAGAAACACTTTTCAAGTATTTCTCTCATGGATGTGAGTAATGGAAATTGAGCAACTTTTAGCCGAGCGCGCAAACCTGGTGGATTCGGAACTGCCAAACCTTCTCACCGATATCAAACCGCCTGAGCTTGCCGCAGCCGTTGCCTATGCAATAGCTTCAAAAGGAAAACGTATCAGGCCCGCGCTTGTCACTCTTGCCTGTGAGGCTGTGGGCGGTGCTGCAAAAGATGCATGTTTTGCAGCGGCTTCCATCGAATTAATACATTCCTCGTCTCTCGTTCTTGACGATGTAATCGATAAATCCGAGAAAAGGCGCGGTCAGTTCACGATTCATACGCTGTGGGGAAACGACATGGCACTGCTCACTGTGCAAATCCTTGCAGCCCTTTCACTCAAAATCGCGGCGCGCGACCCGAGGCTCATCCATGCCATCGCTGATTCATTATTCTGTATGGGCGAGGGCGAAGCCATGGAACTTGTTGATTTTGCCAAAGATAAAAAGAGTTATCTTGAGCTTGCTTTCAGGAAAACAGGTTCGCTTTTCAGTTCAGCGGCCGAGGTAGGAGCCCTCGTTGGGGGGGGAAATAAAAAACAGATATACGACCTTACAAAGTTCGGGAACCATATCGGTCTTGCTTTCCAGATCCGCGATGACATACTTGACTGCATTTCAAGAGAGGAAGACCTTGGTAAACCCGTGAAAAAAGACCTTTTCATGGGGAGACCTTCCATTGTACTGCTTGATGCCATTAATTCAGGCATTTCAATTGAGATGATGATGAAATGCAATAACGGGGAACTCATGCATCTTGTCGGGAATTCCATTGAATTTGCGCAAAAAACCGCAAGAGAAGAGATAGAACTTGCAAAAAACCATATTGAAGAACTCGATGATACCTATGCAAAAACAAAGCTCAAAGAACTGGGCGAGTATATAATAAGCCGAAGCAAGTAGTAAGACCAATGGAAAAGGATAATTCGGGTTCTTTTTTTAATTACCTTTCGGAAGGATGCCGTTTATGCTGCACAGGTACAAAGATGGTTCTTTTTGTTACAGGATTGTGCGGCAAGAATTGCTTTTACTGCCCGGTTTCAAATGAAAGGCGGGGAAAGGACATAACATTTGCAAATGAAAGGCTCGTGAAAAATGATAATGACCTGATAGAAGAAGCTTTATCAATGGACGCTCTTGGAACGGGTATTACGGGCGGAGAGCCGCTTTTGCGTCTTGAGCGTGTTATTCATTACATAAAAATGCTGAAAAACAGGTTTGGCAGCGCCCACCATATCCATTTATACACGGCGCAGGCCCCAACCAAAGGAGTACTTGAATCGCTGCGGAAAGCAGGCCTTGACGAGATAAGGTTCCATCCGCCGCTTGATGTGTGGAAAAACATTAACCACACCTATTACAGGGATTCCATTCTTGCTGCTCACAGAACCGGACTTTCTACGGGAATTGAAATTCCGTCTATCGCCTCTGATTTTAGCGGAATCTTATCTTTGCTGCTGGAAGTTGACGGTTTTCTTAACATAAACGAGCTTGAATTTTCAGAAACAAATGCCAGCGAGCTAAAAAAACGCGGGTTCGTACTGGTTGATGACGCTTCATCCGCCGTTCTGGGAAGCAAAGAGGTGGCCGAATCAATAACCGGAAATAAGCTACGTTTTTGTTCATCATGTTTCAAGGACGCCGTGCAGATGCGGGAGAGATTCAAACGCATTGCAAAAAAATCTGCTAGGTACTTTGATGAGATAACAGATGACGGGACTCTTGTTTACGGGGCTGTCAGGGGAAAATGTCTTGAAATCCTGAAAGAAGCCGGGGTCATGGAAGACATGTATTCTGTCCTTGACGGTTCTGTTGAAACCGCCGCCTGGATAGCAGAAGACCTGGCCGAAGAGCTGAAAAAAGCGGGATGCAGCGTTTCAATAATAGAACGATATCCCATGAAAAACGGGATGATAGCGGAAATGACGCCGCTTTAAAACATGGAAAGGTATAAACTCTTAAAATCAAATAATGGAAAAAGGTGGTCTGACTGAGCATCGAAGGAAATGAGAAAATAAAAACGCGTCTTACAAAATACCTGATGC
>JBGPUU010000127.1:0-5403 GCA_041491305.1 Candidatus Methanoperedens sp.
CGTAGTGATGGCAGGCAATGAGAATGCTGACTTTGATCTTTATGCCAAATGGGGATCTCCTCCCACGACCAGCAGTTATGATTCGAAGAGTGATTCATCATATTCTCTGGAATATTTCCCAATACAGGGCTCAGGAACGTTATATGTAATGGTGAAATCCTACAGCGGCACTGGTAACTGGAAGTCTTGGGTAGTTGGAGGTTTATACACGGAAAGTGGAAAGAAGCAAGGTACTCTTTCTGGTACCGGTGCAGAAGCAACATATTCTTTAAATGGTGCTGGCATCGGATATGCATTTAACTCAGGTCCAGACGGAAGTAACTTCGATCTGTATAATAAATGGTATTCGCCGCCTACAACGACCAGCTACGATGCACGTGGAAACTCCGGAGGAGCACAGGAGATTGCAGGTCCTGCACCATTCGGCAATGGGACAAATTACTTTATGGTACATTCAACCTCTGGAAGCGGAGAATATGTAACAGCAGGAATGATATATTAACGCCATTATCATAAGAAACTGTAAACGAATCTTTAAGGTAGCAGAATAGCTCTGCCTCTGCTACCTCTATTTTAATAAGAACTACTGACTTCATACAACCAATGTTTTAAGTAAAATAAAATTAATATATTTAGAATCAGTGAAGGTAAATAACATGAGAAAAAGCTTAACGATTTATATCGGACTACTAATTTTATTGATAGTTAGCGGGGTAACGGCAGTACTCTTAATACCAGACAAAGGCAATGAATCTTCAAATATTAGTGACCTTCAGAAAGAAAAACTGCCTGATAATCAAAGAGATACTGTTGTAACTAACGTTGTAAACGAATCGGGAATCGGAGAACTCCCGATGCCAGTCTTCAGAGAGGATGTTATTGTTTATTTCAAGGAAATGCCATTATCG
This sequence comes from Candidatus Methanoperedens sp., assembly GCA_041491305.1. GTDB lineage: Archaea > Halobacteriota > Methanosarcinia > Methanosarcinales > Methanoperedenaceae > Methanoperedens. The sequence goes on from JBGPUU010000127.1 coordinate 909, forward strand.
CTTGAAGAATTTGCTTCAAAGTATGGAGGAAAACCGATCTTTATCAAACAGGATATAAATATGGCAGCCTTTGAAACAAACCCAACAGGAAGAACCGGAGAAATTAGCCAGAGAACATTGGATTTCATTAATGAAACCTCGAAGGATCCAAGTGTTGAGAAGGCTTATCAAGATGGATTTATATTTACAGATCCAAACAAAGTATATACTTTAGAGCCTAAGATAACCTATCCAGAAGATCTCAAAAAACAAGGTGGGGGATACGTTCCTAATGAAATAATTGTTGGGTTCTGGAGGATGCCTCCATCGCCTGAGGAATTTGCATCTAAATATGGTGCCACTCTTAAGAGCATAGATGAAGGTTTGCTATCTGTTACTTTTGAAACAAATGATGCTTCTGGATTTATCGAAAGGATTTCGATGGACTCATATGTCAGATATGCTGAGCCCAATGGTTTGGTTTATGGTAGCTAACCGCCAGCTGTCATGTCTTCGTCAGCCAAAAGGATGCATTCTTTTCAAGAAGGCAAACACTAATGATATGATGATTTATATTATATTAACAATCGCAGACTTGACATGACCAAAATGAGCAAGCTTTTTATAGACGGGAAAGCCATCCAGCTTATAAAAAAAGAACTGCTAAAAGAGAATGCCTACGCAATGCGTATATTTACAGGTGGCGGCGGATGCTGCAAGCGTTTTGAGATAACTCCTGTGAAAAAACCGCTTGCTGGTGATGTTACTTTTACGCAGGGCGGAATCGATATATTTATCGAAAAAGAGCTTGTGGATAATACATCCGTTATAGAGATCAAAATTGATGAAAATAAAGGACTATTGATAAATTTAATTGAATGACGATTGCATATGTATATATAAAATCAATTCGTGATATTACGAACATCGGAGCAATAAAAAATGATAGGTATTTCAAAACTTTACTGCGGAACCGTTGAGCCCTCGGATGCCCTCAGGTACGGGCGGGACTCAAGCAAGCTTCCCTCGCATTTATTACAATTCTCAAAAGATAAAAAACCGGTCGTTGTCTGGAACATGGGAAGGCGCTGCAACCTTAAATGCGTCCATTGTTATGCCCAGTCAAAAGACATCGAGTACAAGAACGAGCTTACAACGCAGCAGGGTAAAGACCTCATAGACGACCTGGCACAATTCGGCGCACCGGTAATCCTTTTTTCGGGCGGCGAGCCCATCATGCGAAAAGACCTGCCTGAACTTGCCCAGTATGCAAGGTCAAAAGGAATGCGCGCCGTCATCTCCACGAACGGGACACTGATTGACAAGAAAATGGCAAAGGTGCTCAAGGACATCGGCCTTTCGTACGTGGGTGTGTCGCTTGACGGCATGAGAGAGACAAACGATAAATTCAGGGGCATGAAAGGCGCTTTTGATGCCGCGCTTAACGGCATGCGCAACTGCCTTGCAGAAGGCGTTAAAGTCGGATTACGCTTTACGATCAATAAGAAAAACGTGAAGGATATTCCTGCCATATTCGACCTGCTTGAAAAAGAGAAAATCCCCCGCGTCTGCTTCTATCACCTTGTTTACGCCGGGCGCGGCTCAAAGCTGGTAGAGCAGGAACTCTCGCATGAAGAAAGCAGGAAGACCCTTGACCTTATTATGGACAGGACAAAAGCGCTGCATGACAAAGGCTTCCCGATTGAAGTATTGACCGTTGATAACCACTGCGACGGCCCCTATGTTTATTTCCGCTTGCTGAAAGAAGACCCCAAACGTGCAGCAGAGGTTTACGAACTCCTCCAGATGAACCAGGGAAATTCCTCGGGCATCGGCATCGGCTGCGTTTCGTGGGACGGCTCAGTCCATGCAGACCAGTTCTGGAGGCATTATTCCTTCGGAAATGTGAAGGAGCGAAAATTCAGCGAAATCTGGACGGATACAAGTAATGAACTCATGGCGGGTCTTAAGAGCAGGAAACCGCTGATAAAGGCAAACGCAGACAGGTGCGCCCACTGCAAGTGGTTCGATATCTGCAACGGGAATTTCCGCGTACGCGCCGAAGCCATATACGGCAATGTCTGGGCTGATGACCCCGCCTGCTACCTCACCGAAGAAGAGATTGGCTACGACGAAACGAAGTAGAGCTATCGTTTCTTTGGCATTGCCGAGGGCGCTTTCTCAAGCACGGTTTTTAGCGATAGCTTCTCCATACCCCTTATTATCTCCATGGGAACACTGTCACCCACCTTGCGCTTGTTCATGACTTTTATCAGGTCCCTGACATTGTCGATTTCAACATCATCCATGCGTACCAGGATATCTCCTATCCTGAGGCCTGATTTTTCAGCTTCGCTTTTTGGTATTACATTGGTAACCATTACCCCTTTTTCAATGGGAAGTTTGTAGTATGCCACCATTTTTGGATTGACGTCCACCGCATTCATACTTATCCACGGCCTGATTATCTCCCCGTGCTCCCGCAACTGCTGCGCTATCCACATGGCAGGCTGGATAGGGATAGCAAACCCTATGCCCTGGGCAAAAGGTATGATGGCGCTGTTTATTCCTATCACCACGCCTTCGCTGTTAATCAGGGGCCCGCCGCTGTTGCCTGGATTAATGGCAGCGTCGGTCTGTATCAGCCCTTCCATGAATGTAGCCTCGGTCTGGATTGACCTGTTGAGCGCGCTCACAACACCCGCCGTGACCGTGGGGCCACCGACAAGACCTAACGGGCTTCCTATCGCAATTGCCATCTGTCCGATCTTGAGATTATTATTCTTCGCCAAATCAGGCACAGGGAGGTTGTTTGCATCGATATGGACAACCGCAAGGTCCATGATGGTATCAATGCCCCGGAGTTCTCCAGGGAATGTCCTTCCATCCTCAAAGGACACTTTTATCTCCTGCGAACCAAACACCACATGAGCATTGGTCAGTATCCAGCCCCCTTCATCGATTACAAAGCCTGAACCGACTCCAGGCACAGGATGCACGTGCAGGTACGCATCCCTCATCAACTTTACTTCACTGATGTTTACAACGCTCGGTATTACCTTTTCCACAGCCCCGACAACGATATCGTCAAAACTTGTCATATTTAATTCCCCCGTGAATTAACAGTAATTGAATTTCAGTTTTTTGAATTAAACCATTGATTCTGCTTACTTATTCTTAAACTGCATCAATATATATTCTTATTGAAACCTTTCGATACTACTGGCCAAAAACGATCGTTTCTTTTGACAAGTTCGACTGGTATATCAAAAGCCGAACTTAACACTTCGCCTGTAAGCACATATTTCTTAGCGCCCCGGGCAACCATCCTGCCATTCCTTATAACAAGCGCATGGGTAATTGCAGGTATTATTTCTTCGATATGATGCGAAATATAAATCAATGTCGGACCGCCTGGGGCTTTACACATATTCTCTACCACATCCAGTAATCCTTCCCTCGCTTTCAGGTCAAGTCCCGCGCACGGCTCATCCAGTACAAGTAATTCCGGCTCTGGCAATAGAGCCCTTGCGATAATGGTTTTCTGTTTCTCACCATTTGAAAGTATCCCGAAACTGCGGCCCGAAACCCCTGATAATCCAAAAAATACCAGTAACTCCTGTGCGCGGTCATAGTCTTCCGCAGCAGGCTTTTCATACAGGCCGATGCTGGCAAACCTGCCCGAAAGCACTATATCCATGACAGAGTCCTGGTTATGTATCATATTCATTATCTCAGAGCTGCATTCACCAATATGCCGGCGCAATTCCCGGAGGTCTGTGGAACCGAATCTTTTTCCCAGGACTTCCGCTGTCCCTTCCGAAGGCCAGTGGTAACCATTAATAATACTGACAAGGCTTGTCTTTCCTGAACCGTTTGGCCCGAGTATTGCCCAGTGCTGGCCGCGGTCTATCTTCAGGGAAATATCCTGAAGGATAATTGTGTTGTTTCGGATGAAAGAGATTCTATCGAGATTGACAATCGATTTTGAGGGCATTGTTTTTTATTGGTATCCGTAATTTTTCGTATTCAATCCGTCACTTCTTTTCTAAGTAGCAGGTAGGCAAGGCTAAGTCCGGCAATACCGTAAACGAGAAGAGGCAGCAGATATTCCACAGGCACACCTTGCTGATAGATGAGCACCGAGTTCAATGCCTTGATGCCCATTGTAATCGGGAGGGCATTGCCCAGCCTTACCATCAGCTCAGGCATGGTTTCAAAGGGGAAAAACACACCTGAAAGGAAGAGCATGGGGATGCTCAGCACCAGTGATAAGAGCATAGCTGTATTCTCAGACTCGGCGAATGTTGCAAGCGCCATTCCTATACCTATGAAAGCCGCAGAATAAACAAGGATAACGAGGAACAACCCGCCCAGCTGGTCGGCCGGGATTACAATACCATAGAGCAGGTAGGCAACAACTATCATGATGATCCCCTGAAGCAATGCAATGAGGATAAGAGCGGCTGTCTTCTCAAGGATGAAACCTTCAAGGGAAATTGGTGTAAGCAGCGTC
>JBGPUU010000128.1:0-4940 GCA_041491305.1 Candidatus Methanoperedens sp.
CTTGATGATTTTCCGGTATTAAAATGCTGGCCACAGGACGGCGGGCGCTTTATCACCCTGCCTCTTGTATTCACTAAAAACCAGAAAACCGGGAAGCAGAATGTGGGAATGTACAGGATGCAGGTTTATGACGGCAAGACAACAGGCATGCACTGGCACATCCACAAACATGGCGCGCGGGACTATGCGGATGCGGCAAAAGATGAAAAAATTGAGGTCGCTGTCGCCATAGGCGCCGACCCGGCTGTCGTGTATTCAGCCACTGCGCCGCTGCCCGATAATATCGATGAGATGATGTTCGCAGGTTTTCTTCGAAAGAAGAACGTCGAGCTTGTCAAATGCGAAACCGTTGACCTCTATGTGCCTGCTCATGCAGAGATAATACTTGAAGGATACGTGAATTCAGGGGAACGGCGCATCGAGGGGCCTTTCGGGGACCATACGGGCTATTATTCGCTTGCAGATGAATTCCCGGTGTTCCACATAACATGCATTACGCATCGCAAAAATCCGATTTATCATGCAACCGTTGTTGGAATCCCGCCGATGGAAGATGCATATCTTGGCAAAGCCACCGAGAGGATATTCCTTCCTCTCATGAAGACACAGCTTCCCGAAATCGTTGACATCAACTTGCCAGTTGAAGCAGTGTTCCACAACCTTTGCATCGTATCCATAAAAAAGCGGTATCCAGGACATGCTAAAAAGGTCATGTTCGCGCTCTGGGGCATGGGGCAGATGATGTTCGCAAAGACAATAATTGTGCTGGATGATGACGTGAACGTGCAGGATATGAGAGAGGTGCTCTGGGCGACAACCACGCGCATGGACCCGGCGGCGGATGTCACGATAATCGACAGTGCCCCGACAGATACGCTTGACCATGCCTCGCCGCTTCCCAATCTTGGCTCAAAAATGGGTATAGATGCTACACGGAAAGGACAAAATGAGGGCTTTAACAGGGAATGGCCTGACGTTTTAAAGATGAACGACGAGGTAAAAACAAGGATAGATGCGATATGGAAGGAAATGGGATTATAATCAATCCCTGCTCAAGTCTTCTCCGCCATGGTATATCTGCTGTGCTGAATTGTAAATATCTTCCATGCCTGCGCCATAAGTCGATGATACAGGAATTAAATTCTGGCTTACTCCAAATGATTTAAGGGCAGACAGAAACTCTATGCTCAACTGGCTTCGCATGGTGGGCCGTTCGCTGTTGATTGCGCCGTCAAGCGCCATTAAATCCCTGCTCCAGCCCGATATTTCCCCGCGTTCTTCCTCTGAAAGCAAATCGGATTTTGTGAGAATATTGAGGAAAGGCACATTGAACCTCACCTGGATAGAAGCTTGCTGGAGCATCAATGAAATAAAACCGGAGGGAGTTCTTGATATTATAGGATCATAAAGAAAGCCGATTATCGACTTATCTGCGCCAAAAGCATCAACCAGGTATTTTCCGGATTGCCGCAGCACGAATAATTCCATTTGCCCGGGCGTATCAAATATGACATAATCCGTTTCAAAGCTTTCGATGATATCTTTCATTTCATTAATATTCATGGCGAGCATATCGGCAGCGATTATCTGCGCGCCGTTTGGCCCGACACCATGTTCTTTCATAATATCGCGCAATTTTATCCAGTCCCGGATGTCCACATCAGGAACATAAGGCGCATTTTCAATACCAGGGTCAAGGTTCACCGTAATCGCATCATATCCATGGTTCTGCATCCATCCCAGGTATGCGCCTGTCAGCGAGGATTTGCCGCTTCCCGCAGAGCCGATAAAGTAAAGGTTAATCATTTGTATCAGGGTGATAATATCGGTGATAAGAGAAAAGATTTGTGATGCTTCAAAAACTTAAGTTATATGCTGATTTTGTGGTTCTCAAGCACAGCCTGTTCGCCATCCCATTTGCATATCTTGGCGCTTTCCTTGCGAGCAGGGGTGTTCCTGAACTTCGCATTCTTTTCTGGGTCGGGCTTGCATTCATAGGCGCGAGGAGCGCTGCGATGGCGCTGAACAATCTGGTTGACAGGGATATAGATGCGAAAAACCCGAGGACTGCGAATCGCGAATTGCCGTCAGGAAGAATAAAGTTGTATGAGGTATGGGGGATAATCCTGATTTCCTACGTCCTGCTGTTCTATTCCGCATACAAACTAAACCCGCTGTGCCTTTTGCTTTCCCCCATCATTCCGGTTACGTCAATCATCTACCCGTATCTTAAAAAGTTTACACCGGTTTCGCATTTCGTCCTTGGTCTTAATCTCGGTTATGCTCCTGTGGGGGGCTGGATTGCGGTGACGGGTCTATTCAATATCCCCTTCGGCGCGCCTGAACTTGCGATGCTGATTTTGCTTTTTGCGGTCACTTTATGGGTCGCGGGGTTTGATATGATATACTCGCTTCAGGACCTTGATTTTGATAAGAAAGAGGGGCTTTATTCAGTGCCGACGGTATTCGGGGTAAAGTCGGCGCTCGGATTGTCGTTTGCGGCGCATGTTTTGATGCTGGCGCTGCGTGTTGGGTTGATGTTTGTGCTGAAGCTCGGGGTTGTTTTTAAGGCCGGATTGTGGATTATTGCATGGTTGATATGGTATGAGCATATGCTTGTGAAGGCTGATAATTTTGAGAATATTCCTGTGGCGTTCTTTAATGTGAATGCGGCGGTGAGTTTGTGTATGCTGGTGTTTACGGTGGGGGATGTGTTGTTTTAGGGACGAAACTCGTTTTGAAAAACAGGTATCTCAACACGGATGCTCGAAGGTTTATTGTTTCAATTAGTCCGTTACTTTCAGTTTTCTTTCAGGCGCAGAAGTTCGAGATGTTAGGATTGCTTTGGTAAATCGTCAAGTAGAGGTATTACAATTTTAGTCTCAACATCGGCTGCATTTTTTACTGATGTCAATGAGTATCCAAAATGTTTGGACGACTGGATAGGACTATCATCTTCCCAATCATCAGGAATGAAGGGCGTGCCGTCATCTTTACGATCTTTTTTTTGTTCATATACCCTCGCCCAATAAAAGTTTGATTTAGTACTGTTAACTTCAATTTTCTCTCCTTTCTTATATTGAAAATAGTTAGCTGTAATTAGTGGTTCATTTATAGGTGTTGCAGGTGGTTCTTCCAGATCCTCATCGAGAATAATTGATATACAAATTAATATCTCTGTATAATGTTGATTTTTATAAAACCTAAATAGGTCATAGGGATACCATCTCTTCGGAATATCAAGACTTTGTGAACTAGATGCATATGCTGTATTTCCTTTAATTGTAACCCATCCGCTCCTCTTCATTAAATCATCTGCTGTTTTCAATAATAACGCAATTTCTTCACTGAACCGTCTTATTTCTTTGACGAACTCAAGGATTTTCTTTCCGTCTTCGGTCATATAGCAAACCTCCATTTAAATTCAGGGATATTCAATTTCCAATTAAAAGTATTTTTTTGAAAAGTCCAAGGAATTCTATCTATCTGAGGTATTTTAATCTCCTCAAAAAACGTTAATCCTTGTTTACGTAAAACCTCGATCAAATCTTTAAGTATAGGCTCATTGCTGTTTAGAACTTTTGGCAGTTTACGCCATGAAATCCAAACAATATCATCAAATCTTCCATGCCGCTTTTTAGCAAACTCAGATTGAGCATCTTTAATGTCTTTATTTGGATAAGAAAAATCCGCAGTAACATATAAAAAATAAGGTTTTGCATCTGTCTCCTTCGTGATAAGGATTTCCCATTCACTAGCAAGCTGGTCATTAATTCTACTACCTTCGTCGGCCTCAGATGATTTGCCAGATTTATATTTTGCTTCCACCAAAATAACCGTTCGCTGTCCTGTTTCATGTGTTATATGAATTAAAACATCTGGTTCGCGGGCATTGCCATTTTCATCATCTAAATTTGGCCAAAATTCGTATTTTACATCTGAAATATTAGGCAATTTTTTTAAAGGATTTGATCCATTTGAGTCTTCAGCAGCAGAAAGCAACGGAATAAGTCCTTTTTCTTTGGGTGCATATTGAATTGAACCAAATACATTGGAAGTAAGCAAATCCTCTAAATCTTCTTCTTGTCGGGTTAGTTTACCCCTGAGCTGTGCAGCTAACATTAAGATTAGCCAACAATTTACCTAACAATAAAGCTTTTTATTATCGTTTTTCTACCTACAATCAATCGCAACGAAACATTTGTAGTATCTGTAAGGCGGGTTTTGAGAATATGTTCATTATTTCGAACATATGTTCATTTATGTGAACACAATAGTAATATCTCCTACACTTATTTGTACTCATCATACTATTACGTCCTACTATGCGCAAAAAGCAGAAAGACTGGGCAAAGGACATGGCATACGAGCGCATGCACCTGCTTTTTGAGCTTGCAGACCATGAATTCAAAACCCACCCCGAACTCAGCAACAGGTATGTTGGACTCGCGCGCCGCATAGGGATGAGATACCGCCTCAGGATGCCGCCTGAATTAAAGCACAGGATTTGCAAACACTGCCACGCTTATTTAGTCCAGGGCGCAACCGCGCGCACGAGGCTTCAGGGTACGCATATAACAACGACATGCACGGTTTGCGGAAAACAGATGAGACGGCCATATTAACATACGCTACCGAAAAAAATTTTGAAAAACAAACCGCAGATAAACGCGGATGAACGCAGATTTATTGCCAAAAAATAAGTGCAGGCAGATGCCTACACCTTCTTTGCCATTTTGAGGATATCCGCCTTTGAGATATCCTTTTTATGAACTTTCTTAACATGCTGCTGGGTGAACGATACAAGTTCATCGTCACTCTCGGTGCGAAGCATGAAAGGACAGTCTATCCCTGCTGATTTGCAATCTACTTGTTTAGCCATTTGTGTCACCTCCCCGGACTTCAATTGGTACTAATAAAATATTATGAAGGGGAATAGA
>JBGPUU010000129.1:0-4929 GCA_041491305.1 Candidatus Methanoperedens sp.
ATAAATCCCCGGCGCTTTGCAAGTTCAAGCACCTGTTCGTATTTGTCAGCCATGTATATCGATGGCTTAATACATGTTTTAGATTATTATACTTTCTCGGCTTACAGTATCTTTTTGCTTCTCAATCACTTTTGTATCACTTTCAATCATCCCGTCGCGCATGGTAATCACCCGTTGTGTCTGCGCCGAGACTGCGGTATCATGCGTCACAATAAGAATGGTCTGCCCTTTTTCAGCCAGTTCCTTAAGGAGTGCAACTATCATGTTCCGCGTCTTTGTATCAACTTCCCCTGTCGGTTCATCCGCAAGGATTATAGCAGGATAATTCGCCATCGCCCGTGCAATTGCCACGCGCTGCTGCTCGCCTCCGGACAATTCCGACGGCTTATGGTTCATCCTTTCACGAAGCCCCATTTGGGTAAGAAGTTCCACAGCCCTTTCCTTTCGCTTATTTTTCGGGACTCTTGCAAAACGCATCGCGATATCCACATTTTCAAGAGCCGACAGTGTGGGTATTAGATTGAAATGCTGGAACACGAAACCTATTTTCTCACGGCGGATTACAGGAGCTTCCCTGTCGCTTGCTTTTGTGACTTCGATGCCTTCTATAAAAACGCTGCCGCCTGTGGGCTTGTCAAGAAGCCCTATCATTGAAAGGAATGTTGATTTTCCGCTGCCTGAAGGGCCGACAATGCTCAGGAATTCACCTTTCCGGACATCAAAGCTCACATCACTCAGGGCATGCACCGGGATTTTTCCCTGCATATATGTTTTTGAAAGATTCCTTACGCGCAGTATCGGTTCGTCCATATCGCTGACTATCTCCTGTTACTCATAACGCAGCGCCTCCATCGGGCTCATTTTCGCTGCCCTGTAAGCAGGATATGTACCCGACAGCATCCCGAGCAGGGTCGCAAAGACAAAAGCTATTACAAGAAGCCGCGGGGTGATCGTAAAAAGTGTCGTGCCGCGGGAAGCAAGGAAATCATTCAAATAATACACCAGGACTTCACCCCCTAAAATCCCGAATATTCCGCCGAGTATTCCCATGAGTGCAGCTTCCCCCATAGTCATAAAAAGAATGTCTTTTGTTTCGGCGCCGAGGGCCTTCATAAGCCCGAATTCCTTTGTCCTCTCCGAGACCGACATCAGCATGGTATTCATGACACTCAGGCCCCCGATTATGGCTGCAAGAGCCGCCGCGCTTATGGTTATCAAACTGAAAACAATAAGTGACTGCTCAATCTGTCTTTTCAGCTCTGCCGGTGAAAAGGTCGTAACTTTTTCAACATTTAATGCTATCCTTTTTGAAAGGTCTTCAGGGTCTGTGTTCGTGTCAGGGACAGCCAGTATCAAAGACACTGTATTTTCCATTTTGTAGAATTTCTGGGCCCTGTCAAGGGGAACCGCAATACTGTTGTCAAAAAAAGAACCTGTGTATTCCAAAATACCCACCACAGTAAAATTCCTTTTATCGGTAATGGAGGTGGTACGAAGCGCCCGTTTGCTTTTTATCTCTATCTCATCCCCGACCTTAAGGTTGAATTCGCGCGCAACGCTGCTTCCGACTACAGCCCTGTAGCCATCTCCTGTGACAAGGAACCTGCCCTGTGTTAGCTTTGTATCTTTCAATGCAGATTCAAGTTTGTCAGGTGGGATCCCTATGATTGTATCTCCCCCGAAAAACCCAAGACTTTCCGGGTCAAGAGGCGCCTGTAACATCGCGTATGCATCTGCAACTCCGGGAACCCTTTTAACTTCCCGTACCTTTGATTCATTAAGACCGCCTCCGAAAAGCCCGCCCTCAGGCAGCACGCGGATCTTATCAGCCGTGAGACTTATGGATTTATCAAACGTGATGTTAAAATGCTCCGACATCCCGCCCATTACGATGACAGCAAAAATCCCAAGCGCTATGCCGAATACCGTAAGCCCGGTCCTGAGCTTTCTCTGCGTGATGTTCTTGATGATAAGGTCAAACATCAGCAAACCTCACCCGCTTCGGCGGCGGGAAACAAACAACAGCATCAGTATCAAAAAAACCGCTTCGAATCCAGGAGTACTTTTTGTGGCGGCAGAACTTGAGACATTTGAGTATTCTGGTATTCGAACCGCAGTTTCGTATTTATCAACCGTAACATTTTCCTTATCGACTGCGAGTATTTCCACATCATAAGTCCCGGGCGCAAGCCCTTTCCATACTACGCCTGCCGTATCTTCTTTATTCGACGTCAGTATTTCTTGCACTTGCTGGCGGTAAACCTGAGTTTCATTTGTCGTCCTGTTTCTTGCAGTTACAACTATGAACCCGTCAAACGGTACCTGCGATTTACCCCGAATAGTTACGCTGGCGCCGTATTCATCCACCTGCACATCATCAGGGAGAATTTCGACATCCTTGGTTGCTTTGAAATATGCTATGTAGGTATTGACCAGCGGTTCGGAATAAAGCCTGTGAGTGAATATTTTTGCACGGACAATATAGTCTTTATTGGTGATAAGCAAAAAAGGCCATTTCGTATCGATTTCAATGTTGGTTGTGAGCGATACGTCATCTTCTGATTTGGAATAAACAATGTCATTGTTGTCCAGTAATTCGATTTTTATATCTGCAGCGCTCGGATTGAAGGGGCGGATTAATAATTGCACTCCGCTGTTCGTTGGTGAGAAATCGACGACATGGAATCCGGGTAATGAAACAGTCCCGTAGGAGACCTGATACGATTTGCTTGCTAAAAGTTTGTCATCGCTGTAAACACTCACCTTTGCGGTATAATAATCATACAGCGGCTTAGTCTGCCATATTATTACCTTTGTCAGTGGTTGGCCTGATATTACGTTAATGAGTACTTCATGTGATTCTGCGGGTTTTCCTGCATAATCAAGTTCAAAAACCGCCTTTCCCTGGAAATCCTGGGTGGAATTAAAAGTAACGTCGCTGCTTGTGAAATCGGAAAAAAAATCGGATATTTCCACCTGGGCTGAGGCAGAATTAACGAGAATCAAAATAGAAACTATTAAAAATACAATTCCGGATATTATTTTTTGGGCTCTTAAATACATATTAATCTCTTTTTTCTTAAACATCTTATTTGTTTCTTTTTTTATCTTGAAACGACAACATTTTATTTATTTACTTCCGTATTTTCTCACGTGCTCCCATGCATTGTGATATTTCTCAAACTTTTTACTGTCTGAATATATCGCCATATTCTTCCTGCCGTATAATTCTCTGTCCTTTCCGACAGGGCAAACTTTGATACAGATGCCGCACGGCGACTTATATTCATCCCGAAGTTCCGCGCTCCTTATCGCACAGAGCTTCTTATCCATAGCCGGAGGAAAATCTCCTGTTTCTGGTATCGCGCCCACAGGACAGTTCTTCACGCAGAGAAGGCAATGTATGCACAGGTCTTTTGTTTTAATCCGGTCTCCTCTTATTTCAGCCGTCGTGAATATGGAAGTAAACCTGACCCTCGGCCCGTATTCGGGGGTCAGGAGAACATTGTTTTGCCCGAATGAGCCCAACCCCGCAAGATATGCCGCGTGCTTGTGTGAAAAAAAGGCAAATGGTTTGCCAATCAGGATTTTTATATCGCCATAACCATCCCGCGGCAGGTAAATAGCGCCAAAGCCTTTTTTATTGAGATAATTTGAAATTTCGTATGCTTTTGAGTCCAGCATCGAATTCACGGTTTTATAAAGTTCATGGTAATATATGGACGGCGCAGTTTCCACAATGGGCAGGGATACAGGAAGCCCAATCACAATCACTGTTTTTGCTTCGGTATATATGGATTGGGGCCAGAATTCCTCCGGAATCCACGGCGAAAGAGAATTAGGCAGTTCTTTTGGCGGATGCTCCCATCTCCCGGCAGGAGCAAAACCTACCATGGGAATCCCAAGATTCCTGCATAATCTTAAAATTCCATATTTTAGGCTTTCAGGTTTCATCTTTCTTTAACTGGATGGAGAACCAAAAATTTACGCCACATTTTTTAATCTTTTGGCAATTAATTTACCCAGCTCTTTACACGTCTCAATACCTTCAGCCTCAGGTATGCGTTTTATCCGCAGATCAGGCTCGATGACATCCATGCCATAGCTTTTTAACATCTTGCTCATTACTCCCGCCGCTTCCCCGCTCCATCCGTATGAACCGAAAGCCGCTCCTATCTTGCCTTTGAGCTGGATTTTTGACAGGCTTTCCACGAACCTGATGACTGTGGGCATACCCGCGCCCTTGTATGTGGGGGAACCTATGGCGATGGCATCCGCTTTTTCCACATCTTGTGCGGTTGCCTGATCCACTTTTTTGATAATTACTTCAATGCCTGCGCCCCGTGCTCCTTCCTCTATGGCTTTTGCCATGATGCCCGTATTGCCAAACCCGGTGCCATATATTACCGCAAGTTTCTTTGCCATTTCAGTCAACCTTCCTGAACATCGCTTCAGGCGCATTGCAGATGGGGCACCGCTCAGGCGCGCTTCCTTCTACGGTATTTCCGCAAATCGAGCAGACGTAATAGTCGACCACTTTGTTTTTACCGAGGTTGTCAAGAGCCTGCTTGTAAAGATTTGCATGGATTTTCTCAACCTTGTTCGCCACATCAAAGCTGAGAATTGCTGCATCCAGACCCTTCTCTTTTTTTGCCTGTTCTATGAAATTCGGGTACATTTCCATGAATTCCGTGGTTTCCCCGTCAATAGCGCTTTTCAGGTTTTCGGTGGTTTTCCCTACACCTCCCATCACGCGAAGGTGGTTAAGCGCGTGGACTGTCTCGGCTTTGGCTGCTGCCCGGAACAGCTTTGCCACCTGTTTGTAACCCTCCTGGTCTGCCTTTTCTGCAAAAGCAAGATATTTCCTGTTCGCCTGCGATTCTCCTGCGAAGGCTTCTTTTAAGTTGTCCTGTGTTGTCATATTTTTCA
>JBGPUU010000130.1:0-4882 GCA_041491305.1 Candidatus Methanoperedens sp.
CAAACACAGGGACGTTGACCGTTACTGAACCCTGGCTTGAAGAAACACTCAATGTTTGCTGGCTTGCGGATGTTATAGTTGTTGAACCGTCGGAATATCCTGTTTTTTCGGCAACTGCAGTAATCGTGCCTGTCTTCGGGGGATTCAACTGTACAATAATTGTGCCGTTGGAATTTGTAACTCCGTCCATGGCAATCCCGGCTCCTGAAAGGTCCAGCTCCGCGCCTTCAATGGACTTTCCAAGACTGCTCACCGAAAATGTTACAAAAGAGGCTGTGCCTGAGGTTATTGAGCCAGGCATTGCGCTTATGATAAGACCCGGCGTAGCCATAAGAATTGATGTCGCATTCCTGTAACCTGCTTTTTCTGCAGTAACGTTGATGCTTCCGTTTGTGGTTGCGTTTATTGATAGTTCAAGCCTGCCGTTTGCATCCGTCGTTCCCCGCCCGGATGCGGCGCCGTCAAGCGTGATATTGACATTGCCCATGGCATCACTGTTGTTAAACGTGATAAAGCTGACTTTGGAAACCTGCCCCACGCCCACGTTGCCCGGGATACCAATGATATACATTTTGGAGGTATCAGTCCAGCCGCTGATAAACCTGTCCACGCCAAATCCTGCAATTATTCCTCCGATCAGTACAATTAAAACAATATATCTCGTTTTTCCATCATCATCGTATCCTCTAATAATCATCCCTCCGGGAATTCATTTTTAAATGCTATGAGGGTAGATATAAAGATTCCCGGCAGGCTTTCCATTAAATCTATATATATAGAAAAGAATAATTTGTATTAAGATTCCGAGGTGGATTAATGGACATGAAACATATCGCACTTGCCACGGTTATGACCCTGTCTTCGATAGTATTGACTTATAAATGGCTTACACGTCTTGGCAATTCGGATCCGGTCATCATAATTTCAGCAATGCTTTTGATAGGTTCGCTTGCGGTTATGATATTATTGCTTGACCAGAGACTTCGGGGCCTTGAAGAAACACTTGATGCAAAAGAGCGTTCCATCAGGATAAATATCAAAGGCGTTGAAGAACATCTTGATAGTAAGATGGATACATTTGTAAAAAGCACCAGTAATACTATCGGTGAATTTTCTAAGAGGATGTATCGTTAAGGGCATCCTTTATTATACAAATTATTTGTTCCATTACCTTTGCGGCTTCACCGGTGTCTTTTATTTTCCTGATGTCCACGCGTCCGCTCTGATAAAGCATCACGCTTCTCTCTTCGAATTCAAAACGCGCAACCCCGAGTCTCACCGAGCATTTTAATTCCTTTGCGCCGATTTCCCTCAATATATCACACAATTTCCCGATATTCACTTTTTTCCCGAGATTACATTCCGCAATATACCGGGTGGGGTCATCTACGCACGGACGGGAAAGCCTGATTTCCATTAGGGATGTTAATAGTGGAAAGGAATATAAGCACTCCGCCGAAGCCTGCGGGATTAAAGTAATGCGAGAAAACAGGTGGATAACACTGATACAAAATGCAAGTAATTCAGAGCAACATAAAAATAATGGTACTCAATGATTTTTTTTGAAACAACATCGACAATAAACGAACTTGAATTCGTTGAATTGTTGATTGCTACCCAAAAACTTTAATATATGCATGAAGTATAGTTCCTATTGTGTATCGGATGACGGGTGGCATGACCGCCATCGCCGATAGTTCGATGGTGACCATTCGGCGGGTACGGCTCCTTTAATGGGGCGGTGGCTTGTTTCACTCAAAATAATAAAAGAGGCTCTTAGTAAGGAGAAAAGAATAATTATGACTAAAAAATCGGATGGAATTGTAGACATAACAACTGTGCTTCTGGCACTGCTGCTTTTAGGGATTGCAGCAGGAACAGCAAGCGTACCCAGACAGGTAATTACCTATGATATCACGACTACAGAAAAGAATGTAGTAATCCAACGCAACTCTGTTGCAATTAAACCCAGTGTGGTTATTAACGGCGCTATATAAAAAGGCACTATAAAGGGTGATTACATGTTTGTTTACCATGGGGTTAGGTTTTGTACTGATACAGATTCTCCTGAAGTGATTCTTGCTTTCTTTATGCCTATGTTGATAATATATTATTCATCAATCATCGGCATAGGATTTAATCAAATGCTAATATATGCGGTCTTAACAGCGAGTATCATATATCTTGGGATTACTATCTTGAAAAATATTGCAGCTCGATACATGAAATCCGAACAAAACGGCAAAATCATGTGTAGTTAATTATTTTTTTTATCTTTTATAGGGTGTGAAAACGGGTGGTAATAATTCTTGAAGGAGCTGCATCGATAGCTGGCGTAGGTCTTTTAGCTCTAACATTTCAGGTATTATCCAATAGTAAGGTTGAAACCCAAAAAGGAATCGAAAAAATCAATTTGATGATAAAAAACTTATGCCACAACCTTAAACAAAATCCTGAGTCAGGAATCGATAACCTGCTTGAAACAATATGTAAGCTTCGTCGAAGGAAATCACATTTACAAAAAGATGCTCAAAACTTTTTTGCTTTATTTATGGCGTCTTCTTCGAGCCTCATCTTTTTGGGTCTAATAGGTATTTTTGGATTTAGTGAAACAAATCAAAATCTATTTAAATCAATTACCGTATGGTTTTTATTAGCATGTTTTATATTTGGTATTTACTTTATTAGAAGACTAAATTCTGAATTGCATCAAATCAGTATAGAAAGTGAAAATCCCTTGGGCTAACAGACCCATCCACTAAAAAAGGTATCAACTGACTTTTTACAGCCCCTCTGAACAACCGAAGACTTCCCAGAGCCCATTTTAGCAAAGTTTAAATATCGTTAAGATTATTCAAAATATAGGGGAAACCGAATCGTTAAAAAAACATCATGGAGAGTGGTTATATGGTTAAAATAATGCATGCACAGACGGTCCTCACAGAAGAGGATGTCGAAGCCCTGAAACAAAAGACAGGTGAAAGCAGCGCCAAGGATGCAATTGCCAAGGCTGTTGCACATTATCTTGATTGCGAATACACCGGGGTTGAGGATATGTGGGCAAAGAAACTTGAAAAAGTAGTGAAGCGCAAGCAGAAGCTTTGAACTTATACCTAATTATTACAACCGCATCCTCCCGATAATAATAAAATCAACTCTGGAACCGGCTATACCATATATCATTTCTTTTCTCACGCTGTTGGCAAGCCTCACTGCACGCGAAAGCTGCTGCAGTGAAAAAACATGGGCCTCATCTATCGCATGAACGAGGTAATCCGAATGTGGGAGTTTTGATATTTCTTCAAAGCTCTTATAAACACGAAAATGCGTGCCAAATTTAAATCCTGTCTTGGGAACAAGACCATTATTCCGCAACGCCTTGTAAACAGCAAGTTTTATCATGAAATCCGATTCAATGTCAGATGCAAGTCTTGAAAACTCATCAAAATCCAGCTTTTTATTGTTCCTTTGTTCAATGTTCAGAATCTCTTTACCCAGAAGATAACATGATTCAACCAGTGACAGCTGCAGGTGTCCTTCGTCCATTGGTTTGCCAAAAAACCCCTCGTTGTGGAGGATGGATGAAGCCTCCGGGTCCCATACCATTACCCGGTCTTCAAGAAGGCTTGCAGTAGATGCCATCCTGTCCAGTTTTAATTTATATGAACCTGAGGGAATTGTTTTTTTCACTTCGTAATAGGTAATATCGCTTTCTTCATCCACTATTGCCAGAACCAGTCGTTTCTTCAGGTTTTCTACGGTATCAAGGTGCGTTCTCAAATCGAAAAGCAAAAGCGGTATCCTCTCGGATGTCACAAAAACAAAAAATTCTGCAGGCGTCTTGCCTGGATGCCCTCCGCGCGGATAAACCCGGAAACCCGTGACTGCAGGCTGGATAAAATATCCGCGTTCTCTCAGGTCTTTATAAGTAATGTATAGCAATTCAAAATTTTTTACCAGCAATGATGCTTTCAGGAAAAATTGATTAAAATCAAGTTCTTTTCCATGAAACTCAACTTTTATTTTTCCAATATAAATAAGATAAGCGCTCTCGATGAGGGAAACTTCAAGCCTGTCATCTCTTGGACGGCCGTAAAAACTTGTGTTAAATAATTCCTCTATCGCCTGTTTATCGAGTATTACAGCATTTTCGGTTAATTTTCCGGATATCGTCATAACAATCCATTAATATTAGAATTCCATCTGGCCGCCAACTGAAAGATCGAACTTTTCAATTGTACCGGCTTTCATTTCAATAACATACTTGACGTTCTTCATTGTTTTAAATCCGAGCCACGGTTTTAAATTGGAAAGCCCTTTTATTCTTTTTTCTTCGTCCAAAAATATAACGTCGATTGGAAAAAACACGAAAAGCATGTGAATACTGACAGAGGACGGCTTTTCCAGGATAAATATCATCGAATAATCGGATGGTATGTTTTTGCGAAACATAAGGCCGAACGCCTGGCTCAATATCGTCCGGGAAAGTTCGACGGTTCTTGCTATCTCTATACCATTATATTTTAATACGGGAAGCATCAAGTAGCTATATAATAGTCATGTATAATATAAGAACGGAGGTATTAACCCAATAAATGAGTTCAGAAATGTGCACTGTATGCGGTTTGCCTAAAGAGCTTTGCATATGCGAAGAAGTGGCAAAAGAACAGCAGAGAATCGTAGTAAAGGTAGATACAAGAAAATATAAAAAAGAAGTAACGGTGATTGAGGGTCTTAATCCAACTGAGATTAACCTGCAGGAATTGACCAGCTACCTGAAATCTAAATTCGCATGCGGTGGTACGATAAAAGATAATACTATCGAACTTCAGGGGAACCATAAAAGCCGTATGAAAGATGTCCTTATTAAAAAAGGTTTTTC
>JBGPUU010000131.1:0-4777 GCA_041491305.1 Candidatus Methanoperedens sp.
AGGTCAAGACCTCCTATATCCGGCTGCTCCCTTGCAAGCCTTACAGCTTCCTCGCCGTCATCGCTCCCGACTATTATAGCGGCTTTCATGGTGCCGTGCTCTCTTGTTTTTATCGTGAGCATACGGGTATCGATTCCCATGATGCCTGATTTGCCCTCATCTTTCAGGAACTCAAAAATTGAGCGCTTTGATTTGTGATGGGACGGATGGTCGCAGGCTTCCCTTACAACCAGTCCTTCTGCCTGCATCCTGTCGGATTGGAAGGTTTCGCCGCTTATTCCGTAGTTGCCGATGAGCGGATACGTGAACATCAGTATCTGTCCCTTATACGACGGGTCTGTCAGGGCTTCCTCGTAACCTGTGTACTGGGTTGTGAAAACAAGCTCGCCACGGACGATGCCCTCTACTCCAAGACCTTCTCCTTTTACAAATGTTCCGTCCTCAAGTCCGAGTACAGCTTTCATGGCTGCTAAACTGTAAAGGCATGGTAAATAGATTACGACTTGGGATAATGTGTATAAGTTCTATACTCTCTTTCCTGTGGATTTACATATTTTCGTGCCAATTGCAAATGTTTTTGGACTATCATTTCTCGTTTTGGTACGAATAATTATATGATAACAAAGCGAAGTGATTATTATGAAATCCAAGAGATATGAAGCAAAAGATGAGGATGAGCTTCTCAGGCTTATTGACGGGGACCCTGATAAATTAAAAGGATGGGAAGGGCCTATCGAGGCGCATTTGAGGTCTGTTCACTTTCATAAGAAGTCGAAGGTAAAGTCCGCGCGGTAAATAAGTGATTTTCTTTTTTTGGCTCAGTCGTTACAGCGATTGAAGTATCTTCTCCAGCGCATCAATCAGCGGCGGCAGGTCATTGTTGACAGTTTCCCAGACGATTACCAGGTCAACATCATCATATTCATGAATCATGATATTGCGCATACCGACCATGTCGCTCCACGGCAGGTCGGGATATGCAGCTTGTGTTTCTTCTGAGATTCGCCGCGCTTGCTTCTCCGATAATTTCAAGGCGCCGGATTACTGCATCCTAGCACTGTAGGTCTCCAAAAAATTCTTCTCTGGTTTTATCGCCAACATATTCAATCGCCAGCTTTGCAGCTTCTAGTATGTCAAGCAGGTATTCCCTATCACGCTGCATATACAGCCTCTGCTGAATTTATAATGGCATTTCGGCGAAGATAATTCCGGCTGGATTCTATTCCTCTGCGGCTGACTATGTCAACTTCACGTCCAAAAATCTCTTTGAGTTCATTTTCCATATGGACAAGATCGAATAAAGTATGTTTTGCATCTTCGCTGAAGGTGACAAGCACGTCAATGTCGCTATCAGGGCGAAAATCTTCACGTAGCACAGAGCCGAAAAGGGAGAACTCACGTATCTTCCACTTTTTGCAGAATTCGGCGATTTTTTCTTTTGGTAAATCTATGTGTGATTTTGTCTTTGACATTCTTGTATGTCTATTATTGTGAATGGTCTTTTAAATCTCTTTTCATGGGTAGAATTAATCTCACGTTCCCAAAATACTGTTTTAGTAGATGGTAAAAACAATTTAAAATATTTCGCTCAGCCCCATCAAACACAAATCTATAAAAAGCAAAATGATGTAAAGAACATCACTTATAACTACAACGAAGGTAGTTCTCGATTATGTCCACCCCACTCCTCACCAAAGTCACCCTCGCAAAATCCGCCTCCATCCCATTAGCGAGCGTGACAGCCGCCGTAAAGGACAGAGCTCTCGCAGCAATGGCGCAGGCTCTTGACTCAAACTGGGAGAAAATCATCTCAGCCAACAAGAAAGACATCGCAGCGGCAGAGAAACTCGTGGAAGCCGGAAAGCTCCCAAAAGCCCTTATCAAAAGGCTGAAAGTGGACGATGTCAAGATAGACGAGATGATAGCGGGCATCAGGGACGTCATCAAATTCGAAGACCCGGTAGGGAAGACGCTTTCCGCTCTTGAACTCGACAGCGGTCTTGAGCTTTACCAGGTAAGCTGTCCGATAGGATTGATTGGCGTCATTTTCGAATCCCGCCCCGACGTTGTCCCGCAGATTATGTCGCTTTGCCTGAAAAGCGGCAATGCCACCATCTTCAAAGGAGGAAGCGAGGCTGCGCACTCCAACAGGACAATCTTCGATGTGCTCGTAAACGCCATCGAGGGCACGGAAGGGATGCCGGCGGGCGCATTCGCGCTCATGGAGACGCGGGAAGAAGTAAACGAGATGCTGAAACTCGATGATTACATAAACCTCATAATCCCGAGAGGCTCAAACGAGTTCGTGAAATATATCCAGGACAATACGCGGATTCCTGTGCTCGGTCATTCAGCAGGCATCTGCCATGTGTACGTGGACAGCGAGGCTGATATAGAGAAGGCGCTCGATGTCTGTTATGATGCCAAGGTGCAATATCCTGCGGTCTGCAATGCCATGGAAACCCTGATTGTGCACAGGGATATTGCGGAAAAATTCCTGCCTGAGATGGGAAAAAGATACAATGAGGCTGGCGTTGAACTCCGGTGCGATGAGCGCTCATTTGCGATATTAAAAAATATGGGATTCTTGAAAGCCCTGCTTCATGCCACAGAGGAGGACTGGAGAACAGAGTACAATGACCTAATCCTTTCCATAAAAATAGTGGATTCGCTTGATGAGGCTATCGACCATATCAACAAATACGGTTCTCACCATACCGATGCCATTGTTACCGGAGGTAAAAACAACGCCCGCAGGTTCATTGACCTTGTGGATTCATCAAGCGTGATGTGGAATGCATCCACGCGCTTTGCAGACGGGTTCCGTTACGGTAAGGGCGCCGAAGTAGGAATCAGCACCAACAAAATCCATGCCCGCGGACCGGTCGGGATGGAAGGGCTTTTGATTTACAAATATGTGCTAATGGGAAAAGGGCATAAAGTGGCTGATTATACAGGAAAGAACGCAAGAAAATATACTCATAAAAAGCTAAATGCAAGCCTTGCTGACAAAATGGGTAAGTGATGAAATGGAATCCGCTAAAACCATTGACAGGAGAGAGCTTTTTAAGGATGTCAAAAGGATTGTCCTGAAAATTGGGACATCATCCCTTTCCAGCGAGGATGGAAGTTTTAACAGGCAATTGACAGAAGATATAGCAGCGCAGGTTGCAAGACTGAGGGAAGCCGGGAAAACCGTGATAATAGTAAGCTCAGGCGCAATCGGGATAGGGTGCGAAGAGCTGAAAATGAAAGAGCGGCCTCGCGAGATACCGCTTCGGCAGGCAGCCGCCGCAGTCGGGCAGAATATCCTGATGCAGGAATGGATGGCGGCATTTAATAAGCATGACCTCAAAGTTGCCCAGATTCTGCTTACATACGAAGCCTTCTCGAACAGGATGACGTATCTTAACCTCCGAAACAGCATTTCGGCTCTACTGGATGCGGGTGTCGTTCCTATAATCAATGAAAACGACCCGATATGCGTGCATGAAATAGAGGCTACCTTCGGTGATAACGACAAACTCTCCGCAATGGTGGCAAGTAAGGTTGAAGCTGAACTCCTTATCCTTTTATCTGATATCGACGGGCTTTATGACAAGAATCCAAAGAAAAATGAGGATGCAAAGCTCATAAGCACCATAGAAAAAATCACGCCTGAAATTGAGAGCTACGGCGGAAGCCCGACCAGCATGAAAGGTGTGGGCGGCATGAGGACAAAAATCGAGGCTGCCAAGATAACATCCATAGCAGGTTGCCACATGGTTATAGCAAACAGCGCCATCCAGGATGTGGTTATGAAAATCATGGACGGTGAGGATATCGGGACGCTTTTCCTTGCCCGCGACGGGAAATACAAGAACAGGACGCGCTGGATAATCCTGTCAAAGACAAGCGGGAAGCTCATCGTGGATAAAGGCGCCGGAGAGGCTGTCAGGAAAAAAAGAGGGCTTTTGCCTTCCGGGATTATTGGGGTTGACGGCGTATTCGACAGAGGGGACATCGTCGAAATAGAGAGCGAAGGCACGGTATTTGCAAAAGGCATCACGGATTATTCTTCATCCGAGCTCAATAAAATCAAGGGGAAGCATTCTGATATGATAGAGAAAATATTGGGGGTCAGGAATTATGACGAAGTGGTCAGGAAGAGCAACATAGGGTTGCTGTAAATATTCGGGAGTATAACATTTTTTGCTTAAACTTTCCAAGCTAATTACTACCACCCTGCCACAAACGCCGGGTGAAATTTCCTGTAGCTCTCATGCACCTCCTCGAAGACCGCGACTACTTGTCGTAATGCTTATCTTTAACGTGCATAGTGTGCCTAGTAGCACCGCCGGTAATTTCCGGCAGAACCCGCATTATCGTGATGGCGCTCTCCCACTTCATGCAGAGCTATGCAGATTCTGTGATTTTTGCATAAGAGATCGTGTTATTACTCATATGGTAAGATGCTGGGATTTTCTCTTATTTTTAATGTATTATCTTAATAAAATTTGAAAATACAAAAAAGTTTATACTTTTAATGTACTTGTTAAACATATGTATGGTTTTCAATATCTCTGCTATTATTGATCCTTTAACAAAAAATAATGTTTTTTGGCTTATTTTAGCAATTGCTACTTTAGTTGGAGGTTTCGGTTATATTTACGATAAATTGCAACAGCGAAAAAAGCCCGATGTAATATCAAAAATTTCATCAGATGTTCTTAAAATCAAGAACATTCAGCAAGCATTAAACGAAAAAATACATTCCAATATAAAGTCGTTGGAAGAT
>JBGPUU010000132.1:0-4662 GCA_041491305.1 Candidatus Methanoperedens sp.
AAGAAACTTTTCTGAAGCAAATACAGGAGCATGAGCAACTGATATATAAGGTATGTCATTTTTACGCTAATAATGATGCTGACAGACAGGATTTGTTCCAGGAAATTTTAATTCAATTGTGGAAAAGCTTCACAGGATTCAGAGGGGAAGCGAAATTCAGTACTTGGTTGTACCAAGTTGCAATTAACACCGCTATCGCAGGGCTTAGAAAGGGGAAAAAGCATATTCAGTCCTACGATCCTAATTCCGTTCCAAAAGAAATAAGCGATACAAATTCGTATATACAGAAGGAAGAGATGTATGCTGAAATGTATGCAGCTATTGAGCAGTTGAATAAAATTGAAAAAGCCCTTGTAATGCTTTATTTGGAAGGTAAATCTTATGCTGAAATGGAGGAAATATTGGGGGTTAATGAAAACACACTCAGAGTTAAGATGAATAGAGCTAAAGAAAAATTACGCCAATTAGTAAAGAATAATTGATATGGAACTTGACAACTTTAAAAAAATGATGGATGCTTCAACAAGCATTTACAAACCAGAAAACAATAATATTATGGAATTGATTAACAACAAAAGCCGGGGGCCGCTTGCCAAGTTAGAAAGGAATCTGAAATCCGCTTTGTTTCTCTTTCCACTAACGGCATTAGTTTTTGTTGCTGTATTTATTAATAATTCGCTGGCATATCATAGTCTTTCTATGTGGTTATTGCTGGCAATTTTATTTATTGAGTTTATTAGCTCACTGTTTAATTATGGCATTGTAAAAAAACTACAACGGCCAACCGGAAACACAAAAAAAAACATGATTGCTAAAGTCAGAATATTGGGTAAAGATTTTAAGCGGCATTTTGTGATGAACGCTTGTTTATATGTGGTGATGGCAGTCATGCTGGAAATAGCCATGTATTATCATATAGAAAGAAACTACGAGGGATGGTATGGCCTACCGTTCCTCTTAAGAACTATATGCTATATTGGTTTTCTTATTTTTCAGTTTTTTCTAAAAAAGTATTTTTATAAAAAACAGTTTGGGCAATACTTTGAAGAATTGAACAACCTTGTTCAGCAACTGCAATGACATGCTTCGGGAAAATTAATTATTAAGAAAGTTAAAACATACTAAATGAAAGTATTCAAACAAAGCCACCTAAAAAATTGGCAGAAACATGTAACACTAAAAATGTTCCTTCTATGTTTGCCTTTGGGTTTATTTGCCGATAATATTCAAAATGACACTACAAAAACAATAGATATTTTTTCTGCCAATCAATTATTAGCCAGAACTCTGAATATTGGTTTTACATTGGATGCTTCTAAAGAAGGCGACTGGGGCCACTCATTAAATGGAAATGAGTTTATATTGATTAAGGAAGCTGGTTTTACTGCCATCAGGTTACCCATTCAATGGGTTGCTCATATGGATTTAATTAAGCCATACAACATTGATAAAAACTTCCTGGCAAGGGTTGATTGGGCGATTGAACAAGCTCTAAAAAATAAGCTTGCAATTATCCTGGATAATCATTTGGATGAACAATTAATGGCAAGGCCATCTGAAAGTAGGGAACATTTTTTAAGCCTCTGGAGTCAATTATCAGTGTATTATAAATCCTTTTCACAAAATGTTATGTTTGAAATAATGGCGGAACCACACGCCCAATTAGAAAATGTATGGGAAGAATATTTTACCGATGCCCTCAAAATTATCAGGAAGAATAATCCAAAACGACCAGTACTTATAGGGCCTGTACTTCATAATCTACCTTATAAAATAAATACACTTCACCTGCCTGAAAATGATGAGTATATTATTGCGACTTTTCATCTTTATACACCTATTCAATTTACAATGCAGGGAGAGCAATGGTTCCCAATTGGCAAACCAATGGAATGGATAGGAGCAAAATGGCTGGGTACTGACGCAGAGAAAGCAGAAGTAATAAAATACATGGATGTAGATTCCGGACCATGTTGACCCGTCATTCCGTTTCATGTTGACCCACCATTCCGGAATGATGACCCACCCTCTTGTTCAATACTTTTTATAAGGGGATTATTTTATTCCGGGATGCCTGCCTGTCGGCAGACAGGTTGACCCACCCATTGCGATCATTATTTTGTTCTCCAGGGTATACTGTCATTCCGGCATGTTGACCCACCGGCAGGCTTTAATTGCTAAGCGCTTTTGACCGTCTTTTGCTCTCTAAAACCAGGGAGCAATGCCACAAAAGCCAATCGTAATGGAACAGTTAAAACAGATTCTTCAGTTACATACGGACGGAATAGGTGTTCGTGAAATCGCCCGGCGCATCGGTATCAGCCGCAATAGCGTGAGAAAATATCTTCATCTGCTCAAAACCAGTACAGATAACCTGAGCGGTAAAGAGCTTGCGGATAAGGCTTATAACAATGAAGTGTTGGGAAAAAACACACTAAGGCTTCAGCAGCTTCACTATCATTTTGCCTATGCAACCCTTGAACTTTCTAAAACCGGCGTTACCCGTCAATTACTGTGGCATGAGTACCTTTTACTTCATCAGGACGGATACGGTTACAGCCAGTACTGTTGGCGTTTAAATGAATATCAGAAGCGTGGTGACCTGGTGATGCATCTGGAATATGAACCGGCTGATATGATGATGGTGGACTTTGCAGGTAAGAAACAATATTATACCGATGTTGACACGGGGGAACGCATCGAGTGCCAGGTCTTTGTTGCCATACTTCCCTTTAGCGGTCTGATCTTTTGCCTGGCGGTGCACTCACAACAGACGGCCGATTTTACCCACTGCATCAATGAGATGCTCAGGTATTACAAGGGAGTGTCCCGTACCATCTTATCAGACAATTTGAAAACGGCCGTCATCCGCGCCAGCCGGTATGAGCCGGTGTTTACAGAGGTCTGCTACCAGATGAGTGAGTATTATGAAACCACTTTTAGTGCAACGCGTCCGTATAGTCCGCGCGATAAGGCCATGGTGGAGGGCGCTGTCCGTATCATTTACACGCATGTATATGCGCCGTTGCGCAACCAGGAGTTTAAAAGCCTGAAATCCCTGAATGCAGCCTTGCAGGAGCAGCTGTTTTTGCTTAATAACAAACCTTACAAGAACTCACCTTATAGCCGTTTATATTTTTTTGAACAGCAGGAACTGTCATTGCTCAAACCCCTGCCTGCAGAACCGTTTAGCCCGAAGAAGGCGGTGCAGCTCACCGTTCAGCGCAACTACCACGTACAACTCTCAGAAGATCATCTCTATTACAGTGTGCCTTACCAGTATGTTGGTAAAAAAGTAAAGGTCCTCTACGATAAACGAACCATGGAAGTCTATTATGACAATGGCCGCATTGCTCTTCACATCCGCAAACCACATGGCAAAGCATATACCACCCTTGGCGAACATATGCCGCCCAACCACCAGCGTATGCAGCAGATCAAGGGTTGGAACAAAGAAGATCTGCTCGCGCAGGCAAATCGTATCGGCTCCAGTGTCATGCAGGCCACAACACTCCTGCTTGAGAACAGTATCTATATCGAACAGAACTACAAAGCCTGCTTTGGTATGCTCCTGCTGGAGAAGAAATATGGGGCCTTGCGCCTTGAAGCCGCATGCGCACGCGCGTTGCTGGGCACCCGCGTAAACTATACCATGATTAAAAACATTCTGGAACGCGGACTAGATAAGCAGCCGCCCCCGGCAGAAAACTATTTAATTATACCCGATCATGATAATATCCGTGGCCCCGATCAATACCAATAAACCTACGTCTTCAATAATCACCTTCAAAATAAAACAAATGAACACAACACAAACTTTAGCGCAAATGCAACAGCTACGGCTCTTTGGAATGTATCAGTCCTATCACTCTCAGCTTGAACTACCACTCGATCAGCAACTCGATGGCCATGACCTTGTAGCACAACTCCTGCAATCTGAACAACTCAACCGAAGCAACGAGAAGACAGCGTATTATCTAAAACTTGCCAAGCTGCGACTGCCTGCAACGATGGATCAAATCGAATGCACCGCTTCGCGGAACCTGACTAAACAACAACTGGCCGTTTTAAGTGAAGGCCGCTATCTTGAAAATGGAGAAAACATCCTGATTACCGGTTCCACGGGTTGCGGAAAAAGTTATCTCGCCTGCGCACTTGGTCACCAGGCCTGTATGCAGGGATACAAAACCACTTATCTGAACATGAACCGGCTTATAGAAAAAGTAGTGCTATCCAAACTCGATGGCTCTTATATAAAACTTTTAAACCACCTGGAACGCCAGACGCTGATCATCCTGGACGATTTTGGGCTGCAGAACCTGGGGCAGGATGTGCGGCTTACTTTACTACAACTGCTGGAAGATCGATACGGAAAGAAAAGTATTATCGTTACATCACAGCTTCCCGTATCTAAATGGCACGCTTATATCAATGATCCCACACTTGCAGATGCCATCCTTGACAGACTGACAGCAAATGCAAATCGTATCGAACTGAAAGGCGAATCTTTGAGAAGAAAAAAAGTAACTCCAAATCAATAACCCTTTGTATTTTTAAATCTCAAACAGCTCTTACTCTTATTACCCGCCTCGCAGGTGGGTCAACCTGTCTGCCGACAGGCAGGCATCCCGGAATGCCGGGTCAACATGACTGGAATCTGTA
>JBGPUU010000133.1:0-4655 GCA_041491305.1 Candidatus Methanoperedens sp.
GATCAATTTCAAAACTTTTTCTTCTGTTTCCATTCTACTCCCCTACTGGACTTAACATTATTATATTATTACCTCTTAAAATTACCGAACCCAGTGAACGTGCTTTAACTCCATCCACAATCTCATATGTTTCTATAAGATGCAGATTCAAATACTCATCAGCGCTCTCAAGCTTGCCCTGAAGTGTATGTTTATCGCCTTTCATCTCAACCTGTACAACTGAACCTGTCAATGTCTGAACTTTTTTTGTTGGGAACAAGATTTTTCTCCTTCTAATTATTTTCTCTTCATTTATTTCCTTTAGTACTTCAATTTTTGCATTATTCAAGTTTTTCTATGATGGCATTGACTTTTTGGGGATGGTTAAGTACAGTGATTCCCATAAGTTCTTTCAAAATGGTGACATTTCTTGAGTCCACGTCCCGCACTTTGAGTTTTGCTAAGCCGCCTCTTATCGCACCGTAGCTGCAAAGCGTAACGCACAGGCCGCATCCGTCGCATTTTAAGAGGTCAATCTGGTCTGTAATCGCGTTGTTCGGGCATTCCTGCGCCGGGGGACAGAGTTCGCATCTCATGCATATCTCCCTGTCTATGAAAAACGGCATCCTTGACTCGATTTTTCCTGCAATATCCACGGGCACAATATAAACCGGGACGCCTCCTTTAACAGCCTGCGCAACCGCATTTGTCACAAGGGTATCTGCTATCCCGTATGCAAGTTTTGCTGTGGTGTTTGAGGTGGCGGGAGTTACTATCAGGGCATCATATTTTTGCAGAAGGAACCTGCCGGTTTTGGGAAAGCTTGCTCCCTGCTCGCTTTCGTAAAAGCACTCTTCAAGGTAGCTGCCGCAGGAGATATTTGAAAGCTCATTTGCAAGGCCGTACATACTTATCACTTCTTCGGCTGCGCGTGATACAAAAGTTGTGACTTTTAACTCGGGTTTATTGCATTTTAGCTCTTTAAATACCTCAAAACTCTCACGAAGGAAATGTCCTGCGCCTGTGATGCCCCATGCAATTTTCATAATATAAATACCTACATGACTAACTTTTGTTTACGGTTCATGATAGTAATTTCGCCTCGCTTGCGTTTAATAAATAGAAACTTTTCCCGTAATCATAATTAAAGCGTGAGTACACTAATTCATAATATCCCACGGTTATACTGGGATTGGTAGTATTAATAAAAACATTGTACTTCCCAGAATCAAATGCATTACCAACTAAAATTGAATTCGTACCATTTACTTTCTTATCTAAAACGTGTTTCGGTCCGAATTTAAGCGAATCTATTAAAGTTAGTTTATACTCAGAATTTATTTGATACAGGTTTATTTGTAATTCAGTGTTCGGACCAGTTACTTCAATAGATATAGGAATCGGCACATTATTCTTGTAATAAATACTCTTCATATCATCTGTTACATGACCATGAATGAAATAAGAAACTGGCAAAAATACGATAAACCAAGCAAATATTATAGACAAAAATATAATAGAAACTACAGTTTTCTGAAAGGAATTTTGCCGTTCAATATATTTTCTGTAAAAAGCATAACCGGACAAACTGATGAGGATTGCTATAAATGCAAAAAAATATCCACTAAAGTTTAAAATTGCCTGTAGAAACACACTGAAAAATAATATAAAAGCTAGTATAGTTATCCAAAGGGCTATCAAATAAAATTTCGAAGCCAATTTTTCCATATTTTTCTTTTGCCAAGGGTTTTGCATTTCCATAGAAAATCCTTTAATCAAAACATACACAATAAAGAGGATAATAGAAACAATCAAAACAGGAATTATTGTCAAAGTAAATGTATACACTGTATCGTCAACAGACGTATTTTGAAAATAATTATATATTATATATATAATAGTTCCAAGGGCTGTAAGCGCCGTTAATGCAAATTTAAATCCATCAGATTTTTCTTCTTCTTGCATTATTTTTTATCATTTTTAATTGTTTTTACAATATAATATACTTTCTCATTTTTTTATCTAAAAACTGCATGCCTGAATAAAAATACTCCCCATCGCTTCCATCTCAAACCCGCTATCCTGCCAAAATGCTCAGTATTCCTTGTCAGAATCTCTTCGTTAGTCACCACATTAGTTTAATGAAAACATACCAAACAGGTTTATATGCTTCACACTACTTGTATGTGTGAGGAACCACAGACAATCCCTATAAATACAATTCCTTTTTTTGGTTCCTCCTGTAATCGACCAAACTTTCCACTCTCAAATGTGAATTACTTTTCCCAGAGCTGCTTCCGCTGCCTCCGCAAGTGCCTCTGAAAGCGTTGGATGCGGATGTATCGTTCCAGCAAGGTCTTCCAGGAAAGCAGCCATCTCTATGGAATGCGAGGCTTCACTTATCAGCATGGATGCATTTGCCCCGACTATATGTATCCCGAGTAACTCCCCGTTCGCTTTTGCCACCACCTTCACGAACCCGTCCGTCCTGTCCAGAGTGAGCGCACTTCCTGAAGCGCGAAAAGGAAACTTGCCTGTCTTGATTTCGAAGCCGCTTTTTCTTGCAGTTTCCTCATCCATGCCCACGATTGCTATTTCCGGGTCTGACAATATGATTTCAGGTATTGCCCTGTTATCAAAAGCACTCGGCAGGCCGGCAATGACTTCGGCTGCCACTTTCCCTTCCCTGAAAGCCTTATGGGCAAGGAATGGCGGCCCTGCAACATCCCCGACCGCGTATATTTTGGGGTCGGTCGTTTGCCGTTTTTCATCCACTTTGATAAAGCCGCTCTTGCTGAGTTCAACCTTCGTATTCTCAAGCCCGAGGTTCTCACTGTTCGGTCTTAAACCAACAGCTACAAGCACTTTATCGGCGGTGAGTTCGGTTTTCTTTCCTCCATCGTCAATGATTGTCACTACTGCCTTATTGTTTTCCTTGGTTAAACCCTGGAATTTTGAATTATAGAATATCTCCATACCCAGCTTTTTCATTTTCTGGCTTACCACAGAAACGAGTTCAGTATCGAATTTCGATAAAATCCTGGATGAGCGCTGCACGATTTTCACTTTTGTCCCGAGCTTTGCAAACATCGTCCCGATTTCTATGCTGATATAACCGGCCCCGATTATTACCATGTCTTCGGGCACCTTCATCAGACCCAGGGCATCATTTGAGTCGATAACGATTTTACCATCGACAGGAAGCCCGGAGAACTCCTGCGGACGCGAACCCGTGGCTATTATTGCATTTTCAAACTTGATGGTGGAAATAGTTCCATCTGCTAATTTTATCCGTGCCTTATCAGAGGACTCAAGATAAGCTTCCCCTTTTATTACCTGCACGCCATATTTCTTGCACAGGTAATCTATACCGTCCCTCAGTTTTTTTACAACTTCGAACCGGTACATCTGGATTTTTTTATAATCAAATTCAACAGACCCTTTAATTCCAATATTTCCCGGATTCTTTATGTCGTAAATGAAATTGGCGACATGTATCAGCGTTTTTGACGGGATGCACCCACGAAAAACACACGCGCCCCCAAGGTCATACTTTTCCACAAGTATCACGTCCTTGCCAAGCTGGGAAGCCCTTATGGCTGCGGTATAGCCTCCGGGACCTCCGCCAATAACAAGGACATCGCATCCTGTCACAATGTCGCCCATTACCATCATGTCACATCCAGAAGGAAGAGGTCAGGGTCTTTCAAGTGTTCCATCAAGGTATTCATGAACCTGGCAGCCTGCGCCCCGTCAAGCACCCTGTGGTCAAAAGAAAGCACAAGCGGCAGGATTTTCCTTATCTTTATCTCCCCGTCGATAACGACAGCCATGTCCCTTATCCTGTGCACGCCGAGAATTGCAACGTCGGGAGGATTGATGATTGGTGTTGAAAACAGTCCCCCGATACTTCCGATGTTGGTTATGGTGAATGTATTGCCCTTCATATCCGAAAGCTTGATCTTGCGGGTTCGCGCCTCCTCGGCAAGTATTTCTGTTTCCTTTGCAAGTTCCATAATGCTTTTCTGGTCTGCGTTTTTAATAACAGGAACCATCAAACCCTCTGGAGTATCCACGGCCACACCAATATTGTAGTAGTGTTTCAGGACAATCTCATTCTTTTGTGAATCAAGCGAGGCGTTCAGGTATGGATGCTGCTTCAACGCCACAGTTGCCGCTTTTACAATAAATGCAAGGTAGGTGAGCTTTATCCCTTTTTCCTCTGCTGCTTTTTTCTCTTTTTCCCTCAGTTTCACAAGCTCGGTAACGTCTGCCTCATCCATCGAAACAACATGCGGCGCAGTAAACAGAGACTTGACCATCCTCTCACCGATGGTCTTTCGGATGCCTTTTATCGGGATTCTCTCTTCAAGGGCTTTTATTTCAGGCGCAACTTCAGGCGGCATGACTTCGGCTGGCTTTGGCGGGGCTTCTGCAAATCTTTTAACATCTTCATCTGTCACCCTGCCGCCCGGCCCGCTGCCCGATACTTTTGATATGTCCACGCCAAGTTCCCTTGCAAGACGGCGCGTGGTCGGCGCTGCCAGAACCCTTGCCGGAACTTCAGGTGGCTTTTCAGGCGGTTTGATTCCAGGCGTGGCTTCGACGTGCCTGATTTCCTGGGGTTTTATCTCCGACGGCTTTTCGGGCGATCTGGCCGCGGGAATCTCTTCCCC
>JBGPUU010000134.1:0-4540 GCA_041491305.1 Candidatus Methanoperedens sp.
GATTATGCAAAAGACCACGGTCTTACAGTGCGGTTTGCTGCCGAGGATGCAACACGGACGGACATGAGGGTCCTTAAGTCAATATTTAAGTCTGCAGAAGAACACGGCGCAGATTACGTAAGTATTGCAGATACCGTAGGGATATTGAATCCGAGCACCGCGTTTTATATTGTCAGCGAGCTAAAAAAAGTAATTAAGACAAAAATATGTATTCATTGCCACAACGACCTTGGCATGGCTGTGGCGAACACGATAAGCGGGGCAGAAGCAGGAGCGTTCCAGCTTCATACCACGGTCAACGGCATCGGTGAGAGGTGCGGCAACGCATCGCTTGAAGAATTGCTTGTAAGCCTGCGAGTCCAGTACGGTATCGAAAGATATGATGTGAGCCAGTTGATGGAGCTGTCAAAGCTGGTGGAACAATACTCCGGTCTTGCGATTCCAAGGATAAAATCCATTGTAGGCGCAAATGCGTTTGCGCACGAATCGGGAATACATGTAGCTGCTGTGCTTGAGGAACCCATGACCTATGAACTGTTCGCTCCCGAAATGGTTGGCGCGAAGCGGGAAATAATCATAGGAAAACATACAGGGACAAAAGCATTGAAGGGAGTAGTCCAGAAGATGGGATACGATCTTTCTCATGACCAGATGTGCTCGCTGCTTGACAAGGTCAAAAAATGCAGTGAAGCCAAGAAAAAGGTTTCATGCAGCAGGCTTGAAGAGTTCATCAAGGATCTTGAGTGAAAAATTGCTTGATTGAACTTGAAGGTAACTATTTCCCCTTTTTCCTGATAATAGCAACATCCCCCAGAGTCGTTCCCCTTATAAACCCTCCTCCGCGCTGGTCCTGCGAGGAAACCTTCTCTGTCAATTTGATATTTAATGCAGTCTCAAGTTTTTTCCGCACCGCATCTTCGGGTATAAGCTCCTCGCGCTCTATCTTCCGAAGAAGCGTCGCCTTCTCCATCATCTTTGAAGCAAGCTCTTCGATAGTCAGGCCTAATGATTCCCTTGCTTTCCTGATTAGATGGGCATAATCAGGGTTTATCTCGTCCTGGAGTTTATCAAAAACATCTCTTCGCGGCTTATGGGTAACTATCACCCTTTCGGTCGGAGCTATTTTCCTTGAAACCGGCGTCCATTTATCAGTAGGTTTCCCATAGTGAGCGCACTTGCCGCACACATCCAGGACACTCCCTTCAACCGTCACCCGAATCGGATTTCCTTTAATATCACAGCCGCATATTTCGCATTGCATTACATCATCTCGGCGAAAACTCTATATACCGTCTACGCTTAAATATCATTCGATATAATGTCTGAAGCCCAGGAAAATCAGGAAAGTCCGATAGCAATGGGGAACAATGATTTTTCCCGCTATTTGATAGACAGGATTAAAACACTTGAGGAAAGGAACAATCTTCTCAGGGAACAGGCTAACAAAGTTGAAATGGAGAAGCGGTTTACAGAGAGTCAGAACCTCAAGTATGAGAGAGAGTTAAGGCAGTTAAAAAGCGAACTTGAACGGTTGAAAATGCCTCCACTGGTTGTCGGAACGGTAGTGGATGTTCTTGAAAACGGGAAAGTGATAATAAGGAGCAGTACGGGTCCGCAGTTCGTGGTCGGCGCTGCACAATTTATTAACAGCTCAGAACTCATTCCTGGAGCTGCAGTGTCTTTGAATTACCAGACCCTGGCTGTAGTAGGGATGCTTCCCTCTTCCCGGGATCCGTTCATACACGGCATGGAGGTCATCGAATCTCCGACTGTCACATATTCGGATATTGGGGGGCTTGATGAGCAGATCCGTGAGCTGAGGGAAACCGTGGAATTGCCTCTTACCAAACCTGAAGTGTTTGAACGAATAGGGATTGAGCCCCCGAAAGGCGTATTATTATATGGCGCTCCCGGAACTGGAAAAACGCTTCTTGCCAAAGCTGTCGCAAACCAGACAAAAGCCACATTTATCAGGGTTGTCGGGTCTGAACTTGTACAGAAATACATAGGGGAAGGTGCGCGTCTTGTCCGGGATCTTTTTAAAATGGCAAAAGAAAAATCCCCCAGCATCATATTTATTGATGAGCTTGATTCAATCGGTGCAAAGCGCCTCGAATCTGCAACATCCGGCGACCGGGAAGTCCAGCGCACCCTGATGCAGCTCCTTTCGGAAATGGATGGTTTCAATCCGAGAGGAAATATCAGGATTATAGCCGCTACGAACAGGCCGGATATTCTTGATTCTGCACTACTCAGGCCTGGAAGATTTGACCGGTTTATTTCAATTCCGATGCCCAATAAGGAAACAAGGGCAGTGATTTTGAGAATCCATTCAAGGAGGATGAAGCTTTCGGAGAATCTTGATTTTGATGAGCTTGCCTCAATTACCGAGGGTGCTAATGGTTCAGATCTCAAGGCAATCGCCATGGAAGCCGGGATGTTTGCAGTTCGCGAAGAACGATGCAACGTAGGTATGGAAGATTTCCGAAACGCCATAAAAAAACTTATGATTCCCACTACTAAACCGAACCTGCATTCTGAGGGAATGTTTGCCTGATTATCAGGGGAAAAATGGGCTTTTATTACATATTGAATTTAATCGATACTGTTGGGCTTATTGTTGTCATTGGGTTTAAATCGTGGTAATCTATTTCTCGGTGATTGTGTATAGTATATAAAATCTGCCGAGGTATTGATGGAAACAATTGCAAACATGCTTGAGAAGATTCTTAATGACCTGCAATCAGTCGGAGGTATCGAATTTTCCGCCATTGTTTCGAAACAGGGATTGTTGATGGTTTCTAAGGAGACTGTAGCCGGGCTTAATAGCGAAGCGTTTGCCGCGTTAACAGCCACTCTGTATATGTCGGCTGAATCAACAACACTGCGTCTTAGTGACCAGAAGCCTAAATCCATCATAGTCGAAACTGAGGATAAACATCTCATAACATATACCGCAGGTCCGGATGCATTGATTGTGGTCCTGGTTGGAAAGGATGGATATATTGGCTTGATTCTTAATGAGTTAAAAAAGGCTGCTGAAAAAGTCAAGAATCTTATTTAAAGTTTTATGAGCGGGAAATCTTGTTATTGGACAATTTTCAACAGTTTAAAATAATCCGCAGAAAACTTTTAATAAGACATATAACAAAAGCTTATTGGGAATAAAATGAGCTTGAAGCTCTTGTTATTGATTCTCCTGCTTGCGATAGTCTCAGGATGTATCGCAAAGGAAAATGAGGTAAACAATATGGAAAAGGTTTCTATTTCATCAGAGGCGTTTAAAGATGGCGGGATCATACCTGACGAATATACGTGCGAGGGTGAAGATATTTCACCTCCGCTGTCATGGCAGGGGTTGCCCGCCGGTACCAAGAGTATCGCATTGATAATGGACGACCCGGATGCTCCGGGGAGGACGTTCGTTCACTGGGTTATCTATAATATCCCGGGAAGTACCCAAAAACTGTCAAAAGGCATACCAAGGAAAGAAAAACTGACTGATGGAGGCCTTCAGGGAATGACTGATTTCGGAAGAGCCGGATACGGAGGGCCATGTCCTCCCCCGGGGAAGCCACATAGATACTTTTTCAAAATTTATGCCATCGATAAATTACTTGATTTGCCCTACAGAGGTTCCAAAGAAGATGTTGAAACTGCAATGAAGGGGCATATACTTGCGAAAGGCGAATTAATTGGCAAATACGCAAGATAGGTGCTACCGGAATTGCTTAAATTGTTTATATAACACAATTGATATAGGCTTTTAATGCGTTTAAGGGACCTATGAAAACGATCACAATTCGTGTTGAAGACGATGTATTCAATAAAATCGAAGAGCGGAGGGGCTCAAAATCGAAGAGTGAATTTTATCGTACGTTAATTGAAGACTACCTGAATAAACCTGATGACAATATGAATAAGACCGGAGATAGTCTGAATAAACGTGAAGACAGCTTGAATATACATGAAGACGGTTTGAATAATGCTGAAGTCAATTTGAATAAATCTGAATATGTCCAGAATATCCTGAAAGAGAACGAGGCCATGAAAATGGATTTGGCTCATAAGCAAGAGCTTTTAAAAGTGTCAAATGACTGGATTAACGATATGCGAAACCAGGTTGGTTTTCTGCAGTTCGAATATCAGAAAATAAGCGGCAGGCTGGCCCTGCCTGAACCAAAAAAATGGTGGGAATTCTGGAAGAAATAGGTATGCGGGGGATGGGATTTGAACCCACGAACTCCTTCGAGATTAGCCCCTGAAGCTAACGCCTTTGACCGGACTGGGCGACCCCCGCATTGAGGGTTACGACAATAATTTCAGCAGCAATGCCTTCTGGACATGCAACCTGTTCTCAGCCTGGTCGAATACGGCTGATTTTGGCCCATCAACTACATCTGCAGTAATTTCCTCGCCCCGATGGGCAGGAAGACAGTGCAGTACCATCACATCATGCTTAGCTTGTTCTAAAAGCTTGCTGTTGATCTGGTATGGCCTGAAGTCATGCAATCTCTGGTCATATTCTTCCTCATCACCC
>JBGPUU010000135.1:0-4349 GCA_041491305.1 Candidatus Methanoperedens sp.
AGGGATAGAACAAGTGAAAACATTGCCCCGTTTATTCCAAATCCGATCAGGCCAACACCAGATATAAAAAGAACAAACTTTTCCAGAGAAATATTCAATCCAAATTGATTAAAATTCTGCATTCCCAGCAGAATTCCTCTTGACACGGGAAGTAATATAGAAAGGAATACGGCCAAACCGAGGAACACAACCGGAATTATAGAGGGGATCCTTAAGAAATCTGAAATAAAAGGGCTCAAGATAGAAATAAAAACAAACAATATGATACCCAAACCAAATAATTTTTTGAAACCTTCTCTCATCAAAAGGTAAATGCATTCATGTTTTTGGCTTCCTATATATACCGAACTGAACCTTGCTACAACCGCTTGAATAGTACTTATTGGAATAAGAATAATCAACAAAAGAGAAAGCAGTGCCTCAAGAATTCCATAATCTTCAGGACCAAGTTTTCGCGCCATAAAAGAATGAAAAAAATAACCAAATACAAATGATAGTCCCGAAGCAAATAGGACAATACCTCCGTGTTTTACCAGGTCATCTTTTTTCATACCCATAGGAAAAATTCATTTCAAACTACGGAGATATATCAAAAAAATATAATATCGTTTTTTGAACCATTTATAGAATTACCATAGTTCTGACAAGTTTGATGTTATTTCCGCATTACCATGCCACTGCCTGGGCTTCATGTGACACTGATCACATTTCTTCACATTCTGTCTGTTCATCTCCTTATTATGGCACATCCAGCAGTCATCATTAGTCAGGGCACCAATCGGAGTAGAATTAATGTTCGAATGGATTGATTCATTGAAAGCTGTAATGTTAACGAATGTAGAAAGCACCGATGGCGCTGCACCCGGATAATCGGTTCCATGGCATT
Organism: Candidatus Methanoperedens sp.; assembly: GCA_041491305.1. Taxonomy (GTDB): domain Archaea; phylum Halobacteriota; class Methanosarcinia; order Methanosarcinales; family Methanoperedenaceae; genus Methanoperedens. The sequence goes on from JBGPUU010000135.1 coordinate 887, forward strand.
GGATACATTCTTCTCCGCCTGCTGATCCGTCCGCAACATTATGTATGAAGTTTAGGGAGGTCACACCAGCGGCAAGTTTGTTGTTATGGCAGCTCTTACATTTTTCATCGTCATATGTGCTAAAACCTGTATGATTATAGAATCCTGTACCGTCGCTGGAAATCGCCGGAACCAGACCGTTCAGATTCAGAATCTCCGGAGGTTGCGGGCTTAATTTGTCACCTGCATAATCCGATGCCAATTTATAATGGCAGTTCTGGCACCATGACCCTCCTGTAAGGCTCTGGTTCAGGCTGTTGGATCCTTTAACGATTCCAATTTTTCCCAAAGCGGAGGAATTATGGAGTGTGTAAGCTCCATGGCAGTAATTGCATGTACTTATCTGGCTCATGTTGTCCCAGAACGCTGTCTGCGTGCCGTTCCATAATGACCCGGAATATTGATTTGTGCTGTGATTAAAGGGATTTGGAATTTGCGTTACAGGTTTGCCATAATTACCCGCTTTTGGCCCTGATATCAGTAAATTGAGGAACGTGGCATTCTGGTGGCAATTGGTGCAATTTCCCCTGTTGGGATTAGTCTTTCCTGTTACATAGGTAGCATCCTGAGCAAATATCTTTACGGAATGAGCATCCTGCGAATGGCAGACCGTACAGCTCAAATTATTATTGTGCTGTTGCAATCCGCTGTGGCAGACTATACACTGCTGGTATTCAGTAAAAGTATTACTGGTTGATGAGGTATTGAAAGGCTTTGAGATGTTATGACCTGCATCGTGGCATACTATACATGGTATAGATGTTGAACCGTTATGCGCTTTTGCAGTATTGGCCGGAATGAATGAATAAATCGTCCTGTAATTGCCGCCGACCGCATAACCCGTGGTTGAGTTTATTCCTGTAAGATTATTATTCTTCTTTGGATGACAGCCTGCTGTGTCATAACACCCTGTAACTTCAGCCCTTGTATTCGTAACATTGGATCCTTTATGGCAACCCTGACATGCAATTTTGTTTTTATGCCAGTCTGGTGAATATTCGCTGCGAGATGCAATATTGGGACTATCGCTTGAGAATCTCCAATTTGTTGCGGTTCCATTATATGATTGATGGCATACTGTACAGGCACCTCTTGCCATTGCAGTACTGTGATCACCCTCTTTTGGATTCCTGTGGAAATCTGCTCCTATTGTATAATATGATTTTGATGCATAAGACCCAAAAGTTCTTGTCATTCCTCCACTATCAACTTTATTATCGTGACATTGTGCGCAACCCCACCAATTAAGCGCGAATGATGTTATATTAATGACATTTTCAGTATTGACGGTTGCATCAGCTTCAATCGTCCAGTATCCCCAGTAATTCCTGCTGTTGAGATCAAATAGATAGTAAGCCAATCCTTTATTATCTGTTGCCGAAGTGGTGGTATTGATCAGTGTACCTGCGGGGTTTTTTAGTCTGAATGTAATCGTGATACCGGAAAGCGGCGTTCCTGGGTCATTAATTACCATCGCCACTGCCCTTATTGTCGTTGATTCTCCATACCAGTAATTACTTCCCCAGTTTCCACCCCTTACATCTGCGGGATTAAAAAATCCTGGTGCTTTTGTTCCTGCATTCGGATCATCCAGTACCACATACCTGTTCGGACTAATCAGGATCTGGCTTTGTGCCATTGCTGCCGAAGATGACAAAATAAATAAAAAAATCAATCCTGCAAAAAAGAATCCTTTCCTTTTTATCCAGCTATCAAGCCCTTTTATCATTTTAATACCTCTTTTTTCCACATTACAATAACTATGAACCTGACAGTATTGCCAGGTTCGAAGTAATATTTGCATTACCGTGCCACTGTGCAGGTTTTCTGTGACAATCGCCGCACTTCCTGATGTTCTGGCGATTCATATCTTTCTGGTAATGGCACATCCAGCAGTCATCATTGGTCAGGCTGCCACGGGGCATAGTAGCATTAATATCCCTGTGGATGGATTCATTAAATGCAAATATATCAACCAGAGTTGTCCTGGCCATCGGATTTGCTCCTGTATAATTGGTACCATGACATTCAATACAAGTTTCACCGCCAGCGAACGTGACTTCATGGGGATCATTTCCATGGCAGTTTGTGCACTGATTCCCCCCATCATGATTTATGCCGGGATGGCAATTTCTGCAAACAGTGGCATCAAGTGTCTGTAGGGACTTTACGTCATGCTCCCTGTTATGGCAGAGACCGCATGCTACGGTCTGTCCCGTTGAATGTGATTTATTTTCGATTGAATCAGGTATTGGCGTATTATTGAGGATTGAGCCCGGTCTTGGATGGCAGGTTGTACAGTTCGGTTTGGTTGCCATGGATGTCAATGTGCCATGGCAATTACTGCAAGTCAGGTTCGTGTGTTTATCAACACCATAGAGAGGAGAGAGCAAATTTTGACTTGTATTTTTATCGTTATGGCAGTTCTCGCAAACAAGCGCTGCAGTCATACCTGAAGGTAATTTGTGACAGTCTTCGCATGCACCTTGCGATGGATGAGGCAGCCAACTTGGATATATAGGTGGTGAATGGCACTCCTGGCATTGCGTTGTTGATGTAAGTGAAACCACCTCAGCCGTATGTTGAACATTTACATTTATAGCTGTAGTATCGAAGTGCCCGGAATGAACAGTTCCAGGGTCAAATGTAGAAGGATAATTTTCTGCACCAGCACTATGACAATTTGCACAACTCCATTTAAGAACACTGAACTCTCCTGCAATTGGATAATCCGTGATCCTTACAGTATATCCTCCCTCATCCAGGTAATCAGGCAGAACGAAGTTCCCCGAATATGGACCTTCACCGCTCAATGTGATTCTGCCGATTTCACTGCCGGTACTGTTATAAATAACAGCTTCAGGTGAAAGACCTGAAATATATCTTCCGTTATTATTCAGAATCGCTGCCGATATATTGACAGTCCGGAAGTTAGTTGGAGAGCCCATCCATCCGGGGGGACTGACCATATACTCTGAGGGACTTGTCCAAACTCCTGGTTTGAGGGTAGTAAAAGCAATAGCCTGTACTGAATTATTGACGACTCCCGAAGCCCAGCTCTCAGGTTTATAATAGTAGGTAGTGTTCGCATTAAGACCTGATAGCCTGATAATCACATTGAGAGTGTCGTTATTCCATTGACTATAAGTTCCATTTACCAGACTATTAACTTCTGTATCATTTAAACCCAGATATACCCTATTACTGCTGGTTTCACTGGTATCCCATGAAATAAAAGACCCGCCTGTGGTGGGAGCAGAATTTGTCAGATTGTTTATGGAAGGACCGACATAAGGATTTGAATCGGCATCTGCACCCTTAACTCCTATCTCAATAAAAGGAGAGCCGGCAATAATCAAAAATAAGACAGTAATCCCTGTAAGAAGACGAGCAGGAAGTTTCTTTTTATCTAACGTAACCAGAA
>JBGPUU010000136.1:0-4311 GCA_041491305.1 Candidatus Methanoperedens sp.
GACCTTGATTTCAGGGCATGCGTACGTGATGAATGCGATAGCTATGCAAGGTACATGGTCAGGATAGACGAGATGAAAGAAAGCCTCCATATTTTACGGCAAGTGGTTGATACCATGCCTGAAGCAAAGATAGTAAACACCTCAAAATATGGCATAGCGCCGATGACAGGGGTACCTTCTGCAGTTTCAACGTATTTCCCGAGGATTTTTGCACCCGCGGCGGGCGAGGTTTACAGCAGGATAGAAGCGCCCAAGGGCGAATTAGGTTTTTATATAGCAAGCGATGGAACCACAAAACCGTATCGTGTAAAGATACGTTCTCCTTCTTTCTGCAATCTTACAGCAATACCCAAAATGGTGCAGGGACTTAAAATCCCGGACCTGATTGTTGCTTTTGGAACGATTGATGTTGTGCTTGGCGACGTGGACAGGTGATATTTATGATAGCAAATGCTTACGAACTGATTATATATATATTGAATTTATTCAGGGTTTACGAGCCAATCAATAACGTATTCCAGATGCTTGGAATAGAGTTTGTTTTACAAATCATAATCGTACTGGTTGAGATTGCAATTCTATTTGTTTTTGTGCTTCTCACTGTAATGTTCCTTACATGGATGGAACGAAAAGTCGTCGCCATGGTGCAGGCAAGGTACGGGCCTATGGTCACAGGGCCGCGCGGCCTGCTCCAGCCGGTCATGGATGGCGTGAAACTCATCGGGAAAGAAGATATTATACCCGCAAAGGCTGACAGGTGGATATTCACGCTTGCTCCTTTTATCGTATTCGTCCCCGCGCTTCTTGTGTTTATTCCTCTTCCATTCGGCCAGTCGCTGATAATATCAGACCTGCGGGTAGGGTTGCTTTACATCATTGCGATTTCAGCAGTATCACCTATAGCATTACTGCTCGCAGGATGGGCATCGAATAATAAGTATTCGCTGATGGGAGCAATGAGGGCTGTGGCGCAGGATATCAGTTATACCATCCCGCTTGCCCTTACGGCAATTGCAGTTGTATTACTTACAGGTTCCCTCAGCACCGTGGATATCGTGAATGCACAGAGCGGAACCTGGTTCGGGATAATCCCCAAATGGTTCATATTCTTACAGCCTCTCGGATTTATCCTGTTCCTTATCGCCTCTATTGCTGAAATGGGGCGAATACCGTTTGACTTCCAGGAATCGGAATCCGAGCTTGTGGCAGGGTTCTTCACAGAATACAGCGGAATGAAATTCGCAATGTTCTTCCTTGCAGAATATGCGCATCTGTTTGCAGTTTCCGGTATCGTTGTTACACTATTCCTCGGAGGATGGACATTCCCCATTCTTGCCTTTGTCCCTCCAATGTTAGTCCCGCTGGTGTCGCTTGGAGTCTTCCTGGTTAAAACTTACGCGGTAATATTCTTTGCAATGTGGCTCCGTGACACCGTGCCGAGGATGAGGATAGACCAGCTTCTTAATATCGGATGGAAAATAATGGTGCCGCTTGCACTTTTAAACCTGCTGCTTGCAGGATTCCTTGTAACCGCAGGGGTGTTCCGATGAAAAACTTTGAGAAAGTTTTATCAAAAACCTTTGGGAAAGGTTTATCAAACAACGGGTATGGTGTACCATACCCGAACACGCCCTCCCGAGGCGTGACTCGGGAAGGGTATGCGAAGCATACCCTATACCGCATAAAGCGAGGTGTCGCTTTATGACCTGGATAAGCAAGAACTGGACGATGAGCGGTATAATAAAAGGACTCGTGGTCACGTTAAAACATGTTTTACACATAGGGAACAGGCCCACGGTAACAGTGCAGTATCCATACGAAAGGATGAAGGTTTCACCGAGATACAGGGGACTGCATGCAGTTGATGAAAATGCCTGCATCGGCTGCGGGATATGTGAAACGAATTGCCCGAACGGAACAATCCAGATAGTCAAACATAATACAAGATGGTATCCGCAGGTTAATATCGGAATGTGCCTCTTCTGCGGGATTTGTGTTGATGTATGCCCGATGAATGCCATGAAAATGACAGGCAATTATGAACTTGCAGATTATACACGGGAAAGCCTTGTATATGGTCCCGACCGGTTGTTGTTCAATAAAGAGGTGAAACAGTGATAGACTTTGTTTTTATATTTATTTCAATCGTCACGATTTTGTCATCCATAATGGTGGTCCAGGCAAAAAAATTAGTCCACAGCGCAGTATATCTTGCGGGCGCCCTTATCGGAACAGCCGGACTTTTCATTACGCTCAATGCTGAGTTCATCGCATGGGTACAGGTGCTCGTTTATGTGGGCGCAGTTGTAACGCTGATACTGTTCACAATAATGCTAACAAGGAAAGGAGAGGAAGAATAAATGCCCGGCAAACTCTTAAATTTACTAATTGCACTGCTCTTATTTGCAGTATTGTTCCTGGCAATCGATGACAGTACCAGGGTATGGGCAGGGAAAGAGGACGTAGCTTCTATCAGTGTCAATGAAATAGCAGGCGGGCCGGATGCCAGAGGTGGCATATTCAGTGATTTTATTTTTTCTTTTGAACTGTTATCACTGCTGCTGCTGGCTGCGTTAATCGGTGCCCTTTATATCGCAAAAAAGGAGGCGTAACGTGTCCCTTTATACATATCTATTAATTTCAGCAGTCATATTCACAATCGGTTCATACGGAATAATCACACAGAGAAGCGGAATTAAAATCCTTATGTGCATAGAACTCCTGCTCAATTCTGCAAATCTCAACCTTGTCGCATTTTCAAGTTTCAACGGGAATGCCACAGGCCAGGTTTTTGCCATATTTTCAATCGCAATAGCAGCCGCGGAAGCGGCTATCGGATTTGCCATACTTGTAGCCCTTTTCAGGGTGCGGGATACGATAAATCTTGATAACATCAATATTCTGAGGTGGTAAAATGTTCAGTGATTATGCAGCATTTATAGTATTATTGCCTGTAATTGCGTTTGTACTGACGCTTTTCCTGGGCAAGAAACTGTATTCAGGCGGAGCATTGCTGCCAATTGCAGCCATTGCGGGCTCGTTTATCATCTCTTTCGGGACTTTCCTTGAGATTTACCCGAACGATGGCATAGTCCAGCAATCATGGGCGTGGTTTGCCGGGATGAATATCGGTATACTCATCGACCCGCTTGCGGTCGTTATGCTGATGATGGTTTCGTTCGTAAGCCTTCTCATCCATATCTACGCCGTGGGATACATGTCTCATGACCCTGCAAAACCGAGATATTTTGCAGAAACATCGCTCTTTACGGCAGCAATGTTAAGCGTTGTCCTCTCTGATAATATCCTCCAGTTCTTCATATCATGGGAACTCGTGGGTCTCTGTTCGTTCCTGCTTATCGGGTTCTGGTATCATAAGCCGTCAGCCGCAGCAGCTGCAAAGAAGGCTTTCCTTGTAACAAGAGTAGGCGATGTGCTGTTCCTTGCTGGGATAGTCCTGCTCTATGTCAATATGAGCGAGATAATTGCAGGCCGCGGCTTAACAGTGGCTCAGGGTAACTATATGCTTCAGTTCAAGACCATGTTCGAGGCTATACCTCTCATCAATCCCACCCAATTGACATATATCACTTTATTATTCTTCGGAGGCGCCATAGGTAAAAGCGGCCAGTTCCCGCTTCACGGGTGGCTGCCCGATGCCATGGAAGGCCCGACAACGGTGTCTGCTTTGATCCATGCAGCAACGATGGTTACTGCAGGCGTATATCTTGTCGCCCGGACTTTCCCCATGTTTGCGGCAACGCCCTCAACACTTTCACCAGGTGTCCCTGATTCGCTACTAATAGTGGCTTATGTCGGCGGTTTCACTGCGCTGTTCGCTGCTACAATGGGACTTGTAATGAACGACATTAAAAGGGTACTTGCTTATTCCACAGTAAGCCAGCTCGGGTATATGATGCTTGCCTTGGGAACAGCCGGGGCGGTTGTAGGCTCCCAGGCTGTTGGAATATCCATGTTCCACCTGATAAGCCATGCATTTTTCAAGGCGCTTCTTTTCCTCTGCGCCGGAAGCGTTATTCATGCAGTAGGGACAAACGACATTCGCGAGATGGGGGGTTTGTTTAGCAAGATGAAGATTACAGGTACAACAATGCTGATAGCCGCGCTTGCTCTAGCCGGAATCGGCATCCCTTTTATCAATATCGGCACGGCAGGTTTCTTCAGCAAAGATATGATAATTGAAAAAGCATTTGAATACGGAGAATTAAAAGGAGATTTCATTCCCTATGCTTTTGCAATCATAGCAGCCCTTCTCACATCCATTTATATCTTCAGGCTGTGGTTCATGAC
>JBGPUU010000137.1:0-4288 GCA_041491305.1 Candidatus Methanoperedens sp.
AACGGGATGATAGCGGAAATGACGCCGCTTTAAAACATGGAAAGGTATAAACTCTTAAAATCAAATAATGGAAAAAGGTGGTCTGACTGAGCATCGAAGGAAATGAGAAAATAAAAACGCGTCTTACAAAATACCTGATGCGCGATGAAACAGGTATCAGGAAGTCTGTTTTGAAGTTATTTCTCACCGACAGGCCATATACTACCGAGAATGTTTTTGACCATCTCAAGAAAGAAGGGTTTGATGTCAATTACAGGGGAGTTTCAGCAATGGTGGGTCTCATGAACACGAGGCTTGGAATTCTTCGGATTGATGTGAAGGGCGACCATAATGTCTATTCGCTCAAGGATGAGTACAAGAATAGTTTGAAAACTACGATGGACAATTATTAATTGTTTCCAGAGTATGTCAGGATTTTCCACCGCAAAGGCGCAAAGTACGCAAAGAATTTGCAATACCAAACTTTTTTACAGTCCCGTTAGACTTTTTAAAAAAAAGAGATGCAGGCATCGCCTGCATTTAACTTCAGTATCCCAGGTATTTTGGCACAAACAGGATGACGAAGTAGATAGCCATTGTTGCAAATCCCAATGGTATTCCAAGCCTTGCCCATTCCTTGCTTGTGATTCCAAGTTTTCCTGCCGAGATGATGTTCGGGATGTTTCCGGGTATCAGCATGCCGCCGGCGATTAATAATCCCATTAATGCACCATTTATCTGAAGCTGTGTCATGGACGGTCCTATCTCTGCTGCTGTCAATGTTGCATTATCAAGGATAGCCGATACCGTGTTTATCCAATAGAGTGCCTCGGGAGGCATTTTTGTGATGTATTCAAAGATTATGGGCTTGAAGCCGTCTCCGAGGAAAACAAGCGCCATGATGAACACATATACTTTGACGGCTCTCATGACTACATCTTTCACTGTTTCATTATAATCCTCAGCTTTCATACCCTCGCCCTTTGGATCCACTTTTCCCAGGAAGAACATACCCACCAGACCAAATGCAATAATTCCAGGGATAACGTAAACAGCCAGCTGATCGAAAAGGTACATGAAACTGGCATTGTATGGCGGACCTGACAGCTTGGATATGGCAATTGTTGAAAGAGGCTCACCGAGTGGTGTAAGAGCTGCGCCAAGACCGATTGAGAAACATGCTATGACCGTAAGGTCAACTTTGGATTTCCTGTTAAGCGGCAGGGCATTGACCATCTCTACGAGTATGATGGCTGCAAGAATAGCTGAAATCACGCTTGAAAACAGCCCAAGGACTGCGATGAGTATGAAAGCCATTACCTTTAATGAGAGTTTTTCGGTCATTGTCCTTATTGCGCTGTGGATGGGTTTGTGCCATTTGTAAATAATCAATCCGACAACCAGTACAACCTGCACGATGCCTATGGGTAATTTAAGGCTGTTTGAGATGTAAAGGGGGGCGATTAATGCTTCTTTGACGATGTCCATTCTCCAGCCGGTTTCTATAACCGCTCCGGCTGCGTCAACAAGTTTTGCAAAGCCTGATATCGTGAGTGCAAGAACTCCACAAATGAAAAGAAATACTTCAAGATTCTGTTCAATGATTTTAATTTTGAAAGGACCTATCAATACAATCAGGAATATTATGAAAAGCCCTATTGCTATTCCTAAGTCAAGCGCCATTGTTATTTTTCCTCCTAAACATATTTTATTTCAAGGCCACCAAAAGCCTGAATAAAACTTTTTTCATATTCCACACAGGCTCTATTATAATTTGTGGTTTAAACCGAGGGAAGGGCGCATTGTGAAAGCCAGATAGTCCATTGTGGAGGGATAAAAAGCTGAGTATTTTGTTAGATCGAGACCGAGAGGAGGCGCCCTTCTACCACAAACTATTTATAATGATTAAGTAATAGAAAAATACAGTTAATGTCCGAAGACCTGGGTGGTAAATCGTTGAATTTTGGGATACTTCCCATTGTTCATATATTGAAATTTATCTTAGATGGTTGGTGGGATGTTAATGTTAAGGAGGTATAAAATGGCAAACAAGAGTAAGAACAAGGAGTGGACCAAAGCTGAGATTGAAGAACATATTAAGAAAATCCAAAAAGTGATTGAGGAGCAGAAGCGCCTCGTAAAGAAGGGCGAGAGCTTTACCGCAATAACACCGGAGGATATCAAAATGAAGCTCAAACGTGTCTTTTCCCCAATGATCGTGTCGCAAACTGGGAGTTGGACAAGCCCCACGGTGCCTGGAGGGACAATCACCTATAATGTTGGCCTCTACAACCCTGACCCGACACAGGCAATCTGGTTGTTCGCGCACGTCTGGGTCGGTTCTGGCAACGTTGATCCGACGGTCGGTACGTTTCTGCTGAACGTCGATACTCGTTTTCCCCGCCTGACACAGCCGGGTTTTGCGGGACTGACGCTGGCTGCTGGTGCCTCGACGGTGCTTAGCTTCACTCTGAAGGTGCCATCTACTGTTGAGAAAACGAACTACCTTGGAAACTGCTGCCTGATGCAGTTCAACTGGCACGATATTGGAAAGTATCTTGACCGCGGTGTATTCGTGTTCACCGTCGCATAAGGGCAAATAGAAAATTCAAAGTGAGAATGGTTTAAAACCAAGCAAAACAATCGCCTAAAACTGGGATTGCCGATTTCGTCAAAATCATCTTCGACGACTCGGCAACCTCACATCTTCAACTGAATAGAACGTGGTGAGAAACCGCATATAAAGCAACAAAAGCACAGTTCCATTTCGATTAAATTTAAGATAGACGCTGCCCTACCCGTGATAATACGTCGGCTCTTCCTTTTTCTTCTGCTGAGCCTGCTGGAAATTAATCACAGGAACAGGCATCGAAGGCGGAAGCCCGAGCGCTTTTGAAAGCATCAAAGCAAGCGGCGCAAGATTCGCTACCATCGTATTTGCAATCTCGTTCTGCACATCGCCAGGCGCATTCCCCGCATCCCATTTCTCCTTCAGCGCTTTCAGGTCTTCCTCGCTGTAATAATCGGTCAAACCCTCAAACCTTATGTGACCGATATTCGGGCTCAGGTAGTTGATGGCAAAAGTGTACTCCACCCTCAGCACCGATTTTTCACCAAGAGGCGTATGCTGCACCACAACCGCGGGGTTTTTAAGATTCACGTCATAATTGATATTGATGTTCTTGTATTTCCGCACATCCTCGGTCGCGGTATATGCCTTGGATTCCACATTGGTAAGCTGGAAGTTTATTATCATGACTTATCTGCCTGATTATAGGCACTGGAGATATTAAAACCATTCCATAATTCATAATTCACAATAGCGCATCAATCTCCTTAAAATCCACGCGCGCGGTCGAATCAAGAGACAGCGGCGTTACAGAGATATGACCTTTTTTCATAACAGCCCTGACATCTGTCCCCTCCTCGGCATCCCTTATCAAATCGCCATTTATCCAGTAATACGGCCTGCCCCTCGGGTCATGGCGCTCTTCCACGCCTGTTATGAATATCTTTTTTGCAAGCCTTGTAACATCTATCTCTGTATCCATTGTCGCATGTGTCGGTATATTGACATTGAGCAAATCCACACCATCCGGAAGCCCCAGGCTCATTACGTTTTTGGCTATCCTGTTCACGATTTTAATCCCGACCTCAAAGTCATAGATGTATGCGCGGTGGTCGTCGAACTTGTCCCCTTCGTCCAGAACCTGTATGGATGCTGCAATCGCGGGAATGCCATAGCTTGCAGCCTCAAGCGCAGCCCCGATAGTACCGCTTGTAGTAACCGTGTCTGTGCTGATGTTCTCGCCCACGTTGAAACCCGACAGAACAAGGTCAGGCGTCTCTTTCATTATCGAGAACAAGCCCAGGATGACAGAATCAGTCGGCGTTCCTGCCACTGCATAGGCTTTGAAACCATTCACGTTAGCAAGCGATATGCGCAGCGGCTCAAAGATGGATATCCCGCGTCCAACGCCGCTTTTCTGCGTGGACGGAGCCACCACCGTAACTTCTCCGAGGTCGCGCACGCTTTCATACGCCGCTTTAAGACCTGTCGAATATACGCCGTCGTCGTTGGTCAAAAGTATTCTTTTCATTGATAGCAAAATAGGCATCAGGATAAAATAAATCTGTGGTTCTATGACGCTTTGCCACGTGATGCATCCCCAGAAATCTTTATGAATGATGGAGTTATTGTATGCAACCCAAAATGGAGAATAATTATGGGAAATATTAGACCCGGATATATCAAATCATTAGGACACCAGTTACTTGAAGAGCATAGCGATATTTTCACCACTGACTT
>JBGPUU010000138.1:0-4186 GCA_041491305.1 Candidatus Methanoperedens sp.
CATTGTCAAAAACATCGTCAAAAACCTGTCTCAGGTCAGAATCCTTGATACGCGTGCGGAATTCATCGATTTTGTCATCCATCCGTTGAATCTGCTTATCCCTGGCCATACTATTAACTTAACTTTTCAAAAATCCCTTTCTCTCAAGCCAGTTCACCTGAGGGCCGCTATATTTCCAGATTATATCGGCTTTTTCATTCTGGAAAGACCATGGGACCAGAATAACAACATCCCCTTCACTGATCCACACATTTTTTTTCATTTTCCCCGGAATTCGAGCGAGTCTTACCACCCCATCCATGCACCTGACCCTGAGCTTATTGGCGCCCAGCAAACTTTCTACAGTTCCCAGTATTTCGTTCGCTTTTTTTTGCGGAATGCGAACCCTGGTAAATTCTTCAGGCTGCTGGCTGCTACTTTCCCGCTTCTTCAGTATAACACCTCATCATTCGTCTTTATTGTTTCCGTTCTATGTAAAGGTTACTGATATAATAAAATCAAAAAATTTTTAAAATTTTGCGATACTTATTTTAGAAATCAATTTAATGAAGTCATGCAAACAATCATGTCAAAAATTTCTATCCTGGGAATTGAGGGAACTGCATGGAACCTGAGCGCAGCAATTGTTGATGAGGATGATGTGATCGCTGAAACCACGGCCACATACACGCCCAAAACAGGCGGCATCCATCCGCGTGAAGCAGCGCAGCATCATGCAAATCATATCACTGAAGTGGTAAGGGAAACCCTGAAAAAAAACAAGGGCGAGATAAGCGCCGTGGCATTTTCACAGGGACCCGGGCTCGGGCCGTGCCTTCGCACCGTAGCTACTGCTGCAAGGGCTCTAGCATTATCACTGGGCGTTCCACTCATCGGAGTCAATCACTGCATCGCGCATATCGAAGTGGGAAGGTGGAAAACACCTGCGAAAGACCCTGTAACGCTTTATGTCAGCGGCGCAAATTCACAGGTGCTGGCATACAGGAAAGGCCATTACAGGGTATTCGGGGAAACGCTTGATATCGGGATCGGGAATGCCCTTGACAAATTCGCACGCTCGGTAGGATTGCCGCATCCCGGTGGCCCGAAAGTCGAGGAGCTTGCCAGAACTGCAACAAAATACATCCCGCTGCCTTACACCGTAAAGGGTATGGATTTTTCATTCTCCGGCCTGACAACCGCTGCCCAGGAATCGGTAAAGAACGCCGCTTTGTCCGATGTCTGCCATTCATTCCAGGAAACCGCTTTTGCGATGCTGGTCGAGGTGACGGAGCGTGCCGTGGCGCACACAGGAAAGCGGGAAGTCCTACTGGCAGGCGGCGTTGGCGCAAACAGCAGACTTCGCGAGATGCTTAAAATAATGTGCGAGGATAGGGGAATCGAGTTCTATGTGCCCGAAAAAAGGTTCATGGGTGATAACGGCGCGATGATAGCGTATCTTGGCCTCCTGATGTATAAATCAGGATACAGGACAGCTATTGAGGATTCTAAGGTTAATCCGAACTTCAGGCCTGACGATGCGGTGGTGACATGGCGATGAGCAATGCCACTCATAAGATAATAGCAAGCGGCGCCGAGGCAGTGATAGCGCTTGAAGGAAATACGATAATCAAGACCAGAATAGAGAAGCGCTACAGGTTAAAAGAAATCGATGAGAATATCAGGAGGGAGCGAACAAAAACCGAGGCAAGGTTGATTTCCGAAGCTAGAAGATGCGGCGTTCCCACACCGATAATCAGGGACGTTGCTGATTTTGAAATCCGGATGGAGTATATCGAGGGAACGGCGCTTAAAAATATAGTGAACCCCTCGCTTTCCCAAGAAACCGGAGAGCTTATCGGGCGCCTTCATACATGCGGGATTATCCATGGCGACCTTACTACATCCAACATTTTGTATAAGGACGGAAAGCTATTCCTGATAGACTTTGGGCTTGCGTATCTTGATAAGACGCTGGAAGCAAGGGGCGTGGATATACATGTCCTTTTCCAGACGTTTGAGAGCACGCATGAGAACTACGAAGAGCTAATCGAGGCTTTCAAGAAAGGATATGAGGTGAATTTCCATGATGCAGGGAAAGTCTTTGAGCGAGTGGAGGAAATCGAATCAAGGGGAAGATATGCCTGACAAAGGCATGGACGGATGTACAAAGAGTTTATATATGAACAGGGTGCATTAACATCCTGTCAGTTAGCTAATTAGTAACTTATAGATTTTGGAATTGACCGTCTGTTTGTACTTTTTTAGATATATTGAATAAATAAACAGAGGTAAAAATTTGTTAGAACAAGATGTAAATTCTCCTGTCTCAACAGGTGATGTCCACGATGTAACTATTGACGGCATTGCAAGAGAAGGGGATGGAATAGCACATATTCAAGGTTTAGTGATTTTCGTGCCTGGCACGAAGGTCGGAGACCAGGTAACGATTAAGATTGAGCGAGTAATGCGAAAATTTGCAATTGCAGCACTTGCGCCAAAAAACTAAAAGAAATAAATCAACGGAGATATATACATGAATTTTGAAAGAAATGACCGCGGCGGCGGTTTCAGACCAAGTGGTCCGAGAGATCAGCACATGGGTCCGAGAGAAATGTTCAAAGCAACATGCGCTGACTGTAAACAGGAAACTGAAGTACCCTTCAAGCCATCCGGTGACAGACCGGTATACTGCAGGGAATGCTACCAGAACCACAGACCAAAGAGATTTTAATTAACATAAACGGGCGCGATATGGCGCCCGCAGTCTTTTTTTTTATTTACTGATTGTTAGCCGACGGCTTATCATGGCAAAATACTAATGTTCAGCGTCAATCTTCTTTGAATGCCGAAGCTCAACCGCAACACCTTTCCCGCACCCTTTCATCTCCCAGCCGCTCATCAGCGCGCGCCCGACACCTAAGAACTTCTCACCTTCAACTATAACCTCATCATTGGGGCGGATTTGCGGGTCAGCATCAAGCACGCCCGGCGCAAGGATACTGCTGTGCGGAGTGAAATCGCCTATCTTTACTTTATAGAAAGGATAGCTGCGAAGCCGCATTCCACCTTCTACGGTCAGGGCAACCGTCCCGTACTGCGGGATTAAAGTTGCAAGCTGCTGCTTTCCTTCGAATAACTGGAACTTTGGATATGGTGCTCTTACACTGGCGCCATCCGTGACAAGCATATCCCCGGCGCCGCGCCCGAACTGGTAATCCACCGTTCTGCGCATAATGTCAAGGTTTGCCGGATCACTTGTACGCTTTTTTGTATGTTCAAGCCCTGAAACAGTATCTCTCAGTTTGTCAAGGGATGTGTTTGAAGTGACACCTTCATCTGCTGTATAGATAAACCCAAGCCCGAGCTCCCTTTCCACTGATTCGCATATTTCCCTGTATGCGCCGTGCACATGCGCGATAATATTTTTGTATTTGTTCTTCTCAAGATACGAGCGCAGGCATCCCCCTACCCAGGCTCTTTCCTCAAGGTCCCAGTGGCCTGTAACAGGGGTGTCGTAATGCGCAGCAGGGTACATCAGTTCAAGCTCGCGCGGGACTACACCCATGGGAGACGTGATTATCACCTCATGGACAAATTTTCTGTACTTTCCCAGGGCATTAATGAATTTCTGGTGGGAAAGGGATACTGAGTAAGGTTTTTTTGCTGAACATGGGAAGAGTACGAGGGTATCAAGCTCAGGCGCCGAATAGCGCTCCACAACCCTTTTCGCAAATCTCCTGATTTCCACCCGGTTTAGCGATTCTGATGTATTGGCATAGAGCGTAGCCGCCCTGAATATCGGCGTTCTTTTTTCAAGGAACTCGTATTGGGCATCGATAATGCGAAGCGCCGCGGTGAGCCAGGGGCGCGCCCTGCACTGGCGCTCCATGTATTCACGAAGATGCCCTGACCTTATGTGCTCGCGGACGGCGCGAAGCTCCTCGGCGAGTTTTAATGAGTTATGTGAATACACCAATTCAGCGCGCTCTTTTTTGGGCATTTTAAGAAGCTCCGCCGGGTTATTTGTAAGACATACGGAACAGGCGCAGGGGAATTCATGCAGCCTGTCAAGGTGATGTTCGCCCGAGTTTGTCAGATAAATATCCTGGTACGCTTTGATAATTGGCAAAGTTTCATCAACGATATCGACACCCATATACACAAGCATGGCAAGGTTTTCGGGCGTGGCAAGCGCCGGCGCATA
>JBGPUU010000139.1:0-3914 GCA_041491305.1 Candidatus Methanoperedens sp.
AGGTTACTAACGAGGTGTCAGGCACAGATAAATTCCCGCTCCCAAATCCTTAATCGCAGGACAAGGCTATTGAATGTTTTAAAGGTATATAAATTTTTCTAATTCGTTTATTCATTTTTAAACGCTATGTAAAAAAATGGCTTTGTAAAATATATTGGAAATTGTGCCTTCTCCTGGATCAGAGTTATAAAGATGGATAGGTGGTGGTATTATTGTACTGATTCCAGGAGCCGGCATTAAACCCAATCCAGGCCCCAATACTTCCATGTCATCAACATATATAATATTTTCTAATTCGTTCATTCATTTTTAAACGCTTTGTAAAACCCCTCTGTTTCCACTGGAATTATTATAAAAAATGTCAGGTTATGCAAAATCAAACAACTCAAGCCTGGTAAATAAATAACGGCACATAAATTTCTCCGCAAGACTTATCATAATTTAAACTCAAAGACGAAAGTAAAATAATTACTTGCATAAAATGACCATAAAGGAAAAGAAATCGAAAATTAATACCGCAGAACGCGGGCATGCTGAGAGACAGCTTCAGGAATCCGGGGAATTAAAACTGATGGAAAATGTCCCTATTGGCATTTCAATCACAACACTTGAAGGAAGAATAATAGAAGCAAACTCCATGATGCTGAAAATGTTTGGCTACGACTCAAAAGAATCCTTCTTAAAAATACCCGCTTCTGCTTTTTATCATGACACCCGGGACTGGAAGCGATTTGTTGAACTCGCCAAAAAGGGTATGGGTAAAGACTTTGAAGCACGGTTTAAACGTAAGGATGGTACTGTTTTCTGGGGTTCCCTGAGCTCAATAACACAGATAAATTCAACAGGGAAGACTCTGCTAACTAATGTATTTTTGGATATCACCGAACGCAAGCAGATTGAAGAGGTGCTCCTGGAGAGCGAGGTAAAATACCGCAACCTATTCGACGGCGCCGGTGATGCAATCATTACAGTCGACCTTGATGACAAAGTTACCTCATGGAATCAGAGCGCAGAGAGAATATTTGGATGGAAAGCCAGGGAAGCGAAAGGAAAGCAATTCGATGAGCTGATACTTCCCAGGGATATGCAGGCAGCAAGGAGAAGGATGCTAAGTGAATCTTTAGCTGGCAAAAACATTACAGGGATTGAGACAATTCGCCTGCGCAAGGACGGAAGCAGGGTTAATGTGAGTTTGACCATCTCTCCGATAACAAACATAGACGGGAAAATCATCGGCTTATCAGGAATACTCAGGGATATAACAGGGAGCAAACATGCTGAAAAAGAACGCCTGCGCCTGAGCGATGAAATAAATAAAAGGCAGAAGCAGACGCAAAATTTAGCGATGAAGCTAAAAGAGGAGCGTGATAATCTCCAGACAATCATGGAAAATACCGTGACACATCTTGCCTACCTCGACTCAAATTTTAATTTCATCAGGGTGAATTCGGCATTCGCAGAAGGCTCAGGGCACAAGAAGGAGGAACTTACAGGCAAAAACTATTTTGAGCTTTTCCCCAGCCCTGAAAACCTGGTGATATTTGAGAGTGTCAGGGATACGGGAAAGTCTGTGAAGTTCAAGGCCCAACTATGGAGAGATGCCACCTACTGGGACTGGACGCTTGTTCCAATTAAGGATGCCACAGGCAAAGTTGACAGGCTTGTACTCTCGCTAACGGACATGACCGACCACATCCGGGCTCAGAATGCAGCTGAGAATGCCCGCGCATATGCCGAGAATATCCTGGATACAGCACCGGTACCTCTTGTAATTCTGGATAATCACCTGAAAGTGAAGACTGCAAATCACGCCTTTTTCAGGACTTTCAAAGTTTCGATAGAAAATACCGCGGATCTGCTGCTTTACGAACTCCCAAAGCTTCAAGAGCCGCTGAAAAAGATAATTCCAGGTAAAACAGAAATTACTGACTTAGAGGTTGAGCACGAGTTTCCGATTATCGGGAAAAGGACTTTGTTGCTCAATGCCCGCTCGTTTTTCCATGAGGGCACTGAAATGATACTCCTCGCCATTGAGGATATTACAGAGCGCAAAAAATTTGAAGAAATCGTGATTGAAAATGAACGCCTCACGTATTCAAACAAAGCCAGGTCAGATTTCCTGACTATAATGAGCCATGAACTGCGAACCCCTCTAACATCTGTCATTGGCTATTCGATACTGCTTAAGGAAAAGAACCAGGGGAAATTGAATGAAAAACAGGAGTTCTACGTTGACGGGATTCTTACAAACGGTAAACATCTGCTCGACCTCATCAATAACACCCTTGACCTTGCCAAGATAGAAGCTGGAAAACTGGAATTGGTCATTGAGAGCGTGTCGGTGCCGGAAATCATAAACGAGAGTTTAAGCCTTATGAAAGAAAAGGCTTCCTCGCGCAATGTGTTCCTGAAAAAAAAACTCGATTCTCATCTTGGGGTTATTGAAGCTGACAGGCAGAAATTCAAGCAGATACTTTTCAACCTGCTCAACAATGCCCTTAAATTCTGCAAGGAAGAGGGCGGGATTATTACGGTATCAGCAAAAAAAGAAGGCGACATGGTAAAAATTTCAATTTCTGATACAGGAATCGGGATAAAAGAAGAAGATATCCCGAAGCTCTTCCAGAAGTTCGAGCAGCTTGATTCGGGAATTTCAAGAAAATACGGGGGCACAGGTTTAGGACTTGCCATAACAAAGCAGCTTGTGGAACTGCACGGGGGTAAAATCACAGTTGAAAGCAGGTACGGTGAAGGCAGCACCTTTACTTTTTTACTGCCGATAGCATCAAAAAAATGATCCAATCTGGATTTACCTGCTTTTTATAATTCCTAATCGGCAGGATAATCCTGCGATAATTTCATATCCAACTTCTGCTTTTATTGACATTCATGACAGGACGTTCGATTGATATCGCATTGACACGAGTAGAAGCAGGGGATAATACTGATATGGTCTATGAAAACGTATGCACTCTTTTAACAGAGCCTGACCTGAATTTCAATTATGCCACAACTGAAGATCTGGCAAACTGGGGATTTTCGGAAGGATGTTTTAGCAGTTTTTTAATGGATAAGAAGGATGTTATCATACAGGTTATTACCACGTACCGGGATAGTGAGGGGGCGAGCAGGGCTTATAATGCTGATGTGGATTATTTAAACAAGAACAAATACGGAAGACCTGTAAAAACAAAAACTATTGGTGAATCCTCGTTAATGCTCAAGAAAAAGGATACCGACGGCATTACCTATAACCTGCTGTTTTTGAAAAACAATGTCTTTGCTGCGGTGAGCGCGAAATATAAGAAAGAAAAAGCCGAAAATTTAGACCATATAACAGGCATTGCGGAAAAAATAGCGGGAAAGATAAACTAAAAATCGGTTATACGAACATCCCGGCTACTTCTTCTTTCGTTTCCTTGATTATCACCTTGTTATAGGCGTCCTTAAAATCCTGCGTGGTAACAGCCCTGCCCTTCCGCCTGATAACGAACATACCAGCCTCGGTAACGATGGCTTTCAGGTCTGCGCCGCTTAACCCTTTGGTCATTTCCACAAACTCGTCAAGGTCAACATTTTCAAGTTTCATGTTGCGGGTGTGTATCCTGAGTATTTCTTTCCGTCCTTCGGAATCAGGCATCGGTATCTCGATTATCCTGTCAAACCTGCCCGGACGCAAAAGCGCCGGGTCAAGAAGGTCGATACGGTTGGTGGCTGCAACGATTTTCACTTCTCCCCTCGCATCAAAACCGTCAAGCTCGGCAAGAAGCTGGACCATTGTCCTGTTCACTTCAGAAGAACCTGTCGTGCCGTCATAGGTTCGCCTGCTTCCCACTGCGTCTATCTCGTCGATGAAAACGATGCTCGGGGCTTTTTCCCGCGCAAGGTCAAAAACATCCCTGACAAGTCTTGCG
>JBGPUU010000140.1:0-3870 GCA_041491305.1 Candidatus Methanoperedens sp.
GAACCTTCGGGAACCTGCCATAAGCTGCTGTAATCCTGTCCTGAATTTCTGGGCATAGGTGTAAATGCCTACAGCTCCCAGCGGGAGATTCTTCATGTCATTCCCGTATTTCTGGGCAAGCTCTTCATAGCATACGAATATTTCCTCAGGCCTGCTTCCGAACTCGGAAACCGTCTTTGGCAGATCGCCATCCTTTATCCAGTTGCCGATATTCTTACCCACGAAGCCTGGTATCATCAATGCTCTTCCCATGCATACTGCTTTGAAGTACGGTGAACCCATTGCCAGTGCCTTGTACACGCCGTCCTCGCTTGAGAATCCGCCCGCCATTGCAAGGTCGGGAACTCTCATGCCTTTCTTGCTCAGCTTTTCTGCGAACTCGTACATCAGCGACTGGAAATAGAATGTCGGGATTCCCCATTCTTCCATCATAGGCCAGGGGCTCATGCCGGTTCCGCCGGGCGCGCCGTCGCATGTCAAAAGGTCAATCTTTGCTTCGGAGCAGTATTTTATTGCCATTGCAGCTTCCACCATGGAATAAGCGCCAGTCTTCAAGGTGACTCTCTTGAAACCAAGGTCACGCAGGCGGTCTACCTCATCCATGAATCCATCTTTTGTGACAAATCCAAGCCTTGAGTGCCGCTCAAATTCCTTTATAGCTCCTTCCTTGTATGCAATCTTTATTGCAGGGTCTGTCGGGTCGGGTGTAACGATGTATCCTCGTTTCTTAAGTTCAACCGCTCTCTCTATGCTGTTGACTTTTATTTCGCCGCCTATGCATTTTGCGCCCTGTCCCCATTTAAGTTCGATTGTGTCGAGGTCATGTTTTGATGAAACGTATTCGGCAACGCCGAGCCTTGTATCTTCCACGTTCATCTGGACGAGGATTTCACCAAAACCTTCATGATATTTCTTGTAAGTGTTTATCCTGCGGTCCATTTCAGGTGAGCTCTTAATCTTCTTGTTGCTGTCAAGCACAAGTCCGGGGTCAATGCCGCACACGTTCTCACCGCATACCAGGGTGATACCTGAGATTGCAGCGCCCGCTGCGAAATGTTCCCAGTTCTTCCGTGCGATTTCGGTGGAGCCGAGAGCGCCTGTGAAAATCGGCACTTTCATGCGGACTTTCTTATCCCAGCCGTATTCGGTTTCTGTGTTAACTCTCGGGAATATCGCTGTGTCAGGATTGGGCTCTTCCCCTTCAGGTAATCCCCATGCTCCAACAGCGTAGCCCTGTATGTTCAAATGGGAGTAATCAACCGGGTAATTTTTATCTGCGCCTGCGGTTATATTTCCAAAAGGTCCGGGATAAATCACTTCACGTCCCCTGAATGAGGATTTGAAGATTTCACAGTTGCCGCGGCAACCATCTATACACCGGGTGCATATCCCTGACATCGGGGATACACTTTTTGAGCGATTAAAGGTCTGCGTCGCTTCATTCGCATTTGGTTGTCTAAGATTCATATTTCCTCCAAGTTGGGTTTTTGAAGAAGACGGTGTCTATTTTTTCACGTTTCTTCTCCTGCATTGTAACAGTTTTTTCGCGTTCTCTCAAAAACGCTCGGAAGCGGAAGGGTGTTTCCCTTATTTAAATCTTGCGAGATGAAATTTTGGGATATCTATCCCCGAATAACTCCTCATTCTAATAAATCCATATATTGAGATAAAAATCAACAACAAGCGGAAGCTAAAATGTTGTTTGAATGTCTCTGATAAAAAAGGTAAAAAAGCAGGAATCAAATCCTACTTTTCTTTACTGAATACAGCGGCCCTTGAAATTGTTTCACGCGGGTAGGATTCTGCTAAGGCTTCCATTGCTTTTCTTATCGGTTTAACTACTTCCTGCGGTATGACAGGTGCGGGTTTTGCTACTCCGGTCAGGAACGGGCATGTTACGCCTGTCAGCACAGCCATCACGCGCACTGCACCGGTAAGCATCGGGTCAACCTTTGCTCCCCATATAACACGCTTCGTGTTCGGAACCTTATCCATTATCTGTTCTCCTACGACGGCTACCTCTTCCAGCGTCAGGTCTTCGCCTCCGACGATGTGTATAAGGACACCATATGCTGACGATACATCTGTTATATCAAGCAGAGGGGTCGATAACGCCTGCGAAACCGCTTTCTCCACACGGTTTGCTCCATCGCCTTCACCAATTCCTATCGAGGCAATCCCTCCGCGTTCCATTATGGCGCGAAGGTCGGCATAATCAAGGTTAATAAGGCTTGGCTGGGTTATTGTATCGGTCACGTTCTTGACAAAAGAACCTACAAGTGCATTCGCCACGGCAAGTGCGTCCTTAAGGGGCAGGTTGCCTGCCACTTCCCTGAGTTTTGAGTTATCAATGACAACTATTGAATCACAGTTCTCTGCAAGTGACCTTATGGCTTCGCGTGCCTTTTCGCGTCTTGTCATTTCGATTGTGAATGGAATTGTAACGCATGCTACTGTGAGTGCGCCAGCCTCTCTTCCAACGCCTGCAAAAACCGGGATTGCGCCTGTGCCCGAGCCTCCCCCGAGCCCTGCTACTAAGAACAGGAGATTGGTATCTTTTAAATCTTCCTTTATTTCTGCTAAATTCTCCTTTGCAGCTTCAGCCCCTCTTTCAGGGAACCCGCCGCAGCCGTGTCCTTTGCACAGTTTCTCACCGAGCAGGATAATTTTATCTGCCCTTGTCATTGTGCTAAGATGCGAAGCATCCGTATTAGCACCGATTATTTTACCGCCGGCGAGTTTCTTGTCAGCTATCCATGTTACGATATTGCAGCCAGCACCACCCAGGCCCACAACAGTCACGGATGGGCGTGATGTCTTTACTTTTTCCAATAATTCTTCACGAGTCATAATCAGCCTCCGCCATTAACTCGTTTTGTTAGTATTTAAGTCTTTTTTTGCAATAAAAAACATGATTGATACCACATTTTTATATATACCCAAAACATAGAGAGAAAAAGGAGAAGCAAATGATAGAGATTACAGAGGCTGCAGCAGCAGAATTAAAACAATTGCTTGAAAAAGAAAAAAAGACTGACCACGGATTACGCATATTCGCAGCCGGTTTTGGCTGCAGCGGAATACAGTATGGCCTGACACTTGAAAAATCCCCAAAAGACGAAGATGTTGTTTCGGAAAGTAATGGTATAAAAATATTCTTCAATAAAGACATTCAGGATGATATCGATGAATTCAAAATCGATTACATCGATAATGAATATGGGAATGGTTTTGTCATAGATAATCCCAATGCGGCAAAATGCGGTTCGGGATGCAGCAGTTGCGGGTGAGCTGAATGTTCCCGGGTCTTGGCAGGGGCATAAATCCCCGAAAAATGGCTTCGATGATGAAGCAAATGGGGATTGACGTAACTGAGATAGAAAATGTCGAAGAGGTGATTATCCGCACACAGCAGAAGGATATTATTTTTAAGGATGCCGAGGTTTCGATAATGGACGCCAGGGGTATGAAGACCTACCAGATAATTGGAACCCCGCAGGAAGTCATCCGCGAAATCAAAATACCGGATGAAGATGTAAAGCTTGTGATGGAACAGGCAAAAACGAATGAGACCGACGCCAGGAATGCACTTCGGGAATCAAAAGGGGATATTGCCGCAGCTATTTTGAAACTCAGTAAACCCGGTTAATTTTTCTCATTAACGCCCGGATCCTCTGCTTAAAAATCAAAGGGGCAAGGGAACAAATGGAACCCAGAACCGCTCCTGCAATATCAGGTATGCCCAATGTTTGTTTTAAGAATTCGTAAAGGGATATTCCCTGTTCGGAAGGCGGGATAATCTCTCCGTGCGTGGAGGGAAGTTTTACAAAGTAAAAAACAAAAATATATCCGAGAAATAAGGCTATTAAA
>JBGPUU010000141.1:0-3611 GCA_041491305.1 Candidatus Methanoperedens sp.
AAGACAGTGCAGTACCATCACATCATGCTTAGCTTGTTCTAAAAGCTTGCTGTTGATCTGGTATGGCCTGAAGTCATGCAATCTCTGGTCATATTCTTCCTCATCACCCATGGAAACCCAGACATCTGTCGAGAGGATATCTGCATTCCTTGCAGCTTTCATTGGATCACGGATAATATTGACAACTCCTCCGAGTTCTTTTGATTTTCCTACAATTTCCTTGTTCGGCTCATATCCTTCAGGGCATGCCACAGTCATTTTCATGCCAGTAAGCGCACACGCAAGAATTGCTGAATTGCAGACATTATTCCCATCGCCTATCCATGAAAAATTAAGCCCTTTGAATTTACCTTTGTATTCGCGTATCGTGAGAAGGTCGGCAAGGAGCTGGCATGGGTGTTCCAGGTCAGATAAACCGTTGATAACCGGCACTGTTGAGTTTTTTGATAATTCGATAAGAGTCTCATGTTTATACACCCGCGCCATAATCGCATGGACGTAGCGCGACATGACACGCGCTGTATCCGCGACAGATTCACCGCGCCCGAGCTGGATATCTTTATAATTAAGGTATATCGCATGCCCGCCAAGTTCAGTCATCGCCACTTCGAATGATACCCTCGTGCGGGTCGAAGATTTTTCAAAAAGCATGGCAAGCGTCCTGGATTCTGCTGCCTCCGACATTTTCCCCCGCACCCTTTTTTCCTTTAAATCGGATGCGGTATCAAGTAAATTGATAATATCAGCGTATGATAAATCTGAGAGGGATAATAAATGAGATGGCAAAATCAGGACGCTCCTTGGTTAGTGCTACAAATGTAGATACTTATTTAAATTACTTTTGATAAGTCATAAATAAGATGGTGTATATTTTAGAAAGTGGAGTTAGTAATGAAAATATATGAATATGATGCCAAGGAAATTTTCAGGAGAAACAATATCCCTGTCCCGGAAGGCAGTCTTGTATCAAACCCCGGCGATGCGGAAAATTTAGCCGGAAAACTTGGAACAGTTGTTATCAAAGGGCAGGTTATGATCGGGGGACGCGGAAAAGCCGGCGGCATAGCAACAGCATCAACTCCGAACGAGGCGTACCGGAGTGCACAGCGGATTCTGGGCATGTCCATCAAGGGATTTCCTGTGAATAAGGTCCTTGTCGAGGAATGCAAAAAGCCGGATAAGGAAATGTATATCGGTATTACCATAGATAGAGCCGCAAAATGCCCGCTTGTAATGGCCAGCCCTGAAGGCGGCATCGATATTGAAGAGATTGCAAAGACTTCTCCTCAGAAAATTGTGAAAATACGCATCAATCCCCTCACAGGGATGCATGATTACCAGGCAAGAATGCTTGCAAATTCACTCAATAAGGATAAATCGTTGGCGACTGCCGATATAATAAAAAAATTATACCGTGTTTTTTTAGCTTATGATTGCACGCTTGCCGAAATCAACCCTCTTGCAGATACACAGGATGGAATTTTTGCACTGGACGCCAAGATGGTTATAGATGACAATGCCCTCTTCAGGCAGGATTTCAGGGAGGAAGAAACAGGATCTTTTGAAGAAACTGCAAAGAAAAACGGCATGAGCTATGTGGGACTTGATGGGGATATCGGGTGCATTGTAAATGGCGCAGGTCTTGCTATGGCAACGCTTGACATGATTAAACAATATGGAGGCGAGCCTGCCAATTTCATGGATTTAAGAGCCGGGGCAAATGAAGAACAAATAAAAATTGCTCTCGGGATAGTCTCATCTAATAAAAAGGTAAAAGCTATAATCATTAACATTTTTGGCGGTCTCACAAAATGCGATGAGGTCGCCCGTGGGATTATCGATGTAATTCCGGAAATAAAAGTACCGCTTGTAATCAGGCTTGCAGGGACAAACGAGAATGAAGGGCGGATGATGCTGGAAAAACATAAAATGACTCTGACATCATCAAGCGAAGAAGCAGCATCGGTGGTGGTTAAAATTGGGAATTCTAATAAATAAGGAAACCAGGATTTTAGTTCAGGGGATTACTGGACACGAGGGGTCATTCCAGGCAAAACAGATGCAGGAATTCGGGACCAATGTTGTTGGAGGTGTCACGCCTGGAAAAGGCGGCAGCGAGGTATATAATATTCCGGTATTTGACTCGGTTTCCGAGGCTATTGGAAAGACAAACCCTAATGCCTCAGTAATTTTTGTCCCTCCAAGATTCGCGGCGGATGCTATTTTTGAAGCCATAGACAGCGGAATTGAATTGATTGTATGTATAACAGAAGGCATACCTGTGCATGATATGATGCGTGTATGCTCTTACCTTGAAGGCTCGTCGTCAAGGCTTATCGGTCCGAATTGCCCGGGGATTACAACACCGGGGGAATCTAAAGCAGGCATAATGCCAAATTCCATTCACCTGCAGGGGAATGTCGGACTGGTATCAAGAAGCGGTACGCTTACTTATGAGATTATAGACCTTTTATCAAGAAATGGAATCGGACAATCCACATCAGTAGGTATCGGAGGAGATCCTGTGAACGGGACATCATTCATAGAAATATTAGAACTCTTCGAAAAAGACCCGAAAACTCATGCAGTTGTACTGGTGGGTGAGATAGGTGGGACAGCGGAAGAGGATTCTATCGGATTCATAAAACAGATGAGTAAACCTGTTATAGGTTATATTGTTGGTGTTTCTGCGCCACCCGGAAAAACAATGGGTCATGCCGGTGCAATTGCCTCCTTAGGGACAGGTACAGCTCTTGAAAAAATAGCAGCTTTTGAAAAAGCAGGCATCCTTGTTGCAAAAAGCCCCACAGAAACGGTCAGGATGACAAAGGATATTTTAGTTTCAATATAGAATAGGCCGGATAAGATAAATGATGGATAGCACAAGAAAGGGACAGAGGATGGAGAAATAATGCATTTTTCTATTTTTATTTAATTTTATCCTGAAAATACATCACAATTCGACAATAAGTGAATTCCGAATCGTCAATTGTGCCCATGCATTCATATTTTGACCACAAAAGATTAATAAGGGTACTTACTATAAACGAAATGTAATCCATGACGGGATTAATAGAGGGTGATGAATCGTCCTTGACCTGCCAGTGTGCAGGAAAATGGCGGTTTAGCGATGGCGATGGAATAAACGTTCCGTCTTTAATTACTATCACTCTTTGATGAACCCGTCAAAAAGGGATAGATACTATCCTTGGGTTCATCAAACAGCCGTGAAAACGGCATCTCGAAGGAGAAAATTAAACCATATAAAAATATGGAGGTAAAGAATAATGAATAAAAGAATAACAATTGCATTAGCAGCGTTAATGTTATTAGTAGTAGCATTACCTGCGGGTGCAGTAATACAGGCAACTGGCGTGGAAATACGCGGTGAAGTCTACAATGATCCAACCCAAAGTTATCCCAATGCCACAACCTATAATATAACGGGCAATTTAATTAATTCAAGCTGGGATGCTTTGAATTTTGCAGGATTCTGGTATGATCTGAAGGACGACAAAAAGACTGAAAGTCTAGTTATATCACAGGCACTTTCTGGAAGAGATATCCAGGAGAATACGCTGTGGTATAATACAAGCAGGACAACCAAGACA
>JBGPUU010000142.1:0-3453 GCA_041491305.1 Candidatus Methanoperedens sp.
CCTGCCTGTATCGTAAACGCGGTCGCATACCCTCCCGCTGATGCATTGCGAGGTTATGACAACCGGTATCCCGGCATCTGCTGTTGATTTGATAACCGGAACCCATTCTGTTGAAACGTGCCCGAGACCAGTGCCTTCAACAACAATGCCTTTATAACCCGAGCCAGAATGGAATAAAAGAGATTCACTGCTTGCGCCTGTAACGTATTTTAAAAGGGCGCATTTGGATTCAAGCTTATCATGTATCGCCAGTTTTTTTTCGCCCCGCTTAACGTGCGAAGTCAATGTTTTTATCTCACGCGATGGGTACTCGACCCTGCCTATTGGTTTGGCATTGATTGACTGGAATGCGTCGCGGCGCGAAGTGTGCATTTTCCGTACCTTTGTTCCCCTGTGGATATAGCAGAAATCGTCACTGGTAGAGCCGTGCATCACCACGCATACCTCGGCAATGTCGCTTGTGGCCACCGCCGCAGCGCATATAGCGTTCATGGCATTGTCGCTGCTTGGCCTGTCTGCGCTTCGCTGTGAGCCGACAAGCACAATAGGAACAGGCGTTTCGATCATGAACGAGAGAGCAGCAGCCGTGTACATCATGGTATCGGTGCCGTGTGTAATAATTATGCCGTCGGCGCCGTTTTTGATTTCCTCATATACGGCGCGCGCAAGTTCCACCCAGTAGGAAGGGCGCATGTTCTCGCTGAGGATGCTGTAAATCATGCGGCAGTTATAATTTGCTATTTCTTCAAGTTCGGGGATTGCTCGCAGGATATCGTCTGCCGAGAATTGCGAAGTCACTGCTCCCGTGCGGTAATCAATCTTACTGGCAATTGTGCCGCCTGTGGAAAGGATGGAGACGTTGGGCAGCTTTCCTTTTTTTTTCGCGGCGCTAACTGGTTCACTGTGTGGTTTTTTCTCTTCTTTTTTCTCAAGCAGTGTAATGGATGCAGATTCGCGCTCAAGCCCGATATTGTAACCATTTTTTAATTTCAAGACTATGCTTTCAGTCTGTGAAGGCATCATGACCCCTTCATAGCTGACGCCTTTACTTTCCACCCTGACTTTATCGTATTCTTCTGCCTGCATATTATCCTGTTTTATAATAGCAGAAGATAATAAAAAACTATGCTCTTATCCAACCAATACGCCGCAAAAACATAAACCTTAAAGAGCTTGTATGATAAATTGGGGATATGGTCAGAGTAATCGGCATAGACCCGGGCACGAAAAGTTTTGATTTTTGCGGTCTGGAAGATGATGCGGTAATCCTTGATACTTCGATACCTACCGTGGATATCATCAAAGACCCCGGATTGCTCTCTGATATTATTAAAGAAACCGGAGCCGAAGTCGTGGTGGGGCCATCCGGATTTGGCATTCCCGTTACCAGTATCAAAGACATAGGAGATAGGGAATTGTTCCTTATGTCGCTTATTAAAAAAGAAGACAGGAAAAGTAACCTCGGGATGCGTGCATCGATTAACCGGATGAAACAAAATGGACTGCCCGTCTTTTTCATTCCCGGCGTGATTCATCTCCCCACTGTCCCTGATTATCGCAAATTAAATAAAATCGATATGGGTACGGCTGATAAACTATGCTGCGCCGCGCTTGGGATTCGGGACCAGGCATTGAGGTGCGAAAAGAGTTACAGTGAAACATGTTTCATATTACTTGAAATGGGATTCGGATATACTGCAGCAATTGCAGTAAAGAACGGAATAATCGTGGATGGTATCGGTGGAAGCTCTGGTAATATTGGTTTTCTTTCCCTTGGCAGCATGGACGCAGAGCTTGCTTATCTTCTGGGGGGATTTGATAAAGAACTCATATTCAGAGGGGGAGTTGAGACTCTTGCAAAAACACCTGAAAAATTGATGGAACATAGGGATGCTTTGAATTCATATCTTGAAGGTGCAACCAAAAATGTCCTCGCGCTAACAGCATCGGTTAAACCTGATGAAATCCTTGTTTCGGGCAGGATTTCAAGGGTCATGGGGCTTTTTGATGAATTAAAAAGGCGAATAGAAGTTGCGCCTGTAAGAAGACTTGGGGGTTTTGATGTGAAAAATGTTAAAGAAGCTGCACAGGGGGCTGCGCTTATTGCGGATGGTCTGGCAGGTGGAAAATATTCCGGGCTTATCAAGGTAATGCAGATAAGAGAAGCGAAGGGCACTTCTCTGGATTATATATTACTGCCTGAAATCGAAGCCCTGAAAAAAGAATATGGTGTTTGATTCACAAAGCTTTTTAAATAAACAAAACATGTTGGAGTTCCGCGCTGGGCTCGTGGCTTAGCCTGGATATAGCGCCGGGCTTCTAACCCGGATGTCGAGGGTTCGAATCCCTCCGGGCCCGCTTAAATATATCCCGGCAGAAATCAATAGCGCCTCGGTGGCTTAGAGGTATAGCGCGTCCTTGGTAAGGACGAGGTCGAGGGTTCAATTCCCTCCCGGGGCTCTCTTTAACCATAACCTTCGGGATTTATGAGCAGACAAGACAAAAAAGAGGCTACTACCCATAGTTGAAGAAGATAAACACCCCAGAAAGACGTTTTAAAAAGGATTTAGTTGAACCTGATTTTTCAAATATATTCTTGTGAATGCTTACAGCGCATTTGTGGTGGTGCGATATTATTCATCGCTGAGCCGCAAAGATTTTCAGTGAATTTTCTGATAATATGAGCAGGTTTCAGAACATCCGCATAGAGACATTTTATGTATCCCACAATTAGGAATATCCAAAAATCTTCTTTCCCCTACTCCAATTTCAGTAATATCATTCTTTAAATATCCAAAATCGCTACAATCTTCTTTTAAAAACATATTTTTACCTCTAAGAATGTAATCCTTTCGGAAAGCTATATAGTTATGTTAACCAAAAATAAATTAATAATATCAAATTTACCTTATACTCACACGCAACTATGCAAAATTCTAAAAAGATAGATCCAAAGAATCAAACCCCTCTGGCATTCTGGAGCCTCCCTGCCGTCGAACTGCTTGCGCGGCTTCAAACAACACCGCAGGGCATTACCGGCGATGAAGCTCGTCAGCGGCTCGCACGTTATGGCTCCAATCTCCTGGCGCCCAGGAAAAGATCGGACTCACTTGCGCTTTTTCTTAGTCAATTCAAAAGCCCCATTACCCTCATCCTTCTCTTTGCAGCAGGGTTGTCATTTTTCCTGCATGAACATGTTGACGTTTTCATTATCCTTGCAATTGTCTTCATAAGCGGCATCCTGGGATTCTGGCAGGAACGGGGAGCGGCTAATGCAGTAGAGAAGTTGCTCGCTATCGTACAAATAAAAGCAATGGTGCTGCGCGATGGAAGCCCGATAGAAATTCCGGTCGAAAAAATTGTGCCCGGGGATGTTATTATCCTCAACGGCGGAGATATTATTCCCGGGGACTGCCTGATACTTGAGTCCAAAGACTTATTTATCGATGAAGC
>JBGPUU010000143.1:0-3247 GCA_041491305.1 Candidatus Methanoperedens sp.
ATCTGCAATACTGACGTAATCTGCGCCGTGTTCTTCTGCAGACTTAAATATTGACTTAAGGACCCTCATGTCCGTCCGTGTTGCATCCTCGGCAGCAAACCGCACTGTAAGACCGTGGTCTTTTGCATAATCAAGCACATCAAGAGCGCATGACGTTGCCTCTTCAAACGTTTTATGATACTTGTATTTCAGATGCAAATCAGAAGTGGCAATAAAAATGCTCACGAAATCAACATCACATTTGAGCGCAACATCAACATCCTTTGCAACCGAACGCGCGAGGCAGCATATCCTTGCATCAAGCCCGAGATGCGCAATCTCACGCACCGTAGCTTCCTCGGCCTTCGAGACAACCGGGAATCCCGCTTCAATCACTTCGATCCCGATGCTGTCAAGTTTTTCTGCGATTGCGATTTTCTCTTCTTTGGAAAAAGCCACTCCTGGCGTCTGCTCCCCGTCCCTTAACGTCACATCGCATATCTCTATATCCCCGGGCTTAGATTTAATATACTGCATCAAATTGTTTTTAGAGTAATCGCTCATAATAATCAGGTTTAATTAACCATGTATAATAATTACTTATATCTTTCCATTTTATACATTACTTTCAGAATATATTCAAAAATCAAACAGGGAACTCTGTGATTTAACCTCTTTTTTCCCTTCTTTCTTAACCTTCATCACTTCAGTTTCTTCCATTTCAGGATCTTCCTCCACAACTTCGGCTTCCAGACTCTTCTTACCAAATCCCCCGAATACCTCAACCTCATGCTCGACCTCAGTTTCCCTCAAAGCCAGAGCTTCCTCATAAATTTTCTGGATTTTTTTGGTCACGGATTTTGATTCGGTCAGGAAAGCTATCTCCTCTGGTTCAAGTGCGAGCAAAGCAGCCACAAGAGGAGCAGATTTCTCATCATTTATCATCATCCTGAAAAACGGAAATAGCTGGGAGCGGGTATAGCTCATAGAAACATGGCAGTATGTCCCGATTTTCTTTGCAGTTGAATCCCTGACCATCCTCATGCCTTTTGTGGCTCCGAGTTTCCTCCAGAGCGACGGCGGCTGGTACTTCACAAAACCGGTATAACGGTGCGACCGCGCAACCACTATCCCTGCAGTCATGAGGACGCCGGCATATCTCCACATGTTATAATTCTGCCTTCTTTTGACCCTGCCCAAAAAAACAGAAGCTTTCCCAAGATAACGATATCCTTCTTCAAGGTCATTTGCTCCCGTGTATTCAACCGGGAGATTTTCATCAACCCACTGGATTAAATCCTCGGGGTTCTCATCAAGATTGAAAGTGGCAGCATGGGCTTCTCGTATATTTGTTCCCTTAAAAATCTTAACAAGCACCTTGAAGATATTCTCTTTGCTGTCCCGCTCGCCTGTGATTATCTCGTTGATTTCCAGAGTGGTTTTTCCCTGTGCGATTGCCTGCAGGTCGTTAATGGCGCTTCGAAGGTCGCCATTTGCATTCTCCGCGATTTTCTCAATTACCCCGAGTCCGCACTTAACGCCTTCCGCTTCTGCAATTCTTTTAAGCGCCGGGATCATGGAACGCGACATCACGGAATTGAACTGGATTGGCTTGCAGGCGCCCCGCAATCCTGCTGACATTTCATATAGTTCATTTGCAATAAGAATAATGGGGTGACTGGTTTTCTTTATCAGTTCGAGAATTGCCCGCTCTCCCCCCCTGTCTGCCGTTCCATGGATATTATCGGCTTCATCCATTATGATGAGCCGTTTCACGTTGCTCCCGTCAAGTGTGCTCATGCGGGAAGCTGAACCTGCCACTTTTTCGATTATATCCGCAGTGCGCTGGTCGCTTGCATTCAATTCAATGACTTCCCATCCCATATCGTGTGCAAGCGCATGGGCTGCCGTGGTTTTTCCTATTCCGGCCCTTCCGTAAAGCACAACTGCTCTTGCCTCAGGCGTTCCATGCACCCACGTCTCTGCCCATTTTTTAAGCTCCTCAACTGCCTTATTATGACCCACTACCTCAGGAAGTGCCTGCGGGCGGTATTTTTCTGTCCAGTCAAGAGAGGTCATGGTTTACCATACTTCAACCTGTATTCCTTAAATACATATCTTTTCATAAGACTCCTGATGAGACTAAACGCTATCCAGCTTTTTATCAACACTGCTGTGATGATGTCAAGCCTTTTCATACCAGTACTTGCACAGAACATGGGCGCATCGGGTACGGAGATTGGTATAATTGGGGCAGTTTACGGCGCAGCGCTATTCATTTCAACATATATCTTCAGCAGGGCAGCGGATTCGTATCCGCCAAAGACGCTGTTGTATGCGGGTTTCGCTAGCGCAGCCGTGACTTTTTTTCTTCAGGTTTTTGCATACGATCCGCTCAGCCTTGCTGTAATTCGCGCCCTTACAGGGTTTAGCGTTGGGATTTATCCCGCCGTGCTTATGCTCTATGTTTACAACTTAAGGCGCAGCATCGGGAAGTTCAGCTCTTTCATGCCCCTGGGATGGGCTGTGGGAAATCTGCTTGCAGGAATGATTGCAGTTTACTGGCAGATTTTTTCAATCGCATCTTTGTTGTTTGCCGCGTCCTTCTTAATCACATTGACGCTGCCAGTTACGCAAGATACAGGAATACGTACAAAAAAGAAAGCGGATTATTTTTCCAAAGATATCCTGAAAAAAAACTGGAATATATATTTCGGGTTTTTCCTGCGGCAAATTGGGGCAAATAATGTATGGGTGGTTTTTCCCCTATACCTTGTGAGCCTTGGGGCAAATCCATTCTGGGTCGGGATAATTTATACAATAAATCCGACACTGCAATTTTTCATCATGAGAAGGCTTGACAGTTATAAAACCGCATATCTCATTCATGCCGGGGATTTGCTCTCAGCCGCCGCTTTTATTGCGCTAATACCGCTCACGATTTACTACCAGGCTGTTCCGGGCATGATATTGATTGCCTTTTCCTATTCCTTCCTGTACGTTGGTTCAATGCGTGAGCTGATTGAAACAAACGAGGAAAAAGGCGCTGCAGCAGGATTGCTCAACACATCGATTGCATTTGCAACAATAATAGGTTCGCTTGTAGGCGGTATTATCCTTCAATATTATGGTTTCAAGGCAGTTATGGTAGCGGGAGCATTCTTTGCTTTACTGGGTTATGCAGTCATGCAGTTGGCCGGTAGTTCAGGCAAACATCAAAAAAGTTCCTGAGAAGGTCGTTTCCCCGCTCGGTATGAGAGACTTCGGG
>JBGPUU010000144.1:0-3199 GCA_041491305.1 Candidatus Methanoperedens sp.
AGAGATTTTCACTTACCTTATCATAAATGAATATTACGAAAAGGATAGTGTCCTTTTTTATATAATACTTGGATTGTTTTTATATGGTGTTTTTTCATCTTTCACCGTTTCTAAAAAGAGCACAATATTCCTCTTGGCATGGTTATTTATTCCAATAGCATCTGCAGCAATTTTAGCTAATATTATTTCAAATCTGCAAATCCGCTATATCGTATTTGTTTTACCTGCGTTACTTTTAATAACTTCCCGTGGAATTGTGGCAATTGCAGAAAGACGGAAAAGTCCATCAAATATTAGGAATAAGTTAACAGGATTAAATTCATTGGCTATCGTATTAGTGCTATTAGTGATTACGATATCAAGTTATCCGATTTTGGATATGTATTATAAATCTGAGAATTATGATTGGAGAAGCACTGCAAAATTCTTAGAAACGAATGCAGAAGATGGAAGTAATATTGTATTAATTCCCGGGTATAATATAGTACCATTCAGTTATTATTATTCTGAAAACAGAACTAATGTGCTGGAGTATTCATCTTTCGATGCATTGTCAAACCTTTCGTATCGAAACAATACTTACGTTATAATTTCGACAGATGCCATGGCTATAAAGCCGGATGAACTTGCAATGCTCCGGGATTGGATGCGAAAAAATACGGAAATTAAGGCCAATTTAGGTTATATCCTGGTGTTTAAAAATACCACAAAAAAGAATTAGATTCTGATTTTAACTTCGTCAATCAGGAAAGGAGGATAAAATACACCATTTTCCGTGATTATGCCGGTTACATTTTCCATCGGGGTTGCATCAAAAGCAGGATTATACACATCTACATCAAGAGGCGCAATCTGGCGGTTCCCGAAAAACCTTAATTCCTGCGGTTTCCTGATTTCTATTTCGACCTCATCTTCAAGTCTCTCAAAGTCAAATGTCGAGACTGGCGCAGCCACATAGAACGGTATCCCGTGCTCTTTTGCCACAATAGAATGGGTATAAGTCCCGATTTTATTAAATACCGCATCCTGTGTTATCCTGTCGGCTCCCACAATGACCTTGTCAACCATGCCTTTTCTCATCACATGACCCGACATGCTGTCAGTGATCAGCGTCACGGGAATCTTATCTTCCATGAGTTCCCATGCAGTCAGCCTGCTACCCTGGTTTAACGGGCGCGTCTCGCATGAGATTACCTTTATGTCCTTTCCATCGGCGCGGGCTGAGCGGATAACCCCGAGCGCCGTTCCCCAATCCACGCAGGCAAGCCTTCCGGCATTGCAATGCGTCATCACAGTATCCCCATCCTCAAGCAAGGACGCACCATATTCGCCAAGCTGCATATTCTTCTTTACATCCTCATCCGCAATTGCTTTTGCCTCGTCAAGAGCGAACATCCTCGCTTCCTTAATGTTCCTGGCATCTTCCACTGCCCTGATGACACGTTTCACGCCCCATGACAGGTTTACTGCCGTGGGTCTTGTGGCAACCAGGGTTTTACCTGCGTTTTCGATATTTTTAATTAAAGCGTCAAAAGAAGTGGCATTACTTCTGAATGCGGAAAGAGCCACGCCAAAACCTCCGGCAGCGCCAAGGGCTGGAGCGCCCCGTACCCTGAGGGATATTATGGCTTCACATAAAGAATCTATTGTGCTGCATTCGATTATCCTGTATTCCGCAGGCAAAAGGGTCTGGTCGATCATGATAATATTGTTCTTTTCATAATCCCAGTCTATGGTTCTCATTTGCTGGCTATATCATGCCATACATATTTAAATACTGCAGTTTATGTAAAAAGCATGATAGTCATAAAGATTGGCGGGAGCCTGATTCAGAAAGGAAGGGAGCTCGTCAGGGAGATAATTGAATATTCAAAATCCGAAGACGAGACAATCCTGATAGTTCCCGGCGGCTCAATCTTTGCAGATACCGTGCGGAAAATCAACGCCACTGAGGAAACCGCCCACTGGATGGCTGTTCTTGCGATGGAGCAGTATGGCTATTATCTGGGCAACGGGAATGAAGCGAAACTCATTGACAACCTTAATGTCCATGGAAAAGGCGCATATATTCTTCTTCCTTACAATCTCCTGAAAACGAAAGATGAACTTCCCCATACCTGGGATGTGACCTCAGACACGATTGCAGCATGGGTTGCGCAAAAGCTTGGGGCCAGGTTCATAAAAGCCACTGATGTGGATGGAATATACCTGGACGGGGTACTGAAAAAGGAACTTGAAGCGTCGCAACTCGTGGGGAAAGAGACATGCTTGGATGCCTATCTTGCGCATTTTCTCATGGAAAATAAAATGGATTGCGAGATAATAAATGGCAATTGTCCGGGAAAATTGAAAACCGCACTTAATAATAATGTAATAGGGACGCTCATTAAAGGATAAATTTAATAGGACTGTCCAGAATAGGTCCATACATCTAACCTCCTTAAATATAGATTGCATGGATTAAATATACTTTTGTGCTTGGCACGGTGCAGCGGTGCAAGGATAACTCATGCGCCCAAGATCACATGTTAATACTCCATAATGGCCAAGGTATTTGATAGATACTAACCATCTATTGATATGGGAATGGAAATGGGCAGAATTAATAATATCATCCAAAGGCACTTTGATGAACGTATAGAGCAAAAGCAGGCTTTTTTAACAGAGCGAGTGGAAAAACTAGAAAAAAAAGTCCTGGAACTGAAATCTGAAATCTCAGAAATACGGAAAGAATCTCCCAAGAAGAAATGATGTGGGTCTGAGAGCCAGTTTAGTCTCAAGCTTTGCCATATCCAAATAGTTTATATGAGGAGCATCAGTTCTGATGACCAAAATTTATAAATGCCATTAATGTTATACATATAAAATGGAGAGTAAACCGGGTAATCATTATCTAAACCTGCGTGGTAATCTCGTAAGTTTGGTATGATATAGAAATACCAATCATGGGTAATGCCATGTGCGGAACTATGGAATTCGTTCCCGCCCGGGCTTGAATCCCTTTTAAGCATCCAGAGCTTTGTGATTTTCGTGCCTGGCACGAAGGTTGAAGATCAGGTCGCGATCGAGATGGAGGTTAGTTATGGCAGGACAATTAGCAGGACAGCAAATCTATATTCTAAGAGAAGGCAGTCAAAGAACAAAAGGAAGAGAAGCGCAGCATAACAATATCATGGCTGCCAGGGCAGTAGCAGGGGCG
>JBGPUU010000145.1:0-3124 GCA_041491305.1 Candidatus Methanoperedens sp.
ACCGCACCAGGCGCTGCAAATACAAAACTTCCTTTTGTGAGAACTGAAAGACCGATTGCCATGAGAAGCCCCATTGGACTCGCCTCGTAGTCTGCCACATACCCGTACTTCTGGGCTGTGAATTTATGGGCAAGTTCATGCAGGAGGAACCCGGAACCAACTCCAATAGCAGCTATCCCGAGAGCTTCCATGCCGGTACTGGGATATGAAAATGCGATAGTCAGCACAACTAAAGATGCTACAAGATGAACTATCTCCCTGAAATTGCCTCTGTCCATGCGCTCAAAGTCAATCTTAACAAATATAAACTATACTATTCCGCATGCGAAATTAGATAACAGCTCATCGTGCTGCGGGCTTTTCACACCATAGAGACACTGGCGCGCATCCTTATAATAGAGGCGCTCTTCAAGGATACCTTCTTTTTTTAACCTCGACAACGCATATCGCACCGTCCTCGGTGGAAGGTAACTTTCAGCAACGAGTTCTTTTTGCGTCATGAGCCCCCTGTATTCAAGCACTTTGAAAACGAGTTTCACAGAAGGGGATAACTGCACTATCTTGCGGGTGTAAAGGTCCTGCACGGCTGCTGTCTCAGAATAGAGGTACTTGTCATTCGTTTTTGCCATGTAATATTATGAATTGCGTTGATACGATTTAAATCTTTAGGCAAAATCTGCCTACTTTTTTACTTCACAGCCACAATCTTCACAATATCCCCATTCTTCAACTCGTACTTATCCCCCAGCCTCATCTTGGTGCGAGCATCCACGGCATATAGAAAACCCTTCCCGATATCGGTGTGAACCATAAAAGCAAGGTCTTTCGGCGTACTTCCTTTTTTCAGGAGAAATGCATCAGGGAGAATCCTGCCCATCTTATCAGTGAACCTGTTCTCATCCTCAACCGGATAAACCACTACAAGATCAAGGAGCTTGAAAACCGTTTCATTAATGCACTTCTGGATACCTGTACCGTTATTTTTCTTCATCACGAGACGTATTTTCTGAAGACCCTCTTTCTGGGCATCAGTCAGGTTCGGCGATTCAACAAAATCTGCATCTCCAGGTATGTATTTTATCGCCCCTCCTTTATCAGCCATGCGAAGCGCCACTTCCGCTGCCGCGCTCACGGGTATTGCGCCGGCCTTCACAAGATGCTCAATATTCTCCTGTGATGCAGCATCAATTTTATTTGCAGCGATTATCAGGGGTTTACTTTCAGCCCTTAACATGTCTGAAAGCCCGATAATCTGTTCATCAGTCCACATCTGGGGTTTATCGCGCGGGAGTTTCAGCCTGGTCAGTACAGTTTTCACATGACCGTCTGTGATTCCCGCACCCTCAAGCTGCCCTGCGATTGTCTCCTCCAATTTCAACCCCTCGGCCTGAACCTTGCGGGAAAGTCTTTCCCAGTTGCGCTTTAAAATCCCGAACATCCACATCGTAATCTCATGCTCAAGGAATTCTATATCGCCCAGCGGGTCATGTGAACCAACAGGCACAGGGTTTCCTTCAATATCCGTTCCGCCCGACGCGTCTATGACATGAATAATTGCCTTTGCCTGCCTGAGGTTGTCAAGAAATTCATTGCCAAGCCCGCGCCCCTTATGGGCATCCGGGACAAGTCCCGCGACATCAATCATTTCTATAGGTACAAAACGCACGCCATCCCTGCAATTCCCGCAATCGAGTTTTAATTCCCTGCACGGACAGGTTGCACGCACATACGCAACGCCGTGGTTGGCATCAATGGTGGTAAAAGGATAATTTGCAATCTCAACATTTGCAAGGGTCACTGCTTTGAAAAATGTTGATTTCCCTGAATTTGGTTTTCCTGCAAGAGCTATTGAAACAGACATGCTCTTAATACATATCTTCTGGACTTAACTTTTATCTCATGGCCACATTGGAATCCGGATTATACGATTAAAGTATCTCTTTTATCCTGCTGGCCGTTTTCTCAAGTTCATTAATTATAGGCTCAATACTCGCATCTTTTGTTGTCAACACAGAAATCAGCGCTTTTTGGCCTGCAGCGGCGGTTATAAGTTTTCCCCCTTCATAATCAACTATCACACGGTTGGGGCTTACTTTCTCAAGACTGTTTGTTAACTTTTCCGCGGCCCTTAACATGGTTGCCGACATGAGAGTAAACAACTCCATATCGTTATTTGTTTGTTCGCCGATGAGGAAACCATCCCGCCCGGCCAGCGCCAGCATTTTTACTCCCTCGACCTGTTTCAAATCCAGAAGGATGCTATTGTATATTTCGGACATCTTTCCCCGGTTCATATTACCCCTGAATAACAATTAACTTCCGCTATATTAATATTTATTGGAGAAAACTAAAAAATAATAATATAACTATAAATAATTTGTAAAAATAATAGCAAACTAACACTTATCATGGCTTTTATTTTAGTCAAAAGTTTCGGGCACACAGGATAATACTCATCGGTAGATTAATATGCCATAAAAATGGAGTTACAATTCATGCCGTCTATTAAGTTAACTCGTGGTAATACTGCTCTGTTGTGCATACTTTTTTTAGCGCTTATACTCAGATTGATAAACTTAGGTTCAAAGAGTTTGTGGCTGGACGAGACTGTTAACATACAGATGGCTGGAAAAAGTATATTCTCATGGGGTAATACACTGCCCCCATTATATTTCGCAGTTTTACATTTTTGGCTTAAAATTGGAAAAAGTGAAATTATTGTCAGGTCTCTTTCTGTAATTTTAGGAGTTCTTTCGGTTTATATTATATACAAAATCGGTCTTATTGTTTACAGTAAAAATGAAGCACTTATAAGTGCATTTTTATTATCAATTTCATCTACTGCAATAATTTTTTCCCAGTTCGCTTTGTATTACTCATTATTCATTCCTCTTTCATTACTTTCCGTTTATTTTTTATTAAAAATGGAACAGAAACCTACTAATTCAAATAAAGCATTTTTTCTTTTTTCTATCGTTCTGAGCTTTTATTCTCATTACTTTACAATTTTGCTTTTATTTGTATTCATAATCTTTATGTTATGGAAGTATAAGAACGAAAAGGATTTCAGCACAATCAAATCCTTCTTATTAGTTTTAGGAATATTTTGCCTTTTAATTGCCCC
>JBGPUU010000146.1:0-3031 GCA_041491305.1 Candidatus Methanoperedens sp.
ACAAACATTTTATTAAAATATCATAATAGTTATCTTTTTGCTTCCATAAATATAAAATTGATAAAAAACCCAGGAAAAGTGACAATATAAGAATATACGTTATTACTGGATTTCCGATAATTCCCAGATATTCCCTTGCTGCTGAATATTCGGAAAAACCCATTACAGCTCAATCTCCTCCACAGGTTTGCCATCAATGGTTTCCGGCGCCAGCCAGTTGATAATCCGAAGGAGTGAATCATCATCCCCGGCTGAAATCTCAACATATATTGACCCGAGGGTTTCTTCGCCTGCCGGAAAATTCAATTTACCTGCAAAAGCGACCTGTTTATTTAACCTGAATTGTGTGGTGTCCCCGGAAATTCCGGTTATCAGGATACGGCGCGCTGTGTCAAGAATCCGCTCTTCTCTTAACCGGCGGTGAAGCAGCCTCAGGCTTTCAAGGTCGCCCTCGCCGTAAAGCTGCGGCGTTCCAAAATCCCGGATCTGGAGTTCAACAAGGAATAAATTATTTATGGCTTCCCTGACTTTTTCCTCGATTTCAGTGGGATGCACAAGCGCTGAAACTCGAACTTTTATTTTCATATTTTTGCCAGCAATTCTTTAATCTGTTTTTGGAATTTTTCAATAGGGCCCGTATTCATTATGACAATATCCGCCTTTTCTATTGCCTTATCCAATCCCCAGCCTTTTTCGCGTTCATCACGTTTTTTTAATTCGTCGATGTTCACCGTATCGTCCGAACGTGCGCGTTTTTTCACCCGTTCAAACCTGACTTCAAACGGTGAATGGATTGCTATGAGTTTAAAATCGCTCCCGAATTGCGATTTAAAATAATTCACCTCATCTATGTTCCGGATGCCGTCAATCACTGCAACCGGGGAATCAAGGCCGGCTATACGTGGAACACAGCGTTTTGCAATGGCGTCCATGCCCTCCTCCTGCCGGAGTGCTGTTCCAGTGCCGCCGATATTCTCACCTGTAGGGGGTAAACCCCTTCTTGCCGTTTCCTCCCTCACGATGTCGCCCATATTGATGACAGGAATCCCCAATAATCTGGAAATCGTTGCAGCTTCGGATTTTCCTGATGCTGGCATTCCTACAAAAGCAATCATCTTCATGGGCGGATTAATTTAGCTAAAAGATAATAAATCTATGCACCTAAAATATATATGCTATTAGCCCACTGTATATCATTTATGGAAGATGCGATTGCAAAGACTCCAATAACCGGCGGCACAATAAAACAAGACGATGAGATTGAGATAAAAGAATTGCGGGAAACCATTGAAATGCTGAAAACCCAGATAAAAGATATGCATTCAAGGCTTCTTGAAGCCGCTGTCATGAACAACAAATACATCCAGGCGGTCCAGGATTACCAGAAGCAGATGGAACAAATGAAGAAGCCGCCATTGTTTATTTGCAGTGTGGTGGAATTGTTTGACGATATGGCGCTTTTGCGGCAGCACGGCAGCAACCAGGAAATCGTAACGAAGGTTCCGGATGAGATGATGAAGGAGATAGAAGCCGGTGCGCGTGTTGCAGTTACAGGCAACCTTGCCATCGTCAGGGTATTATCAAAATCATTTGATGTCAGGGCGCGCGTAATGGAATTGATTGAAAGCCCGGATATCGATTACAATATGATTGGCGGCCTGCATAAGCAAATCGAGGAAGTGATCGAAACACTCGAGCTTCCGCTTACAAACCCCCAGCTTTTTATTGATGTGGGCGTAGAACCTCCCCACGGAATCCTGCTTTACGGCCCGCCGGGAACAGGAAAGACGCTTATAGCTAAAGCCGTGGCACACCGTGCCAAAGCGACTTTTATAAGGATGAGCGGGAGCGAGCTTGTACAGAAATACATAGGCGAAGGCGCAAGACTTGTCAGGGATGTTTTTGACCTGGCGAGGGAAAAAGCCCCGAGTATCGTTTTCATTGATGAGATAGACGCCGTGGGAAGCAGGCGAACCTATGACGGAACGACAGGTTCTTCCGAAGTGAACAGGACAATGGTCCAGCTTCTTGCCGAACTTGACGGTTTTGATGCGAGGGGAGATGTGAAAATCGTTGCAGCCACAAACCGTATCGACCTTCTTGACCCTGCACTTCTGCGCCCGGGCAGGTTTGACAGGATAATCGAGATACCGATGCCAGATGCCGAGGGACGGAAAGAAATACTCAGGATACACACCCGGAACATGAAACTTGAAAATGTTGACCTTGATGAGTTTGTGGAAATGACCAAAGGGTTAAGCGGCGCAGACCTGAAAGCCATCGTTACCGAGGCTGGTATGTTCGTTATCAGGCGCAAAGGCAGGGCTGTTACCACGCAGGATTTTAAGGATGCCTATAACAAGGTTATAATCAAGGAGACAAAAGAGGAAGTAGCCGGGATGTTCGTATAATCGAGTTTTAGTTTATCTTTCCCGCTATTTTTTCTGCAAGCCCGGTAATATGGTCTAAATT
This sequence comes from Candidatus Methanoperedens sp., assembly GCA_041491305.1. Taxonomy (GTDB): domain Archaea; phylum Halobacteriota; class Methanosarcinia; order Methanosarcinales; family Methanoperedenaceae; genus Methanoperedens. The sequence continues at coordinate 2,473 of JBGPUU010000146.1, forward strand.
TTCGGGTTTTTCTTTCTTATATTTCGCGCTCACTGCAGCAAAGACATTGTTTTTCAAAAACAGGAGGTTATAGGTAATGCCGTCGGTATCCTTTTTCTTGAGCATCAACGAGGACTCACCGATAGTTTTTGTTTTTACAAGCCTTCCGTATTTGTTCTTCTTTAAATAATCCGCATCCGCATTATAAGCCCTGTTCGCCCCTTCACCGTCCCGGTACGTGGTAATGACCTGTATGATAACATCCTTCTTATTATCCATTAAAAGGCAGCTAAAACATCCTTCAGAGAATCCCCAGTTTGCCAGGTCTTCAGTTGTGGCATAATTGAAATTCAGGTCAGGCTCTGTTAAAAGAGTGCATACGTTTTCATGGACTATTTCAGTATTGTCCCCTGCTTCTACTCTTGTCAATGCGATATCAATCGAACGTCCTGTCATGAATGGCAATAAAAGCAGAAGTTAGATATGAAATTATCGCAGGATTATCCTGACGATTAGGAATTATAAAAAAGCAGGTAAATCCAGACTGGATCATTTTTTTAATGCTATCGGCAGTAAAAAA
>JBGPUU010000147.1:0-2899 GCA_041491305.1 Candidatus Methanoperedens sp.
GCCAAGTCCTATGCTCGCTGCTACGCTTTCCAGAGTCGGCACGCTCTCCATCACCTTCAAATTTGATCCAATTACCTCTCTATTTAACATTTCAACATGAGCCTCATTAAACAAGGCATCCTGCATCTCCTTGCCTTTCCCCATCTGCTCCGCGATGATATAAGCTTCTATGCTCTTGGTTGATTGCCCGGGGAATATTATCGGAACATATGTTATCGTGACATTATTGCCATATTTTTCCAGAAGCTGGGGCAGTTCGTTGTGCAGGTCATAGCAATGAGGGCAGTCGAATTTCATGAACTCGGTGATTTTAACCTTGCCGGGCTCATACGTAGTGGAAAAATTTAGCGTCGCACGTTCTCGGGTTGTTAGAGGGTTCTCCTGTGAGGTGGAGAGCAAAAATAATACCAGCGCCGCAACAACAACCACTGCCACTCCTGCATATACCAGAGTCAGGTTTGATTTTTTCTCAGGGAGCTTTTGCTTCTTCTTTTTTGCCATTCGTTTTTTTAATAAAGTTTTTATGTTATAACCATTGCGGTTTTATCGTAACGTTATCTTTTCCCAAAAAAACTTCCTCATTCTAAATAAATGTATATATGTGGTAAAAATCAGGAACAAGCGGAAAGTAAAAGTATATTTGAATGATTATGATTCAGGAAGCATTTCTCAGGAATTGGCCGCCAAGTATCTCGGCATCACACCAAGATGGTTCAGGCATATCTATAAAATATACAAATCAACAGGCTCTGTACCCGCGATAGGTGTCAACCTGGGAAGACCAAAGAAGGAAGTTCCAAAAGAATGGAAGGAAATTGTCAAGCAGGAATATGAAATGTTCAGGCAAAATGCATTGTATCAGGAAAAAACGATTTTTGCACGATGCAAAATAAGAATACCTCACAATACAATACACAAAATTATGCTTGAATTCGGATTTGCCAAGGAACAAGAGAGCAAGCAAAAACGAAGGAAGCCCTGGATAAGATACGAAAGGAAGCATTCACTATCAGCGGTTCATATTGATTGGCATGAGAGCAAGATCAATGGAAAGCAGCTATGCACTATTTTAGATGATGCATCTCGAAAACTGTTAGCGGGGGGTGAATTCGATAACGCCACAGGTGAGAATACATTGAATATCATGGATGAAGCCAGAATAAAAAATGAACATCTTTACCCCATAGGGTCGGTAATATCTGATCATGGCACTCAATTCTATGCAAATAAACGTGATAAAAACGGTAATGCATATCACTCATTTGAAATTTATCTCAAGGATAAGGATATCAAGCACATCTTATGTGGTGTAAATCATCCGCAAACTAACGGAAAACAGGAGAAGTTTCACGATTTTTACAAGAACCATAGGGCAAGATTTGAAAGTCTGGATAAAATGATCGAGTGGTACAATAATCGCCCTCATGGATCTTTGAATTTAAGAAGAGCAGAAACGCCTAATCAGGCATTCATCCAGAAGATGCCTCCAGAGGTCTGGCTCGGGTTTGCTTTTAAGGCATTTGGTTGGTGAATTTTATGAAAACAGTACAAAAGATAAAAGAAGTTAAGACTGAGGAACTTATTTCGGGAAATGATAGTTTTATCGTAACGTATTAAATACAAAGAAAAAGAAGTATTGCTATCCCGGTGATTTTATGAAAACAATCGATGAACTAACCCGAAAAGCCATTGAACTTCAGGCAGCGGGGCTTTTAACAGGTCAGATTGCTGATGAACTCAATATTTCGCGCGAGACTGCCACATGGCTCCTTGTCCATGCGAAAAAAGGAGACTCCACTGCAGCACCCAAGGATATTTACATTGACTGGAGCAACATCGGAAGAAGCTCTTACAGGCAGAGGCTGATAGCAGGCGCGCTTGTGGACATGATACTTGACTGCCTCGGGGAGACAGAACAGGAAATAGAAGTGGTTGTCGGGGTTGCACTTTCGGGAATACCGCTTGCAAACCTGGCAGCAGATGAACTCGGATGCGAATTTACCACGTTTCATCCCAATAAACAACGCTGGGAGCCTGAATCAAAAGAAACTAAAGGCACTATCAGCCAGAACTTCGCAAGTGTAGAGGGCAAGAATTGTATTTTGATAGACGATGTGGTCACATCAGGGACGACACTCAAAGAAGCCGTGGCCGTGCTAGAAGGACTTGGTGCCAAACCGGTTGCAATTGCAGTATTGATAGATAAAAAAGGTATTGATGATATTTCAGGTGTTCCTCTTAATGCCTTATTGCGGGTAACAAGAGTGGATAAAATCGAATAACATGCCTGATTGGCCGGTACACTTAATTGTCCCCCTGCTTGCCCTGTTGATTGTCAGCAGGAAAGAGAATCAAAAGTATGTCTTTCTCCTGCTGCCGCTTGCCCTGCTTCCTGATTTTGATACGTTTGCCATCCAGCACAGGGCGCTTTTGCACAATATGTTTATTCCCTTAATCCTTGCGCTGTTCGGGTTATTAATCGTGAAATACAGAGCGATTTTCCTGATTGCCTCTGCTTATATCGCATCTCATGTGCTGCTTGATATGTTCGCCGGCGGAGTCGTCCTTTTTTATCCGGTATACAACGGGATGGCGTTTGTGGATGCAAGCCTCATGATGAGCCAGACTAATAATTTATCCTGGACATTTGATTACGGCTTCAGGCCATACGCCGAAGGATGGAAGACCGCATACGGTTATATTTCAGACAGTACAGGCACGGGCGCAATGGTGTTTGTCCTGACGGCATGTGTATGCGCAGCTTACAGGCGCTTGAGGGAAGCACGATGACAAAGAACCTCATGGTCATGGGGACAGGTTCCCATGTTGGAAAAAGCATACTTGTGACCGCGCTTTGCCGGATTCTTTCAAGAAAATATAACGTCGCCCCTTTTAAGGC
>JBGPUU010000148.1:0-2595 GCA_041491305.1 Candidatus Methanoperedens sp.
AGTGATACAAAAGTGATTGAGAAGCAAAAAGATACTGTAAGCCGAGAAAGTATAATAATCTAAAACATGTATTAAGCCATCGATATACATGGCTGACAAATACGAACAGGTGCTTGAACTTGCAAAGCGCCGGGGATTTATCTGGAATTCATTTGAGTTATACGGCGGCACAGCGGGTTTTTATGATTACGGCCCCCTTGGCGCCATGCTGAAACGGCGCGTTGAGAATATCTGGCGGGACATATTCGTGATTAACGAAGGATATTATGAGATAGAGGTGCCCACCATCGGAATAGAGGACATTTTTATTGCATCCGGGCACGTCGGCGGATTCTCAGACCCGCTTACCGAATGCCAGAAGTGCAAAGAAGCCTTCAGGGCTGACCATCTTGTCCAGGATGTTGTGGAAAACCCGGACACATTGAGCGCGGACGAACTGACCGAAGTCATCGGCAAAAACAATATAAAATGCCCCGAATGCGGCGGCAGGCTCGGCAAGGTCTATGAGTTCAATCTGATGTTTAAAACCTCAATCGGCCCGGGCGGAAAACGCGCCGGCTACCTCAGGCCTGAAACCGCGCAGGGGATGTTTGTGGATTTCCCGCGCCTCCTTAAATTCTACCGCGACCACCTGCCCTTCGGCGCGACGCAGATAGGAAAAGCATACCGCAATGAAATCTCACCGCGCCAGGGCGTGATAAGGCTGCGCGAGTTCACGCAGGCCGAAGCTGAAATATTCATTGACCCGAGGGACAAGACGCATCCGAAATTTAAAGAAATTGAAAATATTGAATTGAATCTTTATTCGCAGGAAGGGCAGGCAGCAGGCGAAATGCAAAAAATTTCGTTAGGCAACGCAGTCAAAAACGGCATAATAGCCCATGAATTCCTTGCATACTGTCTTGCCATGACATGCCGGTTCCTCATCCGGGTCGGTGTATCGCCAGAAAAATTGCGTTTCAGGCAGCACATGAAGGACGAGATGGCTCATTACGCTGCCGATTGCTGGGATGCGGAAATATTAAGCGACAGGTTCGGCTGGGTGGAAGTTGTGGGTATTGCGGACAGGACCGATTATGACCTGAAAGCCCATGCAAAACAGAGCGAGAAGGAATTATCGGTGTATGTTTCCTACGATGTCCCTAAAAAAATCGAGCGTTTCGTTGTCAAACCGGATATGGGGATTCTCGGCCCGAAGTTCAAGGGAAAAGCAGGGAAAATCGCAAATGCATTAAAAGCTTTAAAAGCCGGAGAGCTTTCAGGCGACGTGATTGAATTAACAATCGATGGCGAGCGGATTGAAATCGGGAAGGACGCTGTAAAATTTGAAAGCATAACCGAGGAAGTTCATGGTGAAAATATCATACCGCATGTGATTGAACCATCATTCGGGATTGACAGGATAATGTATTCTGTTCTTGAACATTCATATTTTGAAGAAGAGGCAGGAAAAGAAGAAGGAATAGAGGAGGAAGAGAAGAGAATAGTGCTTCGCCTGCCGCCTGAGGTTGCGCCGGTGCAGGCTGCGGTGCTGCCGCTTCTTTCGCGTGAGGAATTGATAAAACCTAGAAATGAGATTATCGCCAAACTTAGAAAAGCCGGGATTCTTGTGGCTTTCGATGATTCGGGAACCATAGGCAGGCGCTACCGCAGGAACGATGAGATAGGCACGCCGTACTCGATAACTGTGGATTACCAGACGCTTGAGGACGGTACGGTTACTATCAGGGACAGGGATTCGATGAAGCAGGTGCGTGCGGGCATGAGCGACATTGCAGATAATATATACGACCTGGTTTACGCTGGGAAATCTTTTGAGGATGCAGGAAAAAAGATTTAAGCTAAGCTAATATAGAATAAAGCCGAATGTGAAACGGAAGGCTTGCTTAGAGTCATAGATCATTCGTCTTTGTTTATTATTAAGTGTAGAACAACTCAACAAAGTCCCCATATATCCTTTTGTCGGGTCGTTCTTCGAATATCTTTCCGTCGGCTTGTCTATTGTAAAATAATAAACTGTTGATATCAGGATGGATTTTCCGATATTAAAAATCCAAGAGGGTCAATAATGTTTTTGGTTAGAAATCAACTTAATGTTTTTAAGTATTCGCTAATATCATTTATTTTTTTAACTTCAATTGCGAACTCCCCTTGAATCTCATGAGTACTATAAAAGTTAACTTTTATGCCTTGCCTCAAATAGTAAATGCTGATAATATTAATAATTACTTCAATTTCTTTTCGTTTGGCTTTTAAACCAAAAATAATGCCTTCCAAATCTTCTTTTCTATACTTTACAGTAAAACCTTTTTCATGCCCAAATTTATCAAATATAATTTTTCTATGTTCTTCTTCATATTTCCAATCTTGATGTTTTCTTCTATAAAAATTCAGTATTTTTTCATTTTCTTCTGGAGGCAATATTAGCATATTTATTTTTATTTGCTTTGGTTTATTGTAATCGACAGGAAATAATATAGGTAGTGGCATTGACATTGACATTGATTTTGATATAAGTAATTTAAGTAAATGATGTTTTTCTACTTTATGTGTCTTAAAACAAAGACATATTCCTTTATGGCAGTCAGCATAATG
>JBGPUU010000149.1:0-2541 GCA_041491305.1 Candidatus Methanoperedens sp.
CAGGGATATGAGAAGGGTGGCAATTTACGGAGCCATAGGTGATTTCAGCGAGACGCCTCTCATAAAAAAATGGGAGCGGGACTGGGATGAGAGAACGCTGTATTTCTATGCCGGGACATTAATCCAGGGAATAACCTATGCAGGCAGGGATTATGATTATAAAAGGAGGATATTGGATGCGCTTTCCGGGGATATACCTCCTCCCGAAATTGACGGGCTTCTTGATTCGGCTGTTATCGCCTCAAGAAACGAAGAGGAAATAAAGGACCAGGTGAAGCATAAAGTAGTGAAATTAAGAAACCTTGCTTATGTCCTGGATATTAACGGATATATGTCTAAAGCTGCGATATACGCTGCTTCTTACGGGAATGCGAATGTGGGCGTATCATGCGAGTTCAGGTCGCATAAACAGGTGTATGATATAAGCATCCGCAAGCGTAACGGTGATGTGGATTTAAATACAGTACTGCGTCGTGTGGCGCCACTTCATGGCGGGACAGGAGGAGGTCATCCATTTGCAGCGGGAGCGCGTATACCGGCAAAAGAACTGGAAGCATTTTTATATGATCTGGATGATGCAATAGGCTCTTGAAGCTAAAAAGAGATAATCCTCACTCCTTCACCCTCGACCCACCCGCAGGCAAAAACATCGCAATTTTATCCGGCGATGCAATCGTCTTGATAAGCTTCATGTCCTTGAATTTTTCATTCAGCATCCTGTAAATCTTCTTTGACAGGTCATTCTGCTCAAACTCTCCCGGTTCTATCTCCATAACGAACTGCGCCCTGCTTTTTACCGCGCTCAGCGGTCCTCCTACCAGTCTTTGTTCCTCATTCAGAACAAGACCGAGCGCCGTGCCGAGCATAACATCTTTGTAATAATTACGTTTCCCGCGTATCACAAAAGCCCCTTTTGCCACGTACTCACCCGATTCAGGCGTCTTTGAAACCTGCTCCGGCAGAACCCAGTAGCAGTCCCCGCTCGCCTGCCCGGATTTCCAGATGCCCGAGTAAGAGACTGTAAACTGCGCAGCCTCGGTGAGTGTGGTTTCTGGAACTTCTTTTCCTTCTGTTTTTATAACAACAGACGGGGAGCCTGACACATGGGCATGGAAGAAAATATCCCGTTTCTCAAGGTATTTCTTCACGATATCCTCGTTACTCTGGGCGTCCCTGCCCCCGATAACAAGGAAGCCATCAGAAGATATGAACCACCTGAACTGCTCATAATACTTTTGTTTTAGTTTTTCCTGCTTTTTCCTGACCTGGGGCACCTCTTCCTTTTCTGATAATTTTTTTGTTCCTTCAATAGCAGTAAGCGCACCTTTGATCTTCGAGGCCAGTTTTTTTGATTTATCGTAATAGACCTGCGAATTCTGGGGCACTGAAAGCCTGATATCTAGGTCAACATCTTGATTATCAAGCGTCACAGTGATTATCCCCCTGCCGGTATCGATGGATTTTATCGCCCGTGCTTCTGGTTTATCCGAACTCTTTAATTTGCTCTTTATTTCTTCCCAGGAATATCCCTTATCCCTGGCATCCCTTATCGTTTTCAGAATCCCATCGCACATCTGGTAATGCGCATATACCAATTCACCTTTACGTACCAGTTTTCCTTCATCTTCCCTGAACTTTTCAAGCGCAAGCACCTGTTTTTGCATGCGGTACTCATACAACCCGGGTTTTCCGGTTTTTTCCCCAACATTATTTTCTTCTTTTAATTCGCCTTTTTTCTCAATTTGCGGGCTGAAATACTCATCAAGCGCATCATTAAAAGTGCTAAAGTATTTCTTTTCGTTTTTCCCGTATTGTGACAACTCAAACGGCAGTACATCAACTGGTTTTCCGTCTTTTAAGACAATGTGGGGTTTCAGGTCGGTAAGAAGCGGCATGAAAACTTCAGAGAGCGCTTTTTGCACCGCAGCGACATCGCTAAATTGCTTTGCAGGTGTGTTCTTGTCAATACCGCCTCGCTGGCAAAGTTCCTCGGCATACTGCCCCCCCATATTCATTCTTGTCGCAAGCGTCCTGACAATATCAGAATCAGAATGTGAGAACATTTCCGCAAGCTCATCCGCCGTGGCCGTAACAGGGGAAAGCTGCGGCGCCGGAAGCTCATAGGGTTCACCGCCCCTGACTTTCCTGTCCCTGAAACTGATGGATTTTAGGGGAAGGATAATCTTTTTTTCAAAATTCAGGAGCACAATATTGCCTCTTGAGAAAAGTTCGATAAGAAGAATCGTTTTATCCTCGCCGCGCTGGATGTGCATCTCGATTATCCTGTCAAAATCATATTGCGTGATTTCGGTTATCCTACCGCCGGTCAGGTGTTTTCGAAGCAGCATCGGGAAAGACTGCGGGAACTTCGGGGCGGTTTCAGGATTTTTTGTAAGATGCAGGCGTCTTCCGGCTTCGATAACAAGATTTGTTCTCCCTTCCTTGAAAATGTGAAGCCCTATCCTGATTTCATCTGCTGAATGCTGGTATATTTTTGCAATTTTGGCATCCAGAAGACGGGGGCGCAGTTCCTTGATGAGC
>JBGPUU010000150.1:0-2255 GCA_041491305.1 Candidatus Methanoperedens sp.
TAGAGATCCTGGAGAGAATCTATCTTTTCCTGCACTAATTTTCCAAAGTCCCGTACTTTGAGCGTTTCCAGCATGTTCTGATAGAAAGACTGGTAATACCAATCATTTGTAATTTTGTGAGGGTTCATCAGGTCTTTAATATCATCAAGGATTACAAGCCCGATTTCACTAACTGTAAATAGTGATTTTTCAAGTTTTCTTGGCGCCTGTGTTATAATATAATATCTTGAACTGTTAAGTTTTTTCAAGGCGTCAAAAGCGTTAGATATTTCAACATCTATCTTCCTGTCATATATCTGGAACAAAAGCAAAAGCGATATGGCAAGTTCCAGTAATTCGCGAAGTTCGTTGATATAACCGTCGCAGCCAATAACAAAAGCCCCCTCGGTCGTGGCAAGAAACAAGTCTTCATCGTAATACGAGAGGTCATTTGCAGTCTTTTCCATGATTTCCTTGCTGTGAAGCGCACGGATAGGCGTTTCACCTGAAAGGAAACGTGCGATTATCTCTCCGTATTGCTCTCTCAGGCTTTTCTGGTCGAGCTGGGGAGTAAAATCTTTAATTTTCAGAAATGTGAATTTTTTAATATCAGGATAATATGCCACCGTTTTTTTTGGATTGATTTTCTCACGTATTTCCTTTATTCTCTTATTTGCATATGCCTGGTAGTCAATTCCTTCCACGATAATGGTGTTTGAATGAAGGGCTATCAGGATATCATTCAATGATATCTTATCCCGGATCTCGATTTCTGTCCGCAGTATTGATACCCCTGCGGCAAAAATGTCGGTATACATGTTTGTATTGCAGGTAATTTTTTCACTGCCTGCGGCAATAACAGTCATGCCTTCTGTTTTTTCAATTTCTATTGGTTTATTCCATCTTTCGGCAATTACCTCTCCACCTATTAACATCTTTAACTGGGTTTTATCCAGTTCCCCGCCATGCCCGAAGGCCGCAAGAATCGTAAGCTTGCCATTGTGAATCGTGAAATCGCTGGTCGTATCCATATTAATATAAGAATATGTTTTAAAAATATATAAAGTTATGATGTGTTATTAAAGACTGATTGAAGGCTCCAACTTTTACAATTTTCTACATCCACATCATACAAATAACTTATAAACTATTCATGCTAAATGTGGCACTCCAATGCTCACCAAAATCATCATTGAAGGTATAACAAGTGTTGAGGTGCCGGTGCCGGATGAAGATTCGAATTTCCCCCCTTCTTCGGTAGCAGTATTCTACAATCCAGCAATGCGGATGAACCGGGATGTTGCAGTGGCGGCAATAGCATGTTACTCAAAAAATAATCCCGAATACACATACCTTGATGCCCTCTCGGCCTCGGGAATCCGGGGACTTCGCATCGCAAAGGAGGTCGGGCTCAGAATCACGATGAGCGATTGGGAAGATACATCCTTTGAATTAATCAACAAAAATATCGAACTCAACAACCTCACAAACTGCACAGCAATAAAAAGAAACGCCAACGTCGTAATGCTGGATGACAGCTTTGACATAATCGACCTTGACCCCTTCGGAAGCCCGGCGCCGTTTTTGGACGCAGCATGCCGCTCGACAAAGCGCCTCCTGTGCATTACAGCCACTGATACTGCGCCCCTTTGCGGCGCTCACAAGAAAGCGGGAATCAGGAACTATGCCGCTGTGCCCCTTAAGACCGAGTATTATCCCGAAATGGGAGTCCGCATCCTCATGGGCGCTGTTGCGAGGACTCTGGCGAAGCATGATAAAGCAATGACTCCTCTTTTATCATACGCCTCGGCACATTATGTCAGGCTTTTTGCAGCGGTTAAAAAAGGAATCAACGAGGCGGATGAATGTTTGAAAAATATGGGGTTCATATCGCACTGCTTTGGCTGCGGCGCAAGGGAATGGAAGCACGGGCTGGCAGTGCATTTGGAAGAGAAATGCCCTGTGTGCGGGCATACCACGTCGCTTGCCGGGCCTTTGTGGCTCGGAAGGCTGCATGACAGCGATTTTTGCGGGGAGTTGCTCGGCGAGCTTGAAAAACGCGGGTTCAAGGAGGCTCTGAAACTCATAGCCACATGCAGGGATGAGCTTGATATCCCGATGCATTACGATTACCATAAGCTTTGCAAGTCGCTCGGGATTACGGCGATGCGTACGGATGAGCTTATTCTGGCATTGAGAGAGAAGGGTTTTCGGGCTTCACGCACGCATTTTTCAGGGATTTCTTTTAAGACGGATGCGGGGATGGAGGAGATTAA